>NZ_ANOH01000113.1 GCF_000346505.1 Aporhodopirellula sallentina SM41
CAGCTAGGTGTTGAGTTCCAGTAGTCCAGCGGCCTGCTTGCGGACGGTGGTCGCCGCCCGGAAAGCGGGATGGCTCGTATCGAACAGCTTCTTCGATGCTGATACCGATTTGGTGTCAGCGTCGAATGTTCCCGCAGCGATCCGAGTTTTGATCGTTGCTGAGCGTCTTGCGAACGCTCGGCCAGTGGATCTTCAAACGCACCGCAGTGGTTTCTGTCTGTAATCGTTCGCCGACACTGGCTAGCGGATTTTCGATTTCCAACGTCGGTTCGGGCTGACTTGCGTTGTTGAGTGTAGTGCTCATGGTATTCCTCGAGACAAAGAAAGAGATTCCACTAAAAAAGCCCCTCCGACTACGACGTCGGCGGGGCTTCTGTGGAGAAAGACTTGAAATTTCAAATTGAGAACACGCGGGGCCTCCGCATGTCAAGGTTTCTGAACTGAGACCTCCTGTGTTGCGTGATGTGAAAATGGTGACGAGCTGAGAGAACCACAAAGGATCTCTCGATGTTTCCGCAGAGGCATTGCGTCAAGGTTTGCCTGTGAAGCGATTGCGTCTATTGCAATTTTCGGGGATTGGTCCCGCTAGGGTGACTTGCCGGCGTCAATTGATCGAAGGCTGCGAATTGACGCTTCGTCGTTTTGGAGAAGCCGTTTCTTCATGTCGAAACACGCCAACATGATCGGACGACAAACACCGACCGTTTGCCCATCGCCGCAACCGTGCCACAGACTCCGCGGACGTTGTTGCGATCGGCACGACGTTTTCCGCCGCTTGAATCAGCGGGACGTCCAGCAACGCCGCTAGGCGACAACATGACTTGATCTCCGCACCGGTCCACTGCTCGTCAACGGGCTGGGACTCATCGTCATTGATTCCGAATGCCGCGCGATACAGTCGCCAGATCTCATCCTTCTGCTCGCGGCCGGGCAGATCGACAAAGAACACGCCGTCGAACCGTTCGGCCCGGCTGAACTCCGGCGGCAGACGCTGAACATCGTTCGCGGTACAGACGACGAAGACGTCCGACTCATGATCGTTGAGCCATGTCAGGAACGTGCCCATCATCCTTGAGGACACGCCACTGTCATTGATGCCTCCCGAAGCGGCACCGGCGAACGCCTTCTCCACTTCGTCGATCATCAACACGCAGGGAGCCATTGCGTCGATCGTCTGCAGGGCTTGCCGAGTCCGCTGTTCGGATTGACCAACCAACGAGCCCATCAAACTCCCCACGTCTAAGCTCAAGACCGGACGCCCGACCTCGTTGCCGAGGCATTTGCAGAACTCGCTCTTGCCGCACCCCGGCGGCGACAACAGCATGACGCCGCGTGCTTTGACAACACGAGCCTGCGAGGTGACCTGCCTCCGTCCTCGCATCAACGCTCGACGGGTGAACGCCTTCAGGGCCGACAGGCCACCGAGGCTGGCAAAATCGCTTCCGCCACGATGCAGTGTCAACAGCCCCGAGTCCTTGAGCGTTTGCGTCTTGAGTTCCCAGATTGCGTCGGGCTGCAGTCGCCCGTGACGCACCAGGGAAAGCGAGAATGCGTTCTCGGATTCCAAGCGTGTCAGCCCGGTCGCGGCGTCGAGCACCGCATCGAGTTTACCGCCGGCGGGTAACTCACCGTCCGCGGTCGCGACTCCCCGAGCGATCTCGGTGAGTTGCTCGCGGTCGGCGCGAGCGTGCTCCACGGTGACGAAGAGTGTTTCCAACTCCGCCGGCAACTGGACTACCGGCGCCAGCACGACGACGAACGAGCGGCTGACTTTGCCGTCAATCACACGCCGCGTCACCGCCTGGATCACCTCGGGTGATTGCAGGAATCGATGAAAGTTCGTCAGGACCAAGATGGTCGTCTCGGACGCATTGGCATGACCGTCCAGTGACGACAGTGCCGCCAGAGGATCCTGGCTATTGCCTGCCTCGGCGGCATCGTCTGCGGGAATCACCCCGCGTTCAATGTCCCAGGTCATCAAACGCCATTGCTCGTGCCCACAGAGTGCGAGTAGTTCGGCCAAAGCGTCTTGGTGTTCGTGCGATCGAATCCAGATGCCCGTGAAGCAGGCATCGATCAACTCACGCACCGATTCGGTGAGTGTCATGGTAAGACCTTTTGATGTTGGTGATATAGAAATGAAAAAAGCCCGGCGGGTCCTAGGACTGCCGGGCTTGCTGTGATTGTTGATTGGCGACCGGTTGGTAGTACTCCGGTTTGAGCCGATGGCTCTGCCGCTCGCCGAGAGCCTCTTCGAGGAACTCACTGGCTTGCTGGCACTGGGCACCGGTGAAGCCGGTTGTTTCGATGGTCGAGGAACCGTCGGCGGCGACGAGGATGGTGATCTGCTTCACGACGCACCTCCGATCTGCCCCTGACCGTTTTGCCCTTGGCCCACCTGGATCGTGAGCTGGATCGAGCCATCCTCACGAAGCCGCTCGGTCACGCCGTAACCCTTTCGCCGAGCCTCCTGGGTGGCCTTCTCGACGGCGTAGGCCTGCAAGAACTCGTCGAGACGTTCTCGCTTGCCCCAGTGGCCTTGATAGTTGTCAAACTTGGTTTCACCGGTGTCGAGATCAAAGACAACCGGGTACCGCCAATCACGAAGCTGCACTGCCAGTCCGGACACGGTCTCGCTGAACAGCCTCACCTCTCCTTCGACCGGCTCGTCGAGCCCGAGTCGACTGCACCCAGCCCGAACCGCCGTAGCGTCCCGGACTTGGGTCTCAATCTGCACCACATGCGACATGGTTGCACTTCCAAAAGGTGAATAGGTAAACGTCGGTAGCTACGCCGCCACCGTCACCTATATGTAGCGCGAAACGGAGGGATATTTAGCTTGTCGCTCTCAATGTCTGCTTACCTTCGCCCGTTAAGGAAAACTAGCTGAAGTGAACTTTGTGTTTGACGTCCTTGTAAGATCATGCTGAATCGTCTATTTGCTCGAGCTGCAGTTGCTGCTCATCTATCAGGGTGTGATTCAGGCTTCCTGATCAAGTCGATCTGATGAGCAAAGAGGTTCTGTCTGAACACCGTGTCCAGCTATGTAGCGATTTTCTACAAGCTAGTCTTAGTGGCAACGTCGGAAACCCACAGCACGTTGTGACAGCCGCAAGTCATTCGCAATGACTTTCAAGACTCACGTCTTATGCGAGGAATCGAGAGTTTTGTTTTCGGTGTTCATAGGTGTGGGACTTTGCGAAACAGGCGTTCGATAGACGCCCAGTCTTGATCGTTCTCAAGCTGCGCAATCTCCCTTTCGTACCAATCGCGGATGCCTCTGAAAGCATTGCTAGCCGTCAAGTTGTGATACTCATCTAATTCCGAACGTAGAGCTGACCGGTCATGGGATAAAATGGCGATCGCCAGTGAGCAGAAGATATGCAAAACGCGTTTGATGTTAGTTTTGTCTCGCTCCATTCCATATGAGAAAGCTCGACTTGCGTGACCAAAATATTTCAATCGGGAGTGAGCGTCGCGGCCTTCTTGCCGGGCGATTGCTTGACACGCGAAACCACGAACGTGAAAGGTTGGGGCGATTGCGATGGCTGCTTCGCATTGCTGTTCGGTCCATTTTTTTCCCGCTTGTCGAGAACATTCAGCTGATAGCCAGATCTGAAATGCATTTGCCTTGTCTATGTTCTTTTCAAGTACCGTCCTGGCCCGCTCGAATTTCTGTGCCTTCAAATATCCGTGCACGAGGAAATTTTGAGTAACTGGCAAATTGCACGGATCGCATACGGATTGGATCTGTATCGAAAGTTCAAATAGCGATTCCCAGGTAACATCTTCCACGATCACCAAGCAGCGAGCGAGTGTGTTTAGGAGCTTTGCGCGGGTCTCAGGCAAACAGATTTTGGGGTCCTGTTCAATACGTTTGTGCCAATGTTTCAAACATTCGATGGCAGTTGGAAACCGGTGGGCGTCGTATAAAGCGGCAGCGTGTCGATTGTCTGAGTCCGCCTCTCGCTCGTAGCTCGATACGAAAGGTTGTTCTGTCAATTTGACCCGCTCTTCTCGAAGTGCTATTGCAGCATCAAAGTTGCCGCGATGGCGGTGCAGATCTTCCTCGGCCGACAGTACTTCGAGGCAGATCTTGATGGGCGTTTCGTTGTCAATCCTACGTCTAACTCGGTTGAGAAAAACCTCTGCTCGATCGTACTGGGATTCGTCCGAAAGCCAGCACTCAAGTTGACTGGCTATGGCGTTGCCATGACCGCTTCTAAGCGTGGTTTTACCCAGAAACGATCGCAGTAAATCAGCTTCGGCTAGGCAATCTGCCAGATCTGACAACGTTCTTACTGGCCAGACTTGATCAAAGTGGGCGTCGAACGTGGCCGCGGCTTCGTCGTCAGCGTGCCGAACCAGTAGCGAACCTGAGCCAAACTCTCTTAAGAACGCATCCAATTTTGACGACACGGATTTAGATGCCTCCAACAGGCCGTAGTGCTCTTCATCATTCACTGGAGATACGACCGCTGCTACGGCACGCAGCAGGATGTCTTCGTGGTTCGTGCTTGCATTGAAGATGGCGAGCAGACACGCGATGTCCATCGAATCACCCTCACAACGCTCCGCTAGTGAGTCGGTGATCTTGTAGGCGAACAGCTCTGGCAAGCTGTCATCAAGATCCGATCCACTGAGAACCCGAAGCAACAAGTTCTGGATGTGAACGGGACGAAACGGAAGATCTACTGAAATGTCCCAGGTTGGATTGGGGACAACCTTTAGCTTGGTGACGTAACCTTGCCCCTGGTTGTCGACGACTAAACCGACGACGCCGATGTTGCTGCGGGTCGTTTTCAACATCGAGGAATCAACTCGAATCATTGTCGGAATTCGATGGAGAACGACGCCTTCGTCTTGCAACTGCAATAACTTCGCGAGTTGCCGCTGTTCTTGGTCTCGCCTACCTCTGCCCCGGTTGTATTCTCGGATGCTGGCCAGAACAGGGTTCGATCGAATCTGATTCTGGCTCAACCGAATCGGTGTCGCCTTTGCTTGTCCAGGCATGCTCGCTCTCCGATTTGTTTTTGCGATCCAAGTCACCCGAGGCTTCACAGCCAACGGCTCACTCGTCTCCAACTTGGATGTCGAATGCGGATCCGCCAATAATGAAACTCACGTGACCCTTTTCGCTCGACAGCGGCTGGGACCAAGTGCGAACACCGTCAGCACCCACGTCCCAGTACCCATCTTTCACTTTCAGCCCCGCTGCACTCACCAATTTCGGCGCCTGCTCGTCCGCCGAAGCTGGGTAATAGACGAGGTCGAACTCCTCACCGTCTCGCTGAAGCAAAAGTTGTCCTGGCAAGGAGCTCTTGAGCGGAAGCGATGGTGGTGCTTCTGAATCAGACGCCCCAGGGCCACTCGCATCGGCAGCAAGCCCCGTGCTGTAGTCCATCCGGTGCTCGGCAACGATCGCCAGATCGGTGTACGAGGTATCGAAGTTTGGTTTCAGCAGTACCACCAGTTCGGCTTGCAAGCGAGTCTCGATCTGATCACAAGCGACGCTCAGCAGGTCCCCGTCTTTTCGACTTGCTCGGTCAACCTTGGAAGCCGTTTCAGGATACAGACCAGGTAGGCGTCTTGTACCAAGTCATCCATCGCCCCCGACTGCTCCCAGGACTCTCCATCATAACCGAGATACTTGGGCGGCAAATTCCATTGACCGATTGCCTTGAGTCTTCGCCGCACCACAGCGTGCAGGTGTTTTAGGATTGCTTGCTCATTCTCGAACGTGCCTTCGTGAAGTTCTCGCACGTGGTCGGAAAAGACCGTCTCGTCCTTGATGCTCATTCGTCTTCTCCGAAAAGTCGAATCAACTCCGATTGCATACCGAGCAAATCCGCAGAGTCGAGTCTACCGATTAGTTGATCCTTTATTTTGACCATGTCTCTGATACGGAAATAGCGAGGCTTTAGCGCAAAGGCGGTTTTCTTTCTCAAGCCATTTGAAGGGCTTGGTTCAACGTAGAAGTTTGTTTCGTGACGATCAGCAGAGCGGATACCTGACTGCCATGGGGATTTCAAGTCCTACGCGAAAATTTTCTGTGATTGCGTACATTCCTCGTGCCACCGGTTGGTGGATTTTTGAAGGGCGCTGATTGAACTGCTCCGATCCCATTTGAGGATCCTCTCTGACGTCAATGATCACGTTCTCGCCATACAGGTGATACATAAGAGGAACGACCCCAAACTGCCATATCAGGCGGTGGTGATCCGTCAGAGCGTCATGCACCGGAAAGACAGGAATGCCACGGCCGACGAAGACGGTGTGGATCCTCACTTGGGTTCAGGGCCGATCCTCAGGTTCTAGTGAATTGGTTTTGCTTACGTCATTTGGACTTACTCCGAGCCTAGCAAGAACGGCTGTCAGAAGCTTTCCAATGCCAACGGGAGCTCGTTTGCGTTTCGCGTGTTCACGAAGCACCTTTGACACCACCGTTGCTTCGTGACCTTGGGTGTGACCTGGTAGTTGTTCCACAGCTCTTGTCAGGTCAGTCAAGACTTGCTGCATTGGTGTTTGATGTAGTCGATGAAACTCGCGAAGTTTTTCCAAAATCGAATCGGGCGAGCGAAAGGCTGGATGTTTCAACGGTTGATCCCCAGCCAAACACGCGAAGGCTAACCTGGAAATCTTCTTCGCCGTCTTTACACGACTCGCTCGAATATCAACTCCGCGTGCGAAGTCCTGTTCTGCAAGTCCACGATAGTACGCGCAATGGGCAGCGAGGTTGTCCGCGATTCGCATCAACGCGCACCGCAAGCGTCGGTTCGCCTTTCGGATGATTGGTCCGCTAGAGTCTGTTTGATCGCTTTGGTGCCGCGATGGAAACAAACCGCATCTTCCAGTGATTGCGTTGGCGTTCGCATATCCATCAATAGGACCCATCTCGGCAGCGAGATCTGCTGCTGAAACGACATTGATTCCAGGGATCGCCATCAATCGTACATACGGTGTTTGAACAAGCACGCTCGCCAGATCCCTCTCAATCGCCGTAATTTGCCGGTTCAAATGCTGATTCAATTCGTCCAAGTCTTTAAATATCGCGTGGTGCAATGCTCCATCTTGAATCGGAGCATCAGCGGATTGCGATGCCCAACTGAGAATCTTGTCAATGGCGCGCTGGTTGCATCGTATTGACTCGTTACGTAACCGCTTACAGATGCCATCGCGACCGAGCTTGAGCACCTTGGCAGGTGACTCGCAGCAACGGCCGACCGACATCGCGGTGTGATTTTCGAGCAGTCGATCAAACAAGGCGGCATACCCTGGCATCGACAAGTGCAGGTTATCACGTATTTGACACGCAAGGCTCGACGATTTCTCTACGAGGTTACGCCGATGGCGCGATCGAAGTTGCAATTCACGATAGGTGATTGGGAGCTCTCGCTCGCAGAGACCGAATCCAGCAACTGCTGCACGATGTTGCGCGTGTAAATCAGTCTCATCGGTCTTGTTGCCTGGATCAGCTGGCATCCGATACTGTTTGGTTGCAAAAGGATGCACCACGCGTGTCTCGAAACCGGCACTGGCGAAGGCACGTTTCGGTGCGAGGTGGTAGTTCCCGGTTCGTTCAACGACGACAATCGTGTCCTTGATTTGATGCTCTTGCTGAGCTTGGCGAACGAGTACGATGGCAGCCTTGAAATGTCCAGACTGATGTTCAAGCGTTTGCGGTTCGATGAGCAGCTTCCCGAAGTAATCGGCCATCATCCATTCCGAGCGATTCTTAGCTGGATCGATAGAAACGATTGCAAATCGGTCACCACCGACCTTGGTAACGCGATTCGTGATGGCACCACTTGGCTTCTGCAAATGCTGTCGGTTCTTGGCACGCGACTTTGTGTAGGAACGACGTCGACTACCGCTGAGTTTACCGGCCATGACACTCTCCAGATTGAGGAATAGAAGCGAACTCCCAATTTTCCCCAAGACAATCCAGGTTGCCTATTTTGTTCCAGGAAAGAGTTTTTTCTTTCTCTCTAGTGTCATACCTGGCCGACACCCGCAGCACCTAGCAATTCAAGATTGGGTCTTTCGACCGCGGTTGTTCGGTGCCTGTATGGGATACAGGTTTGTTAGCCCGGCAGCGTCCTGGTAGCCCCAGAGCGCGGGAGTTTCTGAGAGATGGGTCGGCAGGATTGGCTGGCCGAGGGCGCGACGAATTGCGTCAGTAGGCCGGCAACCGGGGCCGTCCCTTGGCATCTTTCCGGCACGATTTTGCCTGCTGCATCGCCGCGATTAACGCAAACTTCGCAGTCCTTCGCCAATTATTATCGCAGTTCGCAGACCGACGTTCGCTATTCTCTGTTGCGTCGTCAAGTAGCCACACAGCAAAGGGTAATCGTCATGCTGCGGGTCAGCTGCAGAGCGTATCTGGCCCAGCCCTTGGTGTAGCTTCGGCGGGTGTCGGCAAAATTAATTTTGATTTGGCGAATGGTCCGGCAGTCATGACACTGCACACGAGGCAAGGCGGCGACGACGACGGTCTGTTTCAGGCCGATCGGAGAAGCCCGAAATTCTCGTTGCTTGAACCCTCGACGGATCACGTTTCGACTGCCGCACATTGGACAGCAAACCGCCTTTTCACTTGGCTCGACATGAAATCGCGTGACACCTCCGGTAAACTCGATCCGGGTCTGCCGGTAGCCACGGATGCCAAAGAACTGATACAACTAGGTGGTGGACATGTGCGTTTTTCAAAGAAGACTTGAGAAATCTCCTTGGAAGATGGCATGTCCACACTATTACTTCCATATGCCGAACTTTCAATCGCACTCAGCCTTGCGCACCCGTCAGTCGGATGAGCCTAAAAAACTTGCAACGTGTGCTACTCGAAACGTGCCTTGACCCTGCGTTGGCGACGATGCCCGCAAGCATGATGGGTTGTCGGAAAAACAACGAGACAAAATCATTCGGGATTTTTGCGAATGCGTCGGCACACGTTGGCCAACAGTTTGTGGCACATTTCGATATCAAGGATTTCTTTCCCTCAATTCAATTGTCCGACATCGTCGAAACGCTGCAGCGGTTGAAAACGCCAATGCTTTCCCACCTTGATCCGCAGCAAGCAGGATGGACCAAGGTTCCTTGGACGCACGACACGGCCGTGTTGGTTTCGCGTTTGGCGACAAGAGCAGGTCTACTTGACTTCGCGGGGGGGCTCAAAGTTGAGGAAGCACAAAGATCCGCAGGTGATCGCGGCCAGCGCCGACATGGAAGGTGAAGTTGATCGTTCGCCCGTCCTCGCTGATGACAATCGTATCGCCAGACAGTAGACCTTCTTCTGTAGCTTTGTCCTCAAGGTGACGAAACTCGATCGCGGAGTAGTCTACATCGGGGAGTCCAAAGACTTTGTCGGTGCGTTTGAGTTGATTCCTCCAGATGGATACACCTCGAATCGGGTTTTCGAAAGTAATACTTCCGCTGCGAGAGATGCGCCGCTCGATGGTTGGATCGGTTGGTGCTAAGGGCTGATAAACTAGCAGATAGCTACTTAGGGTTTCGCCCGGTTCGATTGAACGTCGAGGCCCCTTCACTTTGGGCCAATCCAAGCCTGGCTCGAGAACGGCAAACGGAATCTCCTGCTCCACTTGGCGATCAAGTTGCTCAGCGATTAGGAACAACTTATGGTCATCCTGTAATGAGGTTATGTCAAGGCTAGCGGCAGGGGGCACGAACTCGATAAGGTCGGAGACTTCATCAACACCTGCCGCCAGCGGCCAAATCTCCTCGTATTTTGTCGCATCAAAGGGAACTTCGGAAACCCTCTTGCTCCGTCCAGAGTACTCGATGCTCATTCCTCGTTCATAAGTTATTCTTCGGCTGTCGATTTGATTGAACGGTCGGATCTCAACGCCGCCGTCCAGTGCGGTAACGTCGATGGTTCCGTTGCGGTTTGCTTCCATTCCGAATGCCTTACCCCTATCGCGAACAAGCAGGTCACCTGCTTTGACTTCAAGTGTCGACTCCTCCCTCAGCATGCGGGCGACGAGCTTGCCCGATTCAAGATCGATGGAAGAGCCATCAATAACTTGGAAGGATGCAGGGGCGGCCACCGAGACAATGCTGCCGCCGCCCATCTCTAGGCGGACTACGCCGTGCGTCAAGTCGTACGGAGTATGGTAAAGCAAGTAGTTTCCACGCGCAGGAACGTGCCCTCCGCCCCAGCTACAGCTATTGGCATAGGTCAGTGTTGCATGACCGGAGGGGCCGCTTTTCATAGTCCGGAACGGAAGCACGAAACCGGCAATCAAGCACGTCGCCATAGCTAAGAAGCCATACAGGATGCGGTGGCTAGGTCTCAGGCTCCTAGAAACAGCTCCATTCACTTGATTTGCAGTGATCGCGTCTTGGGCGAAAAGTTCCGCAATCGTGAAAGAATGCGATTGCATTTGCATGAACAGTTTTGCTTTTTCGAGATCCTCCTGCAGAGACTTCTCAAACTCATGGAAGTCGTCGGATGACATCGTTCCGTCTTGATAAGTTGCTATCTGTATCCGAAACAGTTCTCGCTGTTGCTCGTTCATGATTGTGTCAGTTCCGCTTTCCGATCGATACACTTTTGAAGTGACTTGTGGATTCGTGAAATCGATTGGTAGACAGACCCTACCTTATTTCCCATTTGACGGGCGATTTCCGCGCCGGGGACATTGTCGAAATATCGCATCTGTAGAATAGTTTTACTGCGGGGAGTGAGCTCTTCGATGCAGGCGACAAGCAAATCGAGCAAATCGCTTTTATCCGTGCTACAGTCGGTGTCCCACGTTTTTTCCAACGACTCCATGGTCTCTTCTGAAAACACCAATTGCTGGCTCTCGCGATTTCGGAGAATGTCGATCGCTCGATTCCGTGAACACAAGCGAAACCAATTCAGCAAATGCTTGGGAGTCTCGAATTCGCTGGCCCGGTCGAGCGCTTTCATGCAAATCTCTTGAAATACGTCCTCGGCGATATGATAGTGGTTGGTTACACAAAAAATATGCGTGGTTAAAGAGAGTCGCTCTCGCAAAATCGTCTCGGTCGCTTCTTTGGTTGTCAGCATTGAATCTTCCCTCCTACGCTTACGGATGAGGGCTCATTTTCTCGACATGTGTTTGTTGTGGAAAACGCGACGAAGACCGGCAAAAGCTCCAGCGTGAGATACGGTTCCATTGCGTGTAAACGCGGGGGTTTTACACCACAACAAGCTGTTTTCTTTTGGGAAAGCTTCATCATTGCAGCTGAATCATTGATGCGTCGGACTGTGGAAAACCGAGCTGTTTTGGCGTATTGACCTTGCGTCCTGCAACAGTCGCGTTGTCGAACCGTAGTGTGATGTCGCCATGCATCTCGTTCTGATGCAGTGGCGGTCCGGCAAGCCGTAGGTTTCGAAACAACGTTTTCGAGACTTTCGCATCACCTGACATGTTGAAAGCAAAGAGCCGCCAAAGTTGAGGCTCTTCGATGGTGATGTTTTCAAAGAGAAAATCGCGGTGGTGTCCGCCCTGCTTTTTGGCCGCGTTGAATACGGCACGGTTGTTTGCATCGTGATCGTATTCGATATGAACGACGTCGCAGTCGCGAACTTGCACATCACGTGGTGACATGCTGTGCCAGTTCCACTGAAATGGTGCACCATTTTTGTATTGCCAAATCGTGACGTCGTTGATCCGCACGTGATCCCAATAGAGTTTCAGTGCGTCGTCGTTGACCTTCAGGAAGCAGTCGCTCACAAGCCCGTGTTCGGAAATGGCGATGCCGTCGCAGTTGTGATACCAGCCGATTGTTTTGATGTTAGAAATCACGCTGTGTTTGCCTGCGATCATGGCAAACGATGGGAAGTCAACAATCGTGATCCCTTCGTAGGTGCAGTCATTTGCACTGCGGCCATAGATCATCTTAAAGTCGTGAAGCCTCCCCGAGCCTGGATCTCCCTTGGTAACGTACTTCCGCCACTTGCCGGCCGAAAGGACTCCACGTCCTCGGACGGTGACTTCGTCGCCAAGAACACGAAAGCTACCCCAAACATAGGCGCCGCCGGCGATGTAGACGTTTTGGTTGTGGTGCAACTCTCGCCCGATACCGATGTCGTGTTGCCCCGGACCGAAGTATAGTACGTTTGGGTCGGCTGGGTCGGGGCAATCTTCCTCTATCGGGTCTGCGAAAAGTAGCATGCTGTGCGTGATATCGTTGTCGAACTCGATCGACAGTTTTTGAGGCTTATCAATGATAAAGGTCGCCGTGTTGTCGCGAACCCTTGCCTGGATGCTTTGACGACTGGGGCGAATGACACACGACTTGGCACGACCTTTGAGTTTCGTCACTTCCACCTGAATTGGCTTGGAAAACGAAAAAGTGGTCCACGACGTGGTGCGGTCTCGTTTATCGCGATGAAAGGTTGTTGTGGACTTGTAAACAAACGCCGGGTAACGTTGGCCATCCTGAAGTACCGTCACCGAGTATTGGTCCGATGCGTCAATTCCATCGGGGCCGGGATAGGTTTCGACCTCGGCAGAGCAGTTAATATGCAAGGCAGCGACAAGCAGGAGACAGTGAACGGGACGAGCAACGTGGGTGAGCATAGCAGCCGAGTGGCGAGAAAACTTGGGGGAGAGAGGCATCAAGTAGGGGGGGAAGTGGTGTTTGTTGTCGCTATCTCGGTGGAAATGGTTGTTCGGCAGCAACTCAACATAAACAAGTCTTTCGACTGACTTGGTAAAACGCTTTTCTACTGTTGAGTTTGATTAGTGTGCCGCTGCGCCTTCGCGACAAATTGCTGTATAAAGGGGCCTTCTGGGTGACCTTGACGCAGCGACGAATTGGTCCAGTGGGCGATAAGGCGTACGTGTTCGAGCAGGTTGCTTTGCCCCGGTAATAGTCAGTGGGCAACTAAGATTGCCGGTTCCGCTAATGATCTCCAGAAAGACATGTTGATTTGCTTGCGTTCATCGAGTGCTTTCGCTTTTAATCAATAGCTGTTCGACGGTGGGATGCTTGTCCGCAGACGCGTATTCTTTCACCGGACTGAATCTTTCAACTGCCCTCTTGATACATGACTCCGTGATCGAAATACGCAGGCGTCGGTCATCGATTTCCGCTTTCAATCGCGAAGCGTCGGCGAAATAGGCATTGGCATTATATTGATTCGCCCACGCGTACGGGGCTGGGGAGTGGCGTTGTTCTGGACGATGGGTACTGGCGACCACGATACCAAGCGTTTTGAGTTCATTCGGCATCAACACATAGCTAGCCATGGCCGGAACGCCACCTGGGGAGTTAAGGCCTTGGTCGAAATATGCTCGCTGTAAACTCGGGTCGCTCATACCGCTGTAAATTCAAACCTTGTTTTCTTGAGGGCACAGACGCTTGTGCCAAAACGTATGTTCCTGGATCGCTACATCGATGCTGTGTCGTTCCGTGGGGCTGGGGAAAACGATTGAACCTCTTCAGGGCCCGGCGATGCATAGGGATCTGGAATCGCTCGTACCGAAATGTCGCCATTGTTCGTTTGCGAAACCTCCAGGGGGACAAGAGTCATTCCTTGAGCGTTGTAGGTCCATGCTTTGCCATTGTCGCAAAGGGACTGACCACGTTGGATATCTTTCTCTAGCTTGCCATTGCGAAATGCGGTCGTCCACCATTGTCCTGTTTTGTCTTGGAACGGCGTGCCGTGCCCACAAAATCGTCCGGCAAATCGACGTGGCCCATACGGCCCTGTCACACGATCGGCGGTGCAGTAGTAGAGGTTGTAAGTTCCCTGCCGTAGCTCGTCCTTGCTCCATGCAGTTCCAAACAATACGTACTTCTTGCCGATTTTGCGGATGGAACAACCCTCGTGTCCAAGCTTGCGATCCGATGGCCCTATCGTGAATTCATCGCCGTCGAATCCACTGAAGTCAGCCTCAAGTTTGACAACCTTGGCGCACGCCCAGACAAGCCAATTGCTGCCATCGTCGTCGGCAAAAAGAAACGGATCGTGTCGGTGGCCGAAGGAAACTTCCATGGGCTCGCGAAAGCCGGATTCCAATGCCTGCCCCTTAGCCTTAGACACTAGCAGGTTGGAGACTCTTCGATTGGTCGTGTGAATCGCGACCCATCGATTGCCCGTGAAATGTAACTCGGGCGCCCACAACCAAAAGTCTTTTTGGGAATCAATTACGGGAGCCAGCGTGTTGATCCAGCTCGACTCGTCAAACGTCCACGGCACCCCGAGACGTTTCCAGTTGGATAGATCGCTGCTCTTCCATACTTCGATACCTTGAACACCACCGGTCGTGTGACCTAGGCGTGTACTTGTCATGTAGTAGTGGCCGTCGGGGTGCAGGACGACGTAGGGATCACGCATCCATTCGCTACCGAGCAGGTGGATGGCTTGGCGATCGTTGTTTTCCGTTTCCGTCCTGTTGTTTTGCGAGAGAGTGTCGTCCGCAGGATGTGATGAGCGTTGCTCTTGTGGGCTTTGCTTCGGGCGGGTGGCGATAGCCTCGTTGAGTCTATTTTGCAGCTCCTGCTGTAACGCTCGTGTTTGTTCTTTGCCGGCAAGGTTCGTGACCTGAAAGGGGTCGTTTACCATGTTGTAAAGTTCAATGCTGTTGTCGTTGTATCGATTCAATTTATGGGTCGACGTGCGAAGGCTGTGATTACCTTCCATATAGGTCATCAAGAGGTGTGGGTGAACGGGCGGGGCATCGGCATTTTCAATGAGAGATGCAATATCTTTTCCTGCTTCGAGTGTCGGGGGCACACCCGTGTCGGCCATCACGCATATGGTTGGATAGAGATCATTCAGGCTGACCAATTGGCGACGGGGCTTTCCATCGCGTGAACCCGGCGAACGAGGATCATGAACGATGAACTGTACTCGGTTCGCTTCCTCCCAAAGGGCCTGTTTGGCAACATGGTATTTTGTTCCCAAGTGGTATCCGTGATCGCTCCAAAGAAATACGACGGTGTTGTCGTGATAGGGCGACCGTTCATAGCCTTCGAGCAATCGTCCCAGACAGGCATCAGCGAACGCCACACACGCAAGATATGATTGCACCATTTCTCGCCAGGCGGGAACTTCCGCTTTCACGCCACCAACTGACCGAGCGTGTTCCATCACGACTTTCATTTTCCCGCTGCCAAAATCGCTAAACCGTTGAGCGCCGCTAGGCAGGTCATCCAGATCGGCAACAATCGCGTCAAGTGATGATCGATTGAGCCCTGTCATTTCGTCCGTTGGGAACAGGTCGAAGAATTTTTGCGGGGCAAAGAAAGGCAAGTGTGGGCGAAAGAGTCCGCAACCAAGAAAGAACGGCTGGTCATTCGGCAAGGTTACCGAATCGGGGCCGACCTTACCGCGTTTCTTATCGTTTCGAATTTCCGCCGTCCCCGTTTCCAACAGTCTGGCCGCAAAGTCGGCGGTCATCCAATCGCCTGATTCCTGCGTTGTTAGACGCGAGGGGCCGAAGACCATATTGCCACCGTTAATTGGCGAGTACTTACTCGGTCGACCGCCGTTACAGCCGCTGGCGTGGTTGATCCAGCTCGACCAGGAATATCTAGCGTCGGCCCAGTCGTTTTTGATCGGTCCATTGGCGTCGCCGACCGATTTGTGGAACAGTTTTCCTAAACCGGTCGTGTAGTAACCATTCTGTTTTAAACGTTGTGGCAGCGTGACGGCGTCTTTGAGGGTTTCGTACGTTCGGAAATGGCGGGTGTGAGTGTAGTATCCCGAACGGCAAGGCGGCACGCCGGTCATCAGTGACGTGCGCGAGGGACCGCATAGAGCGCTCGGACAATACGCGCGTAGAAACGGAGCGCTTTGTTTGGCGAAGCGGTCGAGGTTGGGTGTCAAACGCTGGCAGACTTTCGCACGAACGCGTGCGTCTGGATAGATTGTCTGCAGGAAGTTGCCCGGTTCGTCCGCCATGTATCCGGAGAAATCGTTCAGGTCATCAATCGCGATGAAGAGAAAGTTTGGACGCTTTGTGTGCGTCGGCTCATCGGCGGCAGTGTCGTGGGTGAGGCAAAGAAGCAGAGTAAGCATCGCTGCAAAGCGTGTGGCGTTGAATGCGCGGATCATCGGGAGTTTCGTTGCAAAAGTCATGAGGTTGAATTTGACGGAGTTTTGTTGGACGCTCGATTGCTACTTGCTAGCTCGTCCCCGCGCCTGCCAATCGGGATGTTCGACGTGGGCTTCTTTCATCATCTTTTCGAGACGTTCGACGACTTCGGGGTTGGAGGATGCAACGTCGTGTATTTCGCCGATGTCGTTGGAGAGGTCGTACAGTTCAGTAGTGCCGGTCATCCAGGGTTGGCGAACTGCTTTCCATCTGCCTGCACGAACGGCCTGACGCCCGCCTTGCTCGTAAAATTCCCAATACAGATATTCATGCGTTTTTTGACATTCGAAATCGCCCGTCAAAGTTGGGACCAGGCTTACTGAGTCAAGGTCGGAGGGCGGATCCACGCTCGCGAGTTCAGCAAACGTCGCCATCATGTCTCCGAAGTAGCCAACGTGGTTAGTCGTTTGGCCCGCAGGGATCACGCCGGGCCAGCGAGCGATCATTGGGACGCGCACACCACCTTCGTACAACGCTCTTTTCATCCCACGTAGCGGCCCGGCCGGATCGAATGTTTCTGGATGATGCCCGCCCTCGTCGTGCGGACCATTGTCGCTGGTGAAGATGACAAGTGTTTCTTCGGCGATGTTCAGCTCATCGAGTAGGTCGAGGACTCGCCCGATGTCACCGTCCATTCGAGAAATCATCGCCGCCTGGCCCTTGTCCGGATCGCTCCAGTTTTTACCAGAGTATTGGCCGTAATCTGGAACTTCTTGGCCGTCGCCGAGTTCTTTGCCGGATTCGTTATTGGCGTGCGGAATGGTCATCGACAGATACAAAAAGAACGGGGCTTCCGCATCCGGTTTTACGTTCCGTTTGATGAACTGCAGTGCTTCGGTTGCAATTAGGTCATGGCTATAGTCGCCCCTCTTCGTCGCCCACCCACCGGTGAAACCTCCGTAAGATCGATTCGCCCGTTGAACAATATTCCGCAACGGTACTTTCGTGTCACGTTTCCATAGGAACTCAGGGTAATAGTTGTGCGCGTGAACTTGGTTCATGTAGCCATATGAAAAGTCGAATCCTTGATTCATAGGGAGGCCAGCTTCGCCGCCCAGGGCAAAATCGCCGAGCCCCCACTTGCCGACCAGGCCTGTCCGATAGCCTGCCAATTTGAGAACTTCGGCGAGTGTCACGTCTTCGTCTCGCAAAGACTGCTTCGACATGTCCGGTCCGCCCGCGTTACCGCGAACATGAACGTGTCCCATGTGCTTTCCCGTCATCAACACTGCTCTGGATGGAGCACAGACGGTGTTGCCGGCGTAGAAGTCAGTAAAACGCAAACCCTCCGATGCCATCTGATCTAGACGAGGTGTTTGGATTTGCTGCTGCCCGTAGCAGCCGAGTTCTCCGTAGCCTAGATCGTCCGACATCATGAAAATGATGTTGGGCTTCGTGCGGTCGGAGTGCGATTCGCCTGCAAAACCAGAAGAAGTGATTGAAGCGATCAGCAGGAGCAAGATCAGACGCATGGGGAAAATCAAACTGAATTAGGGGGCAGATTGTCAACGAAGCAGGGATGGCTAAGCCGGCAACTCCCAGCCCTTGCGACGTTCACGCTGAAGCATTGCGTTGCCTTCGTCGCAATTGGTGAATCGTTCGGTCTTTGGATCCCATTGCAACGGTTCGCCCACCTTGCCGACTGCACGAGCGATATTCAACAGGTAGCAAATCGTAGTGCTTCGCTGGCCGATTTCGATGCCTGCGTTGGCCTTGGCTCGGCTTTTAACGCAGTCGGCAAAGTTCTGGATGTGAGGTACGTTTTGCGAACCCTTCAGTTGTCCGGGGTTGCCAGCGTTCTGTGTGAGTTCTTTCGGATTCGAAGCAACCTTGTTACGGTTGATTTCGATCTTTCCCCGCGTTCCTTCGAAGACCGCGCCAAAAGACGGTCCTTGGTCGTTTGTCAGAGAGAAGTCAATTTCAGTGCCGTTTTCATACCGCATAATGCAATGCCCGACCGGCCCGGTGATCTCCTTAGGTTCATCCGCCAACGCGGCAGCGGGCTCGTCATCGGTCGGCCGGTGAAAGTCACTCATGCCGGTTTCGTACGTTCGAACGTTTTCCATCAACGTGATACTGGTGGGGCCGGTCTCGTCGGTGCCAAGTGCGTTTTGAATTTGGTCATACGCGTGGGCTCCCCATCCGGTGACCCCGAAACTGCGTCCACCGCCGTCATAGTCCACATAGTTGATCCAGTTATAGAATAAGTTCGCGTTGTAATCATGGAACTCAGCTTGGTTGGTCCAGGTGTCCCACCACTTGGTATCGCTCCCCGCATCCTTGGGCATGGGATGTTTGGCGGTGACATTGATCGGCACCGGTCCGACGAAGTTCATCGTTTTGACGCGTTTGATGTGTCCGATTTTGCCGTCGCGAATTAGCCCACAGGCCCAGTTCGTCATCGGGTTGGATCGCTGCTGCGTTCCGACTTGCGTAACTCGATTGTGTTTTCGAGCACAGTTGGCCATCTCGCGTCCCTCTGCGATCGTCAGAGCCATCGGTTTTTCGATATACGCATCCAAACCCGCCGCCATCGTGTGACATGCGACCCAGGCCCGTTGGTGTGTCGCCGTCTCAATCATCACCGCGTCGAGATTTTCCTTTTCGATCATCTCACGGAACTCGGTGTAACGGCTCCAGGTCGCATTCGGATTGATCGCCGCAGTGTAGGTATCCAGCCGCGAAGGCAAGCAATCGCTGACCGCGACGATGTTCATTGAGGGGACCTTCTTCAGGACATCGGCACCGACGCGGCGGCACCGCGCCCCGAGTCCTATCAGCCCAACATTGATGCGTTCACTGGGCGGAACGGCTCCGTCTTTTCCTAAAACGTGACCGGGAATATACAGTGGCGCAGCGACAGCGGCAGAACATTTCAGTACGGTTCGTCGAGAGAATTTTGAAGTCATAGGAGGTGTTAACTCGAGCTGGAAACGAAGATTCTTGTGAAAAGCATGAACGGACTAAGCGATTGAAGTGGCGGAACTCTGGCCGAGTGACTTGCGTCGCTATCAATAGAAGCCACGAGATTTCGAGGATGGGGCGTCGCGAGGCCGACTCAATGCAGTGCCGGCTCAGTTCGAAGCCGGGTCAATGGCTCGGTAGGCATCGATTACCGCTTGCTCGCCCGCCTTTCCGCGTAGCGAGTTGCCGTGTTCCATTCCGAATACAAAAGACTTTTTCTCTTTTACACATCGTTTATGAACGTGTTCTAGCACGTTGGCGTAGTGGATCTCGCCTGTGCCTGGTTCTTTACGACCTGGGGTATCCCCGGTCTGGAAGTACCCGATCTCCTCCCAGCACTGATTAATGTTTGGAATCAAGTTCCCTTCGGTAATCTGCTGGTGGTAGATGTCAAACAAAATCTTGCATGCCGGGCTATTCACCGCACGGCAGATCGCAAATGCTTGGTCGGATCGTTGAAGTAAGACGCCGCCATGGTTGGCATGCCAATTCAAAGGTTCCAGAACAATGGTCAAATTATGTGGCTCGAGTAGCGTGACACACTCTCGAAGCAGGCCGATGGTGTTTGCCAGCTGGTAACCCTGCGACAAACGCGGGCCGCCGTACTTATTCCACGTCTTGTCATGAATCGACTGCTGATCGATGGTGCCGGGGACGACGGTAAAGTGAGTTGCCCCGCAACGTTTGGCCACTTTGATGGACTGCTTGATTTGCCGAAGCACCTCTTCGCGGTACTCCGGCTTGTTAACCGCGAATGTTGGCCGTTCAAAATCGCTGTACCCGACGAACACCCCCATTTGCATATTTAACGTTTGCAGGAGTTTGCCAACCTCTTCCTGCATCCGTGGCGTTTCACCGGCCATCGGATTGTGCTCCCATGCTGTGAACCCTTGGTCGTGGGCGAATCGAATCTGATCCAGGACGTTGTCTCCCGCGAGCGATTTGAACATCATGGGATGCGGCGCAAAGGCTAGCGTGAAGTGCTCGGCCGATGGAGGCTTTGCGAACACGCGAGAGGTCAAGCTGGAACTAGCTAGCGTTGCTGCGGCGGTCGATAGAGAACGACAGAGTAAGTCACGCCGGTTAACAGGAGGGTAGGGCATTTCAAATGCTATCGGGTGGATGGCGGGTGGCGATTTCTGCGAACTGAAATGGGGGGGCGAACTGCAAACCAAGCTGAGCTTGTCGCTATTGACCTTTCGTCGTTGCAATTGCCGGGGCTTGGAGGCGGGACCGGGGAAAGCGGGCAATAGCTGCCGCCGGTGGGCCACGGCATCACCTTCGGAACGCTACCCCGAACCCGAGACAGTCCCAATACGTTTGGGCCGTTCAATTCTCGACACGGAAGCATCACGAAATGACGGGGGTGAGCAAAGAGCCGTCTCCTTTGGCGAGGGCTTGCCTCTCCCGTCTATTTAGGCATGCCGGGCAGGAAACTGGGCAATGAGGTGATGCGAAAGTGCCGTCATGAAAGCCAGGTGAAGATAGAGGCCTCAGAAAAAAGCCGTCGAGATGTAATGCAGCAGTTCGTAGTAGTTCTGTCAGCTCAAGACTGCCGCCCGTGCGCAGTGAATTGGGCTTTGCTGACGTGGTCTTTTGATCTAGTTGAGGATTATCGAATGAATAAGAATTTGGGGAGTCGCAGCGGTTTTACGTTGGTGGAGCTGCTTGTGGTAATCGCGATTATCGGTGTGCTCGTCGGCCTGTTGCTGCCAGCTGTCCAGGCGGCGCGCGAAGCAGCGCGGCGGATGAGCTGCAGCAATAATGTGAAGCAGTTGGGGCTCGCGTTGCACAATTATCACTCTGCGTACAGGCAGTTGCCGCGGCAGATGGGCGGGACTCGTACGCCCAACAACGCTTTGAATAGTGGTGTGGCTGGCGGGGGGGCAGGCTCGAGTTCGCTCCGCCTAAGCTTTCTTGTTGGTCTGACGCCTTTCTTTGAGCAGCAGGCGTTGTGGGAGCAGATTTCTAATCCAAACAACGAGAACTCGGACGGCACCACTCCGGCAGTGCCGTGGTCGGCGATGGGTCCGATCCCGTTTACGTCGCTTTACTCTCCCTGGGTGACCGAAGTTCAGACGCTGCGCTGCCCTAGTGATCCAGGCACTGGCTTACCAGCCATGGGCCGAACTAACTATGCCGCGTGCATCGGCGACGCTTTCACAAACAACAATGGTCGCTGCATCTACTACAAGAGCGGCACGAGCACTTGGATGGACGAGAGGAACTCGGATCGGGTCGAGTCAGGGCGAGCTAGCTTGCGTGGGATGTTCCGGCCGGCGTTCGTGACGCGGTTCCGGGATGTGCTGGACGGGCTTGCGAATACGATGATGGCTGGTGAGATCAGTACGGACATAGGGGATAGGGACATCACGACCATGCCGCTGAATAACCCTGGTAAATGGGTTGATTTGAATGACAACCCTAGGAACTGTGCAACATCGATTAGCAGTGATCGCCCTCGGTTCTGGGGCAGCGGAGTGGTTCAGGCATCGACTGCGGCGACAACCGACAATCAGCTGGAGTGGGCTAGTCGGGGACGGGGCTACCGCTGGGCTGATGGTTTGACCATCATGACTGGGTTTACCTCGATTCTGCCGCCCAATAGCGAGCTCTGTACAGTAAGCGGGGCTGATGCTGAAGCGGTTGCCTCGGTGAGTAGCCGTCATCAGGGCGGTGCTCACGTGTTAATGGGCGATGGTGCGGTAAAATTCATTACGGATTCCATTGAAGCTGGTGTCAGCACGTCTGGCCAAGTCTATCTTGCCGGTACCGACGATCGCGCGCCAGGCTCGCGGAGCCCCTTTGGGCTTTGGGGCTCGTTGGGGACGATGGCCGCCAAGGAAGTAATTGGCGAAGAGTTTTAGTCTTGCCACGTGCTCACTGGCGATTTCGATTCGGAACTACGGGTGAGCCTGCAGGGGTTTTCGGCGCGACTGCCAGGGCATGTCGCAGCAATTGTTCGCTGTGCTGCCGGGTGTCGCCGAGTGCGGCATCGCATTCTGTGGTGCCGCTTCGTATGTCGCCAGCGACTTGGTCGCTGGGTGGTGTTTTGCCAGTTTTCTTTTGGAAAGTTTAGGATTGAAATATGCTTGCTCGTGTTGCAATGGTCGCTTTGGTTTTTTGTCTCCTATTGACGTCGCTTCCGGGCTGCGGCAGCGGCGACGGAGCCTCTGTGATAGTTCCAGAGAATCAGGATCTTGTTCAGATGGAGATTGAAAGCGGGGACGCGCGGAGCAGTTCTGGCGAGGATCGCTGATAGGTGTCGGCCGTCCCCGACTCCCCCCTCATTTCTTCCTGCCCCAATCGCGGTTCGCACCGGAAGGTGCAAAGGCGGCGATTGTCGCCTGCATCTATTGGCGACACTTCGTGTAACGACGGCCGATGGCTGGCGTCCCTGCCAGGATGCGAGGCGTGCATCGTCGGATCAAAAGAGAGCTTGCAGGAACTCCTCTAAAGCCAAGTTTGGGCGGTTCAGGCGATCACTGGCCCGCTGGCATGCTCCGCTACTGCTAGTAGTTTTTCAGGCGGACCTCTCTGGGAGACTTGCGTGCGTATGAGGTTGCCCTCTGGGGTTGGCTAAGGATGGCTCGTCTTTTCCAAGTCCATTTTTTTACTGCCGTCCCGATGCGAAAATTGTTTACCCCATGTTTACTGGCAACTGCCTTGCTTGCTTTTTCCCCGCCGCAGACTTTGCAAGGCGAGCAGCCTCGCGAATCGCCCCAGGCCGACAAGTATCGTTCGATGCGAGTTCCAGTCCGGCTGCATGAGCTTGCGGATACGCCAGGCGCCATCGCCAAGCCGTTTTTTACCGACCCATACTACAACGGATCCTGTGACCCCGAGGCCGTTTGGAATCCCGTGTTAAACCAGTGGTTTGTCTATTACACCGCACGGCGTGCAACTCGCAAGAAGGCAACCTACGTTGGAACGGCCATCGGTGTCGTCAGCTCGCCAAACCTGTTGAAGTGGACGTTCCGGGGATACTGCGGTTTTGATGGCAAGCTAGGCAAGCCTGACAATGAGAATACTCACTGGGCGCCGGGCGTGATCGTTGCAGGTAATCGCCTGCACATGTTTGCCACTTACAAAGACTCAGCCAAGCCGCCTTGGGGTGGCGCTGGGGTCATTCGGCACTATAGCACGTCGCTGGATGACCCGGTGTCTGGGTGGAAGCTTGAGGGCGTGCCGGATTTCAGGCAGCCGGATCCGATCGACGTCTCGCTATTGCAGTACGAGGGCCGTTACCACGCCTACTATCGCGTTGGCAAAGGCGGAGGCATTCAATGGGCCACGTCGATCGACTTGGTGCATTGGGAGAATCAGGGTCCGTGTCTTGGGGATGTCAATTCCGAAACGCGTGGCTTCGGCTACCAGGAAGCGCCCTACGTGTTTAGGTTTAGCAATGCATATTGGATGTTGACCGATCCGCACGAAGGGCTGGCAGTGTTCCGTAGCGACGATGCGGTTCATTGGACGCAGGCAGGCCGGATTCTAAAGGAAGACGGCAACGGCCCGCGGGACACCAGTCGGGCGCGACACCCTTCCGTCTGCGTGACTGGTGGCAAGGCCTATATCTTCTATCACGTCGAACCAAATCGCCCGTACCCGAATCCGCCCGCTGAGAAGCGAACGGTTGACCAAAAACTTTCTTATCTTCAAATCGCCGAATTGACGGTTAGACAGGGCAGACTCGTTTGTGAGCGTGACCGCCCTGTGGTGCGTGATTCCGGTGCGATCGGTCGCTGGTCGAAAGAACGTGCAAATCGATGGTACGCTGGAATCGATTGGCCTGTGGGAGCCAACTTTGTTCCTTCTACCGCGGTTAATCAACTGGAGATGTGGCAGGCTGAATCCTATGATCCGGAAACGATCGATCGTGAACTCGGTTGGGCGGCATCGATTGGTATGAATACCATGCGCGTCTTCCTGCACGACCTGGCGTGGAATCGAGATCCAGACGGGTTCCTAAACCGGATGGACGAATACCTGGCAATCGCGGACAGGCACGGCATCCGTACCATGTTTGTATTCTTTGACGGAGTTTGGGATCCTTATCCTCAAGCAGGCCGACAAACGGCGCCGGCCCCGCGGATTCACAACTCGGGCTGGGTTCAATCACCAGGCCGCAAGATATTGGAGTCTCCTGATCAGCATGCTTCTTTGGAGGCTTACGTAACTGCGGTGGTCGAGCGATTCCGTGACGATGATCGTGTGCTGGCATGGGATCTGTTCAACGAGCCTGACAATTCAAACCAAGGTAACTATGGTGGTGATAGCCGCAAGCCTGACATTTCCCCTGGGCTCAAGAGCCAGCGTGCGCTGGAGTTGATGTCCGAGGCGTTTAGATGGGCGCGAGACGCTCGGCCATCGCAACCGCTAACGGCCGGAGTGTGGGGCAAGCCGGATTGGTTAACCGATCCGGACCTGATCGAGACATTCTCGCTTCTTCACAGCGATGTGATCACGTTTCACACCTACGATGGGCCCCTGGCAACTCGCGAGCTTATCGGGGACCTGCAGAAGTACGGCCGCCCTATTTTGTGCACAGAGTACCCGGCGAGAGCCGGCGGTTCGACGTTTGAAGCAATCCTGCCGCTTTTTCATCGTCATCGTGTGGGGGCATGCAATTGGGGTCTAGTCAATGGAAAGACCAACACAATTTATCCATGGGACTCTTGGAGAAAGAGCTATTCAGACGAGCCAGCGCTGTGGCACCACGACGTGCTTCGTCAAGACGGCACGCCCTATCGGACAACCGAAGTAGAGCTCATTAAAGAGCTTTCCCAAACGCCTTGAATTATGAACGTTTTCGATGTCGATCTCGGCAGCCTGAATACGTAACAGTTGGTGAATACTGGGTGCATCGCCACTGCATTTGCCACTATACCTTCCTCTTCTCTATGAGGCGAGGTTTTACAGGACAGCCCGTAAAGCGTTTCAGAAGGCAGCACAACTTTGACTCGCTTTGTTTGCTACAGGCGTTTCTTGTTGTTCGCCCCGACCTGCATTCGCTCGCCACACTTTTTTGACTAGTAAATATGAAGTTGCACCTTGGTCTTCTTGCTGGGCTATTCGTGGTCACGTCAGTGAACGCTCAAGTACGAGACTTCGATTCAATCAAGTTATATGAATTGAAGAATGCGTCTGGGATGACGGTTAAAGTGACAAACTACGGCGCTATCATCGCGTCGATTATTGTGCCGGATCGCGATGGAGAAATGGTCGACATCGCACTCGGATACGACAGGGTGGAAGACTATATCAATGCCGTCGACAAGCCTTATTTCGGTGCGGTTGTTGGTCGCTACGGGAACCGGATCGCAGACGGAGAGTTCACGCTGAACGGTGAAACCTATTCGCTGCTAAAGAACAACGGAGAGAATCACCTTCACGGTGGGGCAATTGGATTCGACAAGGTTGTTTGGACGGTCGACAGCTACGTCGAAGGCAAATCGCTGGCGCTGTCGTATCTCGCAAAAGACAAGGAAGAAGGTTATCCGGGCAACCTCAAGCTCAAAGTGACCTACACGCTGAAGTCGGACAATTGTCTGGTCGTGGACTACCACGCAACAACCGACAAGGCCACGCCGGTAAACGTCACGCAGCACACCTACTTCAATCTTAAGGGTGAAGGCGAAGGCACAATTCTTGGTCACGAACTAATGTTGAACGCGAAGAAGTTCACGCCCGTTGGCGAAACCCTGATTCCGACTGGCCAGATGCCATCAGTCGCCGGAACACCCTTCGATTTCACGACTGCCAAACCCATTGGTCGCGACATCGAGCAAGATCACGAACAACTCAAGTTTGGGCTAGGTTACGACCACAACTGGGTACTCGACAAAGGCGATAAGACGGGTGAGCTGACGATGGCCGCAAAGGTTTGCGAACCGACCAGCGGACGCGTGATGGAGATTTACACGACAGAACCCGGAATCCAGTTTTACTGCGGCAACTTCCTTGACGGTCGTCTAACGGGAAAGTCAGGGAAGTCCTACGTCCATCGCGGCGGATTCTGTCTGGAGACACAGCACTATCCCGATAGCCCCAACCAAACAACTTTTCCATCCACGATTTTGAATCCGGGTGAAGAGCACACGTCACAAACTATCTTCAAGTTTTCGGTGCAATGATGAAACAACTGTTGCTGCTGAAGCACCTGCTTGTCGTCCTTAATATGCTCGCATGCGCGGGCATGTGCAGTGCGGACGAACGCCCGAACATCGTGCTGATCATGGCCGATGATATGGGGTATTCCGATATCAACTGCTACGGCGGTGCGATCAACACGCCCAACATTGACAAGCTTGCTGAGGGTGGGTTGAGGTTTACGCAGTTCTACAACGCTGGGCGATGTTGCCCGACTCGTGCGTCGTTTCTGACCGGGCTTTACCCGCACGAAGCCGGTTTGGGGCACATGGTCTATGGCGACAAGGGCCCCGGCTATCATCCGTATCTGAACAAGCAGTGCGTCACGATTGCGGAAGTGCTTCGCGATGCGGGCTATCGAACCATGATGGCCGGCAAGTGGCACGTCGGTCACAAGCAGGGACAGTGGCCGACTGATCGCGGCTTCGAGCATTTTTACGGCATCCACCTTCAAGTTGACAGTTACTTCAAGGTGCTGCCGGGATGTCCGGTCTATCACAACGAAAAGATGGTGGTCCCACCGACGACTTCTCCAGAAAACACGCTGCATCCGGATCAGGAGTGGTACACAACGGCTGTGTTCGCTGATTGGTCGTTGAAGTTTCTAGACGAAGCGGCCGAAGATGAACGACCGTTCTTTCTCTACACGGCGTTTAACTCGCCTCATTGGCCGTTGGAAGCACCGGACGAAAACATTGCCAACTACGAAGGCAAGTACAACGAGGGATGGGACGTTCTGCGGGAACAGAAATTGGCACGGATGAAGGCCATGGGAATCGTATCTGCAGAGACCGAGCTTTCTCCATCCAACTGTCCCGAATGGAAATCGCTTCCTGAACCCGATCAAAAAGAACTCGCCTTTCGCCGCCAAATCTACGCCGCTCAGATTGAACGCATGGACCAAAGCATCGGTCGCATCGTCGCGAAACTTCGTGAACTCGGAACGCTAGACAACACACTGCTGCTGTTTCTGTCAGACAACGGCTGCTGTGCCGAAGGCGGGATGTTCGGCTATCAGTGGAAGAAGAACACAAAGGCGAACTTCGCAGATTGGCGGAAGCAATCCGGACGATCCAGCAGCACGGGCGAAGCATGGTCCAGCGCATCCAATACACCGTTTCGACTGCACAAACGCTGGGTTCACGAAGGCGGAATCGCGACGCCGCTAATCGCACATTGGCCCAAGGTCATCACCGAGGGTGGAAAGTTATCCCAGCAAGTCGGCCATGTGGTGGATGTCATGGCAACCTGTGTCGACGTTGCTGAGGCAGATTACCCCGAGGAGATCGATAACAGAGCGATCAAACCACTTGCCGGATCTTCGCTGTTGCCGAACCTGCGAGACCGATCGATCGAGGCCGACCGAACTCTGTTCTGGGAACACGAAAAGCACGCCGCGATTCGCGTGGGTGATTGGAAGCTGGTGACGCTGAACGGAACCGACGAGGCCAAGTGGGAACTCTACGACATGAATCATGTCCGAACGGAATCCAACAATGTGGCCGGCGAACAAGCGGAAAGAGTCAAACGATTAGCGAACCAGTGGACGACATGGGCTCAGCAAGCAAACGTACTTCCGTGGCCTCAAGATCGAACAACCAAGTAAGACGAAAATGAATTCAAATATAGAAAACTCAGCAAGCAGTAATGATGGCAGAGGTAACTTGACGCCATCAGATTTCTCGACACTTTTTGGTAAGCCGAAGCGTAAGCGTAAGCGAGGGGCCAGTTCTTCGTTGGAGGCTATTGCTCGCAAAGGCTTCAGGTTTCCGATTCGGGCTCTTGCTTTATCAATGCTCGTCTTGCTGGCCGCAGCCTTCCCTGCCTTCGCAGCCGAACGTCCAAACGTGCTGTTGATTTTGGTCGATGATCTGAAGCCTGCAATCGGAGCCTACGGCGACACATTGGCAAAGACGCCGAATATCGATCGGCTGGCAGCGAGCGGGATGCGATTTGACATGGCGTACTGCAATCAAGCCGTCTGCGCTCCCTCGCGGTTCACATTGATGCTCGGATCTCATTCAACCTCGACAGGACTGTACGGACTCGGAAGTCCATTGCGGCAGCTTGTCCCGAATGCGGTCACGATGCCGCAGTACTTTGCGAAACATGGTTATCGCACCGAGTCGCTCGGTAAAGTATTTCACATTGGCCATGGTAATCACGGTGACCCCGATTCATTCTCCGTTCCTCACTTCAAAGAAAAAGTGATTGAGTACGCTGACCCCGCTTCAACTCCCGGAGGCAAGCTGACTCGTGAAGAAGCGATGTTTCAGAACGTGGAAGCACCGAAGGGCGGGATGAATTCGTTGCCTCGAGGAGCAGCTTTTGAGAGTCCTGACGTTGCCGACGAAGCTTATGCGGATGGTCGGGTTGCGGCGGAAGCCATTCGGCGTTTGCAAGCAGCCAAAGAACGCGACCGGCCATTCTTTATCGTCGCTGGATTCGCTCGGCCTCATTTGCCGTTCTCGGCTCCGAAAAAGTACTGGGACTTGTACAATACGGACGCGTTGAAGCTGGCCGCGAATCCCGACCTTCCAATCGATTCACCCAAGGTGGCTCACAAGCGTGGCGGCGAAATTCGTAATTACTTCCCAGTTCCGGATAAAAATGACCCCGCCGCGATCGACGAAACAACTGCACGCAAACTCATCCATGGATACTACGCCAGCACAAGCTTTGTGGATGCTCAGATTGGCAAGATCCTTGACGAATTGGAGTCCTCTGGCCAGAGCGACAACACGATTGTCGTGCTTTGGGGCGACCATGGATTTCATCTCGGCGATCTGGGCATCTGGACCAAACACACAAACTACGAACAAGCCAATCGCATTCCGATTCTGATCTCAGCGCCCGGCGTCACGAAGCCCGGTTCTTCGACGAAGCAACTCACTGAAAGCGTCGACATCTTCCCAACGCTTGCGGAACTCGCAGGTCTTGACACCCCGATTGGTCCGCAACCGATCGACGGTTTGAGTCTTGTTCCGGTTTTGAAAGATCCGTCCGCTCGTGTTCGTGATCATGCTTATCATGCCTATCCAAATCAAAAACTCGGTCGCGCGATCCGGACCGAGCGATATCGAATGGTCGAGTGGCGAGCTTTTGGAGCGGCGGAAGATACAGCGGAATACGAACTCTATGACTACCAGAAAGATCCGTTAGAGCGACTGAATCTGGCCGCGACTCGGCCTGAAGTCGTCTCAAGGCTAAAAGAAATGCTGGCCAAATACCCGAATCCAGTCCCACGTGGAAAAAGAAGGAAGCCGGCAAAGAAAACGGTCGAGAAGCAGCTGACAATCCAAAAGTCGAACAACGCCCCAAACTTCGTGTTCATCCTCACTGACGATCAAGGCTGGACCGGTTTGAGCGTTCCGATGGACAAGTCGCGTACAAACTCGCAAAGCGACTACTACCAAACTCCCAACATTGCTCGACTGGCAAAGTCCGGGATGCGATTCTCGCGAGGCTATTCACCGGCACCGAATTGTTCGCCATCACGGTACGCCAACCTCACTGGCAAGACCTGTGCACGGTTGTCGTTCACCGACATCGTTGGTCGCGGGCATGTCATAGATCTTAAGGGGAAACAGAAGCTGCGTCCCGGCGGCAAAGGAACGCGGGAGATTCTGGCAGCGGACATCACCATACCGGAATTGCTGAAGACACTTCCCGTCGGTTACCGGACGGCTCATTTGGGAAAATGGCATTTGAAAGGAGGCGGGCCGGAAGCACATGGTTTCGACGTTTCTGATGGTGCAACAGGCAACAAAGAAGGCAGCAAAGGTCCCGCCGTAAAGAGCGATCCCAAACTAGCTTTCTCGATCACGTCACGAGCCAACGCGTTCATGGAGGCGTCCGTTGCCGACGGCAAACCATTCTATTGCCAAGTCTCTCACTATGCGGTGCACCAGAAGATTCAGCATCGCGCGGAGACACTGAAGAAGACTCAGGGATGGAAGTCAGGCAAAGCCCATAGCGATCCGGCTTACGCCGCGATGGTAGCCGATCTTGATGAGGCGGTCGGTCAGTTGCTGAATAAGATCGAAGACCTTGGCATCGGAGACAATACCTACATCATCTACCAAGCCGACAACGGCAGCCCCAAATTTCTTTCCGAGAGCCCACCATTACGGAGGTATAAACCCGAAATCTGGGATGGCGGCGTTCGTGTGCCGACCTTCCTGAGCGGTCCCGGTATCGCAGCCGATTCCCAGTGTGATCATCCGGTCATGGGAATCGACATCCTGCCGACGATCTGGGAACTTGCCGGCGGCGATGCCGAACAATTGCCTGAAGACATTGACGGGGGCTCCATCGTTCGGACGGTCAAAGCAATCAGTGAGAAGGCAGTTGCAAGTCCCAACATTGAGAGAACCGGTGAACTGGTTGTCCATTCGCCGCACTACGTCCTCACGAAGGACCTCGCCAAGAACCAACGCCCATCCTCGGCAATCTTCGACGGCAAGTGGAAGCTTGTGGCGTGGTACGAGACAGGTGAAGTTCAACTATTCGACCTCGATGCAGACATCTCCGAATCGACCGATGTCAGCAAACAGCATCCCGAGGTGAAACATGATCTCTGGACACGGCTTCGCGACTACTTGGCAAACACGAACGCGAGGCTACCGACGCTGGATCCGTTACACGAAAGTAATCCGGGCAAAGATGGTGACGCGGACAACGATGGTCTTCCCGATGAATGGGAGTTCCGCCAACTGCTGACGCATGTTCTCGGTCCAGAGGACGATTCAGATCAGGACGACAAGAGCAACCTTGCCGAGTTCAAAGCTAAGTCGGATCCGCTGGTGGCCAAACAACAACTGCAAACTGGATCCGCCGCATCGGCTCAAAAATCGAAGTCGTTTTCGCAACTTTCGGCTCGGTCGAGTGCAGAGATTCCTTACCCCATCCAGCTCGTCCACGAAGTGGAGTTAGCCCCCAAAGACTTCTGGCATCGACGTGTTGAGACCAATCACCAAGTGACCGTTTGGCATAACTTCCAGCAATGCGAAATCACCGGTCGGCTTAACAACTTTCGCAAAGCAGCGGGTGAGAAGCCCGGCTTCTACGAGGGGCTGCGATTCAACGACTCAGACGTTCACAAGATCGTTGAAGGGGCAGCTCGCATTCTGGCGGTGAATGACGATCCAAAGCTCGATGAGTATCTGGACAAGCTGATCGCGACGATGGCGAAGGCTCAGGAGGACAACGGCTACCTCTACACCGTGATGCAAGTTCCTCACAATCCAAATCAGAGGCCAGTCAAAGGCGTGGTCTTCGGCGAACGCTGGCTGCACGAACAGGAGAGTCATGAAACCTATGCGATGGGACACCTCATCGAGGCTGGTGCAGTTCATTACGAAGCCACCGGAAAGCGCAACCTGCTCGACATTGCTATTAAGGCAGCAGACTGTCTGGACAAAGCGTTTGGGCCCGGCAAACTGGAGTTGCCTCCCGGTCACCAGCAGATTGAAATCGGCCTGGCAAAACTCGCAGCCGTCACAGGAGAAGAACGCTACACCCGCCTTGCGAAGTTTTTTCTGGAACAACGGGGGCGGCGATCGGATGACCGCCGTCAAACTTGGGGCGTGTATTTCCAAGACCATCTTCCTGTCACCCAGCAGGCTGAAGCCGTTGGGCACTCCGTTCGCGCGGCATATCAATACATGGCGATGGCCGATCTGGCGGTACTCACGGACGATGACGACTATCGCGACGCGCTTCACGATCTCTGGGAGAACGTAGCAAAGAGGAAACTGTATTTGACAGGCGGCATTGGCGGTGGCTCAGGCGAAGGATTCTCCGGGGAGTATCAGCTTCCCAACTTTCGCGCTTACAACGAAACCTGCTCGTCCATCGCCAACATACTTTGGCACCGTCGCATGTTTCAGTTGGAAGGCGATGCGAAGTATATCGATATCCTAGAACGCTGTCTTTACAACTCGTTCCTGTCTGGAGTAGGGATGGACGGCGACACGTTCTTCTATCCCAACAAGCTCACTTCGGTCACCGGTCACCGGCGTTCTGCATGGTTCAATTGTGCCTGTTGTCCGCCGAACGTGACTCGATTTCTTCCCCAGATCCCTTCGCTTATGTACGCGAAGAGTGACGACACTCTGTTCGTCAATCTGTTTGGATCAAACAACGCTTATTTCGCACTCGCCAACCAGACAGTCAAAGTTGAGCAATATTCCAATTACCCCTGGGACGGGAACATTCAGCTCACGGTGCGACCTGCTGAACAGTCCGCGTTCAAATTGGCGTTGCGCATTCCAGGTTGGCTGAAGGTGCCATTTCCATCGGATCTTTACCGCTACGCCAATGACACCAAAACTGCTCCCCAGATTCAGGTTAATGGCGATCCGGTCGAGTTCTCAGAGAACAACGGTTATGCGGTTATCACGCGCATCTGGCAGCCCGGAGACAAGATTGAACTCTCGCTTCCGATGACGGTTCGTCGCGTACTCGCTCATCCGAACGTCGCGGCAACTCGAGATCGTGTGGCTCTGATGCGAGGTCCAATCGTGTATGCGGCAGAGGGCCCTGACAATGATGGCAAGGTTCACTCGTTGACCGTCCCCGACGAAGCGGCATTCACTGCAGAGTTCAGGGACAACCTGCTTGGTGGCGTCAATACGCTCATCGGGACGGTCAAAACTGTTGCGCGTTCTGGAAGCGAACTAAAGCAATCGGACCACCAGCTTACCGCGATCCCTTACTACGCATGGGCACATCGCGGCGCTGCTCCAATGCGAGTCTGGCTGGCCGCCGAACCAAAGTCCGCATGGCCGTGTCAATCAGAGATGGCATATAGCCGAGCCAATGTCACTTCGTCGGGCAAGAATCCTTGGACTTCAGCTTCCTCTGCCAATGACCAGATTTTTGCCCCGGTATCTGGCGACAATGAAACGCCACGGTTCCTGTGGGACAAAACCTCCACGGCGCCAATCGGTGCGGAAGAGTTGGCAGGAACCGCAAAAGCCGACAGTCAGACCGGCGGCGTCCGTTGGATTCAGTACGACTTTGACGAGCCGGTTGAGATTTCTTCAACGGCTGTCTACTGGGTGACCGGTGGAAACGGGAACTGGGCGTTGCCACAGCAGTGTCGTCTGCTCTGCAAAAGAGATGGCGAGTGGCAGCAGGTAGACGCTGAACTGCCTCAGCCTAAAGCAGACATGTTGCAAAAAGCCGAATTTACTCGCCTCACTACGACATCTGTTCGTTTAGAGGTCGTTCCTCAGATAGGCAAGACTGCCGGCATCATGGAATGGGTCGTTGACTGACCCAATCGAACCAGTAACACAACTTGAAAGACAATCAACATCCTGAGATCAAACATGCGAACATTACCTTCTATCATCGCGGCATTCGTCTGCTTAGGGCTGTCCACATCTGGCTGGACACAAGAAATCGTCGACGACTGGCGATACACTCTTCGACGTCCTGCGAACGAGTGGCGTCAAGTCAATTTTGACGACTCGGAGTGGACGAAGGGCACTGGCGGTTTTGGAACATACGGAACTCCCGGCGCGCGAGTTGGTACGACTTGGGCGACGAACAGTATCTGGCTGCGTAAATCGTTTGAATTGACTTCAATTCCTGCGAACCCCGCTCTGCTGATGCACCATGATGAAGACGCCGACATCTATATCAACGGAAAGCAGGTCGGCAATGTCGCAGGGTATACGTCAAAGTATGTCGTCATTCCGATCGACAATGAAGAGCGCGGCGTCTTGAAGACCGGCAATAACACCATGGCCGTCCACTGCAAGCAAACCACTGGCGGGCAATTCATTGATGTGCACTTGATCGACGCAGGCAGTGTGCCTGAGCTTCCCAAGCCAAAACGCAGCACGAAGCCATTTTTGTCGGAGTTGATTACCAAATGGGGAGCCGAAGTGACTCCTGAAAACGCGTGGACCGAGTACCCACGTCCCCTCATGCGGCGAGACAACTGGACGAACCTCAATGGCAACTGGGATTACGCCGTCACTCCGATCGATGTCCAAGAAAAGCCTACGGATTGGTCGGGCAAGATCCTTGTTCCTTATAGCCTTGAATCTAAACTCGGCGGTGTGCAGCGACTGCTGGATGCAAGTGAAGCGCTTTGGTACCATAGGTCGTTCCGTCTCGAAGAGAAATCGGCAGGCAGAAGTTGGTTACTGAACTTTGAGGCCGTGGACTACCGATGCGAAGTCATCGTCAACGGCAAGTCGGTTGGCACACACACCGGTGGCAATACACCCTTCTCGCTCGATATTTCCGACGCGATCAGCGAAGGCGACAATGAACTGGTCGTTCGCGTCGAAGATGCAACCGAAGCATTTCAGCTTCGCGGCAAACAGGTCATCAACGCACGTGGCATCTGGTACACTCAGGTGTCCGGTATTTGGCAGACGGTGTGGCTGGAAGAAGCCGCTGGCGATCACATCGATGATTTGAAGATCAGCACTTCAGCCAAAGAAGGTTCGATTACCGTTGAAACGAAAACGGTTTCCAACAAAACCGTCGAGGTCGTTGTCAAAGATGGTGAAACCACGGTCGCAACGGTCAAGGGTGGAACGACAACGACGCTCAAGCTAGATGGTGCCAAGCTTTGGACGCCGGCGAATCCTCATCTATATGACATCACCGTCAATTTGCTCGACGAAAGCGGACAGGTGGTTGATTCAGTCGACTCATACGCAGGCATTCGTGATGTCGGCAAAGTCAAAGATGCCGATGGTCATTGGCGATTCACACTCAACGGCGAAGTCGTCTTTCACTGGGGACCGCTCGATCAAGGCTGGTGGCCGGATGGATTGCTGACGCCGCCATCGGACGAAGCGATGCTGTTCGACATTGAATGGCTAAAGTCGGCTGGATTCAACATGATTCGCAAGCACATCAAGGTCGAGCCGCGACGGTACTACTACCACTGCGATCGCTTGGGCATGATGGTTTGGCAGGATCAGGTCAGCGGAGGAATTGGACGCAACAATGGCTGGCCGGCTTGGACACGACTGATGCCCAATCCTGTTGACGCGATGTGGCCGCCCAAGCAGCACAAACAGTTCATGGCGGAGCTGGAAGAAATGATTGGCTCGCTGGAAAGTCATCCGTCGATCGTTTGCTGGGTACCATTCAACGAAGCATGGGGTCAGCATCAGACGGTGAAAGTTGGCAAGTGGACTTCGCGGCGCGATCCCTCACGACTGGTCAACGTCGCCAGCGGAGGCAACTTCTGGCCGGCTGGCGATATCGTCGACGAACATCGTTACCCGCATCCGGGATTCCCGTTCGATCTGAACACCAACGGTCGCTTCGACGACTACATCAAGGTCATGGGCGAATTTGGTGGGCATGGCTACCCGGTGAAGGGGCATCTATGGGACGCCAACCGACGCAACTGGGGTTACGGTGGACTCCCGCAAAACGAGGAAGAATACAAAGAACGATATGCAACATCGCTCAGGATGCTGAATGAACTTCGCGGCAAAGGTATTGCAGCCGGCGTTTACACTCAGACGACCGATGTCGAAGGAGAGATTAACGGCTTGATGACCTATGACCGCAAGGTGATCAAGATTCCGGCGAAGGACTTGGCCGTGCTTCATCAGGTGCTATTTACAGAAACTCCGCAGCAAGCCGCGAAGGCTGACCAGTTTCCTAGAGAGGCCTTGCGCGAAGTTCCCACGAATCGCAAACCTGCGCCTGTGATGAGCGCGGAGACAATCCTAGCTGGCTTAGAATCACACGACAAAGCTCTGTACATCAAAGCGGGTTGGATTCGCGATCCCTACATCACGACAGGGCCAGACGATTTCTATTACCTCACTGGCACTCAGCCCAAAGAAGGCGATCCTCGCGAAGCGAAGAATCCGTACAACATTGGACTTGGCGATGCGAGCATCGTTGGCGATCAGGTTCGACTTTGGCGCAGCAAGGATTTGATCAACTGGGAATCGCTCGGTCCGATCTTCACGGTTGACGATACGATGAAGGCGAAAAGCGGAAAGAAGATTCCAAAACGATTGATCTGGGCACCGGAAGTCCACTGGCTTGCTGACAAAGGTCGGTGGGCGTTGGTGCATTGCCCGGGGATGCACTCTAGCCTCGCGTTTACTGAAGGCAAGGAATTGCGTGCACCGTGGACGCATCCCATGAACGGCGCGATGGGTAAGCGGCACGATCCCTCTATCTTTACCGACGACGATGGCAAGCGTTACCTGCTATGGGCCAATACGTCGATCGCGCCGCTTAGCGATGACCTGACCGGCTACACCGCCAAACCGGTTCGCATCGATCCTGCCGGATCGCGACCCGGCCCTGATGGAGAACCGATCAGTCGCATCGGTCACGAAGGTGCAACGATGATCAAAGTAGGCGACAAGTACGTTCATCTGGGCACAGCTTGGTCAACCGATCAAGGCCGCAAGGGTTCTTACAACCTCTACTACTGCGTGGCTGACAAAATTACCGGCCCCTATGGTCCTCGAAAGTTTGCCGGTCGCTTCCTTGGGCACGGAACGCCATTCAAAGACAAACAAGGCAAATGGTGGTGCACGGCGTTCTTCAACGGCAACGTCCCACCGGTCACGCGTGCAGGCATCCAGACAAGAGACATTGGCGATAACGCCAAAACGATCAACGAACAGGGCGTCACGATTGTCCCGCTGGATGTTCGAATGCTGGACAACGGCGAAGTCTACATCCGAGCCAAAGACCCGGACTACGCCAATCCCGGCCCGGACGAAGCTCAAAAGTTCGATGACGTAGGACAGGCTGCCAACCTGTCAACGAGCCTCAAAACACGAAAGCAGGCGGGCAGCCTGCACTACGATGACTTAGCGGTTTCCGGTCGTTGGTCCGCTGACCGAATCAATGCGTGGTACGACGCACATCCCTGGTTGGTCGGATGCAACTACTATCCCGCCACGGCGATCAACCAAATCGACATGTGGCAGGCAAGCACTTGGGACCCTAAGCAAATCGACAAAGAACTCGGTTGGGCCGAATCGATCGGCATGAACACGCTGCGAGTTTATCTGCACGACCTGGTGTGGGCCGATGACGAAGAAGGACTCTACAAACGGATGGATGAGTTCCTGGAGATCTGCGAGAATCACGGCATCCGCCCTTTCTTTGTGTTCTTTGACGACTGTCACTACCCGAAACCAAAACTCGGTGAGCAGCCCTTGCCGGTGAGAGCGTGGCATAACTCTGGTTGGCTCAATTGCCCAGCTCGCGATGTCGCTCTGCGATACGCCCACGGCACAGCAACTCAAACCGAGGTCGCTCAACTGAAGGGCTACGTGCAACGGACGATGCAGCGGTTTGCGAATGATGAGCGGGTGCTGGCTTGGGAACTCTACAACGAACCAGGACGTGGTGCTGGCAACTTGGATGGACAAGCCAAACGCGGCGCGATCGGTGATTTGTCGCGAAAGCTCGTACACGACTCTTGGGTCTGGGCCCGCGAAGTTAATCCTTCCCAGCCGATCACTTCCTGCACGGCCGGAAGCGTTGGCGAAATGAACAAAGCGATAAATTATGCAAATGCTGACATGCACTCGATCCATTGCTACTCGCCGCCGGAAGAGCTCGAGAAACTCATTGAAGAATACCAGGCCGATGGTCGTCCGATCTTGATGACAGAATGGTTGGCCCGATCCGCGGGAAGTACCGTTCAAGATTGCCTGCCGGTCCTGAAGAGACACAACGTCGCCGCGATCAATTGGGGTTTGGTTGTTGGTAAGTCGCAAACGCATTACCCATGGAGCAGTCGCAAAGGCCCGAATGGAAAGCGTTTGGACGTAAACGAAACGCGAGCGAGCGGCCACATCATACGCCCGGGAGAACCATTCCCTGAACCAAAGGTTTGGTTCCACGATTTGTTCCGCATGGACGGCACACCCTTTGATCAAGCCGAGATCGATACTTTCCGTGAACTGATAGGAATAGAATAACTCATCATGACAAGGCGAAAATTCTTGAAGCAATCGGGAGTTCTGGCGGCTACATCTGCACTTGGCTCGAATCGGATTTTGCGTGGTACGGAGCCTGCGACGGACGACCTTTCAGGTCACATCGTTGAACACGCCGAATTCAAAAATGTGCGATTCAGCTATCCACGCTCGGTTGGAAAGAACGGTCGGATAGGTCACCACGGACAGCATAAGTCAGTGCCCATTGCCAAGATACATACAAACCAGGGTGCAATGGGATGGGGGATCGCACCGGGCAACGCCCAGCAAAACCAACGACTGATCGACGCCGTTGTTGGTAAACCTCTAAACGAGTTGTTCAATGTCGGTGTCGGCATTCTGGATGGGGTTCCACAACGATTCGATTTTGCGTTGCACGATCTTGCTGGAATCAGTCTTGACCAACCGGTCTACAAGCTGCTCGGCACCAAAGGCAAGAAAGCAAATACCGTCTACAGTGGCATGATCTATCTCGACGAATTGGAGCCGGTGGATAACCCTGCCGGATTCGACAAAGTCATCGAGAATTGCCAGTGGGACATCGACTACGGATACCGGCAACTCAAGGTGAAGATCGGTCGAAGCGGCCGATGGTATCCGCACGACGAAGGCCTGCGTGCAGACATCGCCATCGTAAACCGCATTCATGAGATGTTCGCCGACCAGGGCGTTGTGATTCTGGTCGATGCGAACGATGTGTACAGCTTTCAGGACACCATCGACTTCTTACATGGAATCAAAGATGTGCCCTTGTATTGGTTGGAAGAGCCGTTCGTAGAAGAACGAAAAAAGTGCAAGCAGTTGCGGCAGTGGATGGATTCCAACGGGTTTGAAAAGACGCTTTACGCAGATGGAGAACGGGAGCCTAATCTCAAGCTTTGTTCGGAGCTCTACAAGCAGGGATCCCTCGATGTCTGCCTGCACGACATCAACAGCTATGGCTTCACCAAATGGCGAAAGCTTATGCCAAAGCTGATCGAAACCAAGACGGTGGTAAGTCCTCACGCATGGGGATCGCGATTCAAGACTCAATACTGTGCTCATCTGGCAGCTGGTCTGGGCAATTTTTGCACCATCGAAGGTGTCACATGCGAATCAGAAGACGTCGACTTCGGCGACTACTCGATCAAGGATGGAAAATTGCATGTTTCTGACAAACCCGGCTTCGGAATGAAACTGCTGGTTTAGACAATTCGGCCACATCAACATTTACGTTGGGCTCGGCGCACGACAAAATACGAAGTGAAACTGAATAATGAATGCTCTCAGAACCAGTTGTGCAATCGCCGCCACTTTCATGGCTACAGTTGCGACGGCCCAGTGGAAGCCAGCTGATGGACCAATGAAAACACGTTGGACCGATCAAGTCACACCGGAGAATGTGTTGCCGGAGCACCCGCAACCGCTTTTTCGGCGGGACGCTTGGATGTCGCTCAACGGGCTTTGGAATTTCAAACTTGAAAAGACGGAGTTCAAGGCAATTCAAGGCTTCATCGAGATGGCCAGCATGACCGAAGGAGCCTCTCCTCAGGAGTGGGACGGCGAATTGCTGGTCCCATTCACGGTGGATGCCCCGCTTTCTGGAGTGATGCATATACTGCGTCCACAAGAACGTCTGTGGTATCAGCGCGAATTCAACTTGCCAGAAGGCATGCAAGGCAAACGGATATTACTCCACATTGAAGCGAGTGATTGGGAAACCTCGGTCTACGTCAATGGCAAGAAGGTGGGGCAGCATCGCGGAGCCTACGATCCGTTCTCGTTCGAGATCACAGACGCATTGGTCTCCGGATCCAACAAGTTGTCGGTGTGCGTTTGGGACGCAACCGAGCAACAGGCTCAGCCACTTGGCAAACAGATCATGCCGGAAAACCGAATGGGATTCCGCTATCAGCCGACCGGTGGGATTTGGCAACCGGTGTGGATCGAAGCGGTATCGAAGAGCTACCTCGCATCGGCCAAATTGCGTTCGGACGTGACCGGATTGACCGTGACACCTGACGTTGTCGGTTCTGGAACAGTAAAGGTTCGTGTGCTGGACGGCGAACAGGTCGTCGGTGAAGCAGTAGGCGAGGGGGAGATTCGGGTTGACGTGCCGTCTCCGAAGCTGTGGTCGCCGGAAACGCCCAACCTCTATGCAGTCGAACTGCTGCTTGAAGAAGATGGCAAGGTGGTCGATCGTGTGTCCAGCCACACGGGTTTGCGAACCATCTCCAAAAACGACGCCGGCGAAATACTACTCAACGGCAAGCCCATCGTGATGTACGGGCCTCTAGATCAAGGCTATTGGCCCGATGGAATTCTTACCCCACCGTCCGACGAAGCGATCATCTACGACCTGCAGTACCTGAAAGACATCGGTTGTAACATGGTGCGTGTCCACATTAAGACGCATCCGGCGCGTTGGTACCATCACGCCGATCGGCTCGGTCTGCTGGTGATCCAAGACATGATTTGCATGCCAAAGTACGGACAGACGGTGACTGCTGAGGCCTCGGCCAATTGGACGCGTGAGTTTGCTGAGATGATCGCCGATTTCGGAAACCATCCATCAATCATTTCGTGGTGCGTCTTTAACGAAGCGTGGGGACAACACGAAACCATTCAACAGACAGCGTGGGCGAAAGAAACGGATCCCAGTCGATTAACGCTCAGTGCCAGCGGTTGGACCGACCGTGGCGTGGGCGACATCCTGGATGTTCATCAATACGCCACCTATCCCACGATGCCGATTGAGGACAAATCCGGTCGATGCATCACGATTGGTGAGGCGGGCGGCCACAACTTGATCGTCGACGACCACCATTGGCATGGCAAAAAAAACGCTCGACGTTCTTCGCCACCGATGTCAGTGTCCGGCAAACGAATGACCTTTGCCGGCATTGAAGATATGGATCGTAAGTACGACTTCTATTTTCGCAACCTTCGGCACTTCGTTACCCGCGGCGGATGCCGAAGCATTGTCTACACGCAAATCGCTGATGTCGAGCACGAGTGCAATGGCTACATGACCTACGACCGCGAGGTCTCCAAGTTGCCGAAGAAGCGATTTGCAGACATCCACGAGTGGCTCTTCAAGCCGGTGGAGTACTCGGTGGTGAACGGTGGTCGCTGGCAACGCATGTCTCTGGTAACTCCGAAAGGCAAGAAACCGAAACTTGATTGGGAAAAAGCGACCGGAGAATGGACCACCACGGAACTTCCCATGGAATCGGCCCAAGGGCTAGGTACCGATGAAGAACGTTCCATGCTGGCACTCAAGCAGCAATTTGAGATCAGCGAGTCACCGCAGAGAGCCGTGCTGGAGATTCGCTTCAAGAATGGTTCGTTCAACCGAGAGCCGAAGCCCGAGAGACTTGATGGCCATCAACCTCGCCCTGCAGTGACGACGCGGGTCGCAATCACGCTTGACGGCAAGCCTTTTCGCGACCACCTGATGAGCGTTCACACAGGCCACGGCCTGTCCGTGAGCTATTTGGAATTGACCAATGAAGAAGTCGCCGCCTTAAGCACCGGGGCACACGAAATCGGCTTGATGTTTCCAGCGGCGAATGAACTCTATTCGTTGGATGTTCAATTGCTGAGTTACCGGTGAGCCTACCAAACAAACGTATGGAAAGAGTTTCCATAGCCGTAGTGGATCTTGCCAACGATCCCATCGCGGCACGATTTTTAGCAAGATCCACTACCCGCATACCATAATAACAAGACCAGCTGACATGAAACTTGCCGCATTGTTTTTTTCTGTGATCGTTGCCTCGACGAACATCTGCTTCGCCGAACAACCGAACATCGTTGTCTATTTGTCCGACGACCACTCTCAATTTGACTCCAGCCTCTATGGCAACGACAACATTCCCACGCCTCAGATGGAAGCGTTGGCGGCCGATGGAATGACGTTCACTCACGCCTTTGTAGCGTCACCATCGTGTGCGCCAAGTCGTGCGGCAATGCTGACCGGGTTGATGCCAGCTCGCAATGGCGCAGAGGCCAATCACACGTTTCCCAAGCCTGGAACGCATTGTTTGATTCAGGACTTGCAAGCCGCAGGATACGAAGTGGTCTCGTTTGGCAAAGTCGCTCATGGCAGCCCCAAGCAAGTCGAACGGTACGGTTTTGACTTCGTCGGTAACGGCAAACCGATCGATCAAGTCCGAACGCAGGTTCTTCAGTTCCTCAAGCAACGAGAACGCGCAGATCGGACGGACAAACCGCTTTGCCTGTTCGTCGGCACCACCAACCCGCACGTGGCCTGGGAAAGTCCCGCGACTTTTGATCCAGCGAAGGTTGAGTTCCCACCGCATCATCTCAACACACCGGACACCCGATCGCACCGGGCGGCTTACTACCAGGAAATCAAGGAACTCGATGCGTTTCTTGGTGAGCTTCGAGGCATCGCGGACAAACAGCTTGGCGACGACACGCTTTTCATTCACACCAGCGATCACGGTTCGCAGTGGCCGTTCGGCAAATGGACGCTCTACGACTACGGGATTCGCGTTCCGTTCATTGCCGCGTGGAACGGCAAGATTGCGGCGGGATCAAAATCCGAGGCAATGATTAGTTGGGTGGACTTGCTGCCAACTTTACTGGACATCGGCGGTGCGAAGACTTCCGAGGAACTCGACGGTCGCTCTTTCGCGGGAGTATTGCGGGGTGAAACGGAGCAGCATCGCGACGTGATTTTTACGACGAACACGGGCGACGGGATTAAGAACATCTTTCCCATCCGCAGCATTCGTACCCGACAGTGGAAACTGATCCATAACCTGCATCCCGAGTTTGCATTCACCAATCACACGGACCTGGATCGCAAACCGATGGCGGGAGCGTACTGGACCGAGTGGGCCGAGCTTGCCAAGACGGATGATCGAGCAAAAGAGATTGTCGATCGCTACTACCAGCGACCTGAGTGGGAGCTATTCGACGTCAGCCAGGATGAATGGGAGCAAACCAATCTAATCGATGAACCTGCGCAATCAGAACGCATTGCCGAGATGAAAGAACAACTCGCAGCTTGGATGGAATCACAAGGCGACCAGCATATCGTCAACAGCGAACCGCGACTGCTGGAGGACAAAGAACGCTGGCATCCTGACTTCTATGAACTTCAACGACAAGTAAACGAGGCGACTCTGCAGCGTTCACGGGGGCAGGCAAAGTAGATCGGTTGCCATTGAACCATGTCTCCATTTCAACTCTATCAAAGTACGCCTCGGACCAAGTGCCCTCCGTATCGAAAGGTTGGGTGGAGTGTGCGCCGATGGCTGGGACGGTTGGTCGCGATCGTTTTCGTGGCGTTGTTGTACTTCCCGTGTTCGGCAGATACGCCGTCGGGTGATGCGGCGACCGCTGGTGCGATCTTCAAACATCATCGCAGGCTACAAGACACAGAAAATATTGTTCACTGGGCCGAGGATCTACTGCCCAATCACATTGTTTCTGCTGCCAGCGGCTGGGACGACGTCGACGATCTCGGCGAAATTCGCGATCTTCATGACTACGAACGATTCCCGTCAGTGACGTACCCGGACCGCGAAACAGAACGCGCCATTGTCTTGGGCGAGACTGGCGGATTTGGTGTTCCGATCAATGGGAATAACTGGTTGTCGATGCCCAAACCACGTGATCCAGGAACGCCAGACGGTCGAGTTCCTGAAAGAGCTCGACAAGGTGCGATGGCGCCAAGGAATGCTCGAGCGGACGAAGATTTTTTCAGTGATATCAAACGTCCTGTCTACAGCACCTCGGCGTTGGCCCAACACTACGAACACTACATCGACACGATGTGGTTGGGGCAAAGCTACGGGCTGTCTGGCGGTGTCTACACGCAGTTCACGGATATGCGCCACGAACAGAACGGCTGGCTCACGTTTGACAGGAAAGTCAGCAAGATTCCCGTCGACAAGCTGCGTCAGATTCACGAACGACTCTTCCAGCCTGTCCCCAAACGAGTGCCGCTGATCGATCGCCGATCGCACTGGAATGCCGCAAACGGAAGACCACAGAGTGCACCGTTTGACTTCTCAGACTCGCAACCGGCAACGTTCACGACGCAATTTGTTGTCGCATCGAAGGTGCGGGCGGCGACGCTCAATATCGAAATCACAACGAGCCAAGCAAACGTGCAGGCATTCGGATACCTACTGGTGTATCTGGATGGAAAACTGATCTTTGATGACAAGACGCGTCATCGAAAACCCGAGCATCGAATTTCCTGTATCCCGCTCACTGCCAACCAACTCGAGCTGCTCAAACCGGGGACGCATGAACTCAAGCTAGAAGTGAAGCCCAAGTTTCCCATCACGGCGTTGGACGTGCATCTGGATGCGGTTGAATGAGTCACAAGGTGTTTGAACGAAATGGCATTAGCAGGACTATAAAAGGACGAACCTCAATGATGAGAATGATTCTGTTTGCTGCGTTGATCGGTATGACCGCAACGTCAAATGCAGGTCAACCACCGAACGTTGTCCTGGTGTTCATCGACGACATGGGGTGGGAAGACTTTTCGTGCTTCGGCAACGACGACGCTGATACGCCGCATATCGACCGGCTGGCCAACGAAGGCATTCGCTTTGAACAGTTCTACGTGAACTCGCCAATCTGCTCGCCGTCGCGCACCGCGATTTCGACCGGCCAGTACCCGCAGCGATGGCGGATCACTTCGTTCTTAAACAACCGCAAGGACAACAGTCGCCGCGGCATGGCGCAGTGGCTTGATCCCAAAGCACCGATGCTGGCCCGATCGCTGCAACAAGCCGGCTACGCGACCGGGCATTTCGGCAAGTGGCACATGGGCGGCCAACGCGATGTCAATGAAGCGCCCGCGATCACCGAGTATGGTTTCGACGAATCGTTGACCAATTTTGAAGGCATGGGCCCCAAGCTTCTGCCGCTGACGCTGAAGCCGGGGCAAAAGAAGCCCGGCAAAATTTGGGGTAAGGCCGAAAATTTGGGCGAGGGCTATCAGTGGATGCTTCGCAGTGAGATCACGACTGGCTTTGTCGACGCAGCATTGCCGTTCATCGACAAAGCTGCGGAAGCTAGCAAGCCGTTCTACATCAATCTCTGGCCCGATGATGTTCACGCACCATTTTGGCCTCCCGTGGAAACTTGGGGTGATGGTTCAAAACGACGGCTTTACTTGTCGGTGCTGGAGTCGATGGACAAGCAGTTCGGCAAACTGTTTGATCGCATTCGAGACGACGACGCACTTCGTGAAAATACGTTGATATTGGTTTGCTCTGACAACGGTCCGGAACCAGAGGCTGGCAAAGCGGGACCGTTTCGCGGCTTCAAAACGCAGCTCTACGAAGGCGGCGTCCGTTCGCCGCTCGTGGTATGGGGGCCAGGAATAGTGAAGAAGCAAAACCATGTGGACAAGCAGTCTGTGTTCTCGGCCATCGACCTTGTCCCGACTCTATTAGAACTGACGAACACGCCGTTTCCCAAAGACGCAACATTCGATGGTGAGCCTCTGGTCAACACGCTGCTTGGCGAAGGTGGCTCACGCGACGCACCCATCTTCTTCCGCCGCCCACCCGATCGAAATTCCGTCTACGGGGTCGAAGACCTTCCTGATCTGGCGGTCCGATCCGGCAAGTGGAAGTTGCTTTGCGAGTACGACGGTAGCGAAGTCGAGCTGTACGACCTGAGCACTGACCCATCGGAGTCAATGAACCTAGCCGACCAGCATCTGGAACTTGCAAGCGAACTAACGAAGTCGCTGCTGAGTTGGCATCAGTCGATGCCGCCAGACAATGTTCCCATCCTTTAGCGAATCCATGCAAGCGAAAACCCAATGAAACTTCAACTCTTCTATTACATTTTCGTTGTCGCGGCACTGATCTGTGTCGTTCCAGCCAATGCTGATGCGCCGAACATCGTGCACATCATTGCCGACGATCTGGGCTGGAATGATGTTGGCTATCACGGTAGCGAAATTAAAACGCCGCATTTGGATGCGTTGGCTTCAGAGTCCGTGATCCTCGATCGGTTCTACGTGACTCCGATTTGTTCGCCGACGCGAGCGGGAGTGCTGACCGGTCGATACCCATTCCGATTCGGAATCTGGGGCAGCGTCTGCAACCCGCTCGCCCGCCATGGATTGCCGCCCACGGAGCAAACAACATCCGAACTGCTGAAGTTAGCCGGATATCAACACCGCGCAGTCTTCGGCAAGTGGCACTTGGGTCTCGCGTCGACCAAGTTCCATCCTTTGCGACATGGTTTCACGGATTTCTACGGTCACTACAACGGTGCGATCGACTACTTCAGCCGAAAGCGATTTGGTCAGTTGGACTGGCATCGGAACTACGAAAGCGTTCAGGAGGAAGGATACTCGACCGACTTACTCGGCGCGGCAGCCGTCAACTTCATTAGCGAGCGCAGTGCAGAGTCGCCTTTCTATCTGCTCGTCACCTTCAACGCACCCCACTCGCCCGTTCAAGCCAAGCCCGAAGACTTAAAGGCGTACGGTTTTGATCCAAACGGTGATCGCGCGCCAAACACCGATGCGGGAATCGCCCGGCGCGAGAAGTTTGCGGCTTACGGCGAAGGAGCCAAGGGGAACACCGTACGTCAGACATTCGCCGCCATGACGACGGCGATGGACCGCAACATCGGAACGATTCTCGATGCGCTGGACGAAAATGGTTTTCGCGAAAATACGCTGGTGATCTTCCACAGCGACAACGGTGGTGACCCCAAGCATGGGGGCAACAACCAACCGCTACGAGGCAAGAAGTTCACCACATGGGAAGGCGGTGTCCGTGTTCCAGCGATCATGCGTTGGCCTGCAAGGCTTAAAGGAGGAACGAAGTACGGCTCCGTCACCTCCTATATTGACATCCTGCCAACCCTGGCCGGAGCGGCTGGAATAGCAAATCCAACCGGAATTGATGGTTCCAATCTCCTACCGTATTTGGAAGGCAGACAACCTCCGCCTGAGCGAGTGTTGTTACTCAGCGAAGACACTGTAGTCACCGATCAATGGAAGCTGATAGGCGGCGAGATATTTGACTTGAAGAACAATCCAGCGGAAACCGGTCCGCTCTCGGACCCACCGGCAGATGTGTTGACGCAACTACACGGTGAGCTGGCGCGTTTTGCCGAACTTGAAGGACCGCCAACCGTTTCAACTGCGCCAAACCCCACAAACTGGCCGCCGAAGGATTGGAAGCTGCCCGAAGAAAAAGAACAACCAATGGAGCCTTCAGAATGAAAGTACATAGTTCAAACCGCCAACCTGTCAGTTGTTTTCGTGCGACGATTTGCTGGCTGGCAACCTGCACGCCGTTGTTGGTGTGGGGAGCACCTGCGGTCGCCTCACGCCCTAACATCATCGTGATCTTCACGGATGATCAAGGCTACTCGGATCTTGGCTGCCAAAATATTCGCGATGCCATCAGTACTCTGCACATTGATGGACTGGCTGAGCGGGGGGCGCGAATAACCCACGGGTTCGTTGCCTCTCCTCAGTGCATGCCTTCGCGTATCGGATTACGGACGGGATGCTACCAGCAACATTCGGGTGTAGAGACCAATGTTTCTGCAACGGAGCCGAACAGAGTCGCTGCGATGATTGCAGAAGTGGAAACGATTGCGAATCATATGAAACGGGCTAGCTGTACGACCGGAATGTCGGGCAAATAGGGCGTCGGTGGCGGTCCGTCACGTGTTGAACAGAAACGGGGAAGCTTGACTCTACGAAAGAGTGACCTTGCATTGCTGCGGTCCGCACGTGGCTTCGAGGAGTATTTTTCCGGCGTCAGCAATGTCTATACGGCATCGCACGGGCTCGATGGGACTCCGACTCCCGACGTACCACAGTTAATCAAGGAAAGTCGGTACCGAGTCGAAGTTCAAGCCGAAGCGGCCTTGAGTTTTGCTGAGCGTCTTGCCGACGATGACGAGCCTTTAATTCTCTATCACGCCCCATATTCCCCGCTCGCACCGTATGAAGCTCCACACAACTATCTCGATCAATTTGCTCACGTCGAAAACAGCGCCCGCCATATTTGCTTGGCCATGATGGCCCGTGTCGACGATTCTGTTGGCCGTCTTGTTGGGGAGCTCCGGCATCATGAGATCGAAGTACAGACGCTGATCTGGTACATCAGCGACAACGGTGCTCCGAAAAATAGTGGCGGTTTCAATCAATCGTTCGCCGGTGCCAAGGGAAGTCTGCTCGACGGCGGCGTCCTAGTGCCGTCTATCGTTTCGTGGCCTGGGCAGTTGCCTGAGGGGGGCGAGTATTTACTAATGGTCAGCTCGCTGGATGTTCTACCGACGTGTCTCGCTGTCGCTGGTGTGACCGAGATACCGCAGGATCTCACAAGGATTGATTTGATGCCTTTCCTGAAGGGTAGCCGAAACGATGCTCCTCACGAGCGCCTTTTCTTTCGTTGGACGTTCCGAGGAATCGAGCAGGCGGCCATCCGATCGGACCTGTGGAAATTACTTCGCACAGGAAAACTACAAAGTCTCTTCGATTTGGTAGCTGTCCCTGGTGAAACTCAAGACGCGACGTCCCAGAATCCAGTAGTGGCGAATGAGCAACAACAACTTGATGGTTGGATCGCGACACTTCCAGCAGTGGCCGAATCTCCGAAACACAAGCCACGGCGATTTCAAGAGCGAACATCATAGAAACCTCCGATAGCAACATCGCGATGCGCATGAGACGCTTCCGTTACACAGGTTGACAGCCTATGAAATACTTGGCTGACGCCATTGTCGACTGAGTTGGCAGAGGGAAGTTTGACTAGAATCCTATATTTAGCATCGAGTTACAACGTTGACAAACTACATAACTCACTTACTGCGACTCTTGCTACTCATCGTGTGTTTGTTTACAAGGAATAGGTTTGGCCAAACGAAGCCAAACATCGTTTTCATCATTGCGAACGATTTGGGAGTTCGCGATACCGGCTTCATGGGTAAGGCCGATGTACGGACTCCGGCATTGGACGAACTCGCATTACGCAGTGTTTTGTTCGATCGCGTTTTCGTCGCGTCGCCTAGCTGTGCTCCGTCACGCGGCGCGTTGCTGTCGGGACTCATGCCGTTTCGCAACGGTGCTGAACCTAACCACACGTTGGTTGGCGACGATGTGACCGAGCTTCCCAGCTACATGCACGACATTGGCTACGAAGTCGCAAGTATCGGAAAGATCACTCACGGCACTGACAAACGGGCTGGCTTCGATTTTGACAATCGAATACTTTCACTGGAAAATATCGACATCGTTCGTAAGTATTTAAACAATCGCGAGTACGATAAACCGCTACTTTTGATGGTGGGCATCAAAGATCCGCATGTCCCGTGGCCCAGAAAGCACTTTGGTCACTACGATCCGCTGCGGCTTTCGCTGCCCGCGCGTTTGGTCGATACGCCTGAGACTCGGATCGAGCTGGCTAGGTACTACAGTGCGGTCGAGCGAATGGATTTGCAGGTCGCTGCCACGCTGAAGGCGGTCGACCAGCATTTTGGACCCGGGACCATCATTCTCTTCACAAGTAACCACGGCGCGCAGTTACCATACGGAAAATGGAACACCTACGACGGTCGCTTGCGTGTCCCGTTGTTGGTTTCTTGGCCAACAGTCCCGACCTTGGGAACGCGAAACTCGTCGCTCCTTTCGTTTGTGGATCTGCTGCCAACCTTGATTGAAATGTCAGGTGGCGACCCACCTAGGGCTGGGTACCGTGAAAACGAAATCAACGGACGATCCTTCCTGCCTTTGTTGCGGGGAAAATCAGACCACTATCGCGATCATGTCTCCTCGACTAATTCATCAGCGGCTCATCATACTTTTCCGCTTCGCAGCGTTCGCGCTGAACAGTTTCCGTACATCAAGAATGTTTATCCGGAACTGAACTTCACCGTCCAAACGGATCACAACCCGAGAGCGGAAAGCCATGGGATGTGGAAATCTTGGGTTCGCCAAGCCGAGTCGGACGTTGACGTTGCTAAAAAGTTGAGACGCTATCACTGCCGATCACCGGACGAACTCTACGACGTCGAGAATAATCTGTACGAACAGAACAATCTCGTCAACGACCCAGACTCTATGACAACGCTCGAATCTCATCGTTAATTGGTGGGTCATTGGATCAAACAGAGCCGCGACACGCTTCAAAAGCACGGCAAGCCAATGGACTTGCTGCTGCCGATCAAGACGAGTACACGATAAGAAGATATTCATCCTATCAAATAGAAAATATGACACACCTTCAAAACAAACTCCTTTGTCTCTGCGCAACATTTTGTAGCGTGGTTTTGCTTTGTCCTGCAGCCTACTCATCACAACCGAACATCTTGTTTGTATTCACCGATGATCTGGGCTGGGGCGATTTGGGCGTCTTTTATCAGAACGAATCAAAAAACGACAAAAAGCATCGAACACCTCACCTGGATCGTTTGGCTGGTGGCGGGTTGCAGATGCGAGCCCACTATTGCCCCGCACCGGTTTGTGCCCCCAGTCGCTCGTCGCTTCTTACAGGCGTCCATCAAGGCAACGCCGTTATCCGAAATAACCAATTCGACAAGGGACTCGAGGACAACCACACGCTTGGATCAGTGCTACGTGAAGCCGGGTATCGAACCTGCATGATTGGCAAGTACGGATTGCAGGGTGGTCCGAAGGGAAAGCAACAAACCGGAACACCGTCCGATTGGCCGTCGTATCCGACCAAACGTGGGTTCGATGAGTTCTTTGGTTATGTCAGCCACTATGCGGGCCACCTGCACTATCCAAACGATCCTTGGAAATTGGCCAACAAAGGCCATCAGGGTGTGCCCAATCTGTGGCACTCAGATGAATCCGGCGACTATGAAATCAGTGAGTCGTTGTCGAAGTGCTATACGACGGATTTGTTTACCGCTCGTGCAAAACACTTCTTGAAAACGCATGTTCAATCCAACGGCGATCAACCGTTCTTTTTGATGTTGAACTACGACACGCCGCACGCGGCATTGCAAATCCCAACGATTCCTTACCCCAGCGGTGGTGGCGTGGGTGGCGGCTTGCAGTGGACGGGCGGAACAAAGCCGGATGCGATTTCGCAACCCGCAATCAACACTGCAACTGGCGAAGTCGACTCCTTCATCCACCCAGACTACGCGGCAGAGGACTGGTCGGATGTCGAAAAGCGGTTCGCCACCATGGTTCGCCGGATCGACAACGCCGTCGGTGACTTGAACGAGACACTGGAAGATCTTGGTCTGGCCGAGGACACCTTGGTTATCTTCACCAGCGACAACGGTCCCCATCACGAAGCCTATTTCAAAGGCGAATCTTGGGGGGCGTCTAGCTACAGCCCGCAAGCGTTCCAGTCCTACGGTCCTTACGATGGGACGAAACGAGATTGCTGGGAAGGCGGCATTCGCATGCCAACGCTGGCTTGGTGGAAAGGCACGGTCGCTGCGAACAGAATCGACAGCACGCCCTCTCAGTTTCATGACTGGATGGCGACGCTCTGCGATGTCGCGGGCGTGCCAGCACCCGCCCGATGCGACGGAGTTTCGCTACTACCCACGTTAACGGGTGAGGGCGAACAAGCAGAAAGCCTCGTCTACATTGAGTATCAAAACGGAAGCAAGACGGCGGACTACAAAGACTTTCTCGCTTCGAGACGAGACCGACCGCGCAAGGAGATGCAGGTCATCCGCATGGATGGTTCGGATGGCAAATCGTACAAAGGCGTTCGCTACAACATCAAGTCCGCCGATGACGATTTTGAAATCTACGATGTTGAGTCGGACGTCGATGAAGCCAGCAACCTAGCGGGAACATCGGAGGCGGTGAAGCAACTGCAGTCGCGAATGAAGGCGAAGGTCTTGCAAGTCCACAGCCCGAATGAATCGGCGATAAGACCCTACGACAAGGCCGCTATCCCGGCGTCGGAACAAGCGCCGGCGGGTTATCAGGTGCATCGCTTTGCGCTTCCGGGCAACGTTTCCTACGTTCCCACTGCGACTGGTGAATCGGATCCTGTTTCGTCAGACGTCATCGAAGACGCACAAGGAAAGCAAACGTTCACGGCACCGGGCCCCGGCATCTACGAAATTCGTGGGGCGATGGCATTGGACGAAGTCGGCACATACGCGATCCACGTCGAATCCGAATCAGCGTGTTTTATGCGTCTGCATGAGAGCCACGCGATCGACCTGCAAGAAAGTGGCCAAGCGACCAGTGCAAAACGCATTCTCGCAGCGGGCAAACATCCGATCGTGCTTACCATTCGAGTCGAGAAGCAAGGCGCCAAAACGACCTGGACTATCAACCACCCTTAGTGGACCTTGCCAAACCGCTTGAGGTGGTGCGACGCGACGGAGAGGCTGATCTTAAATTGACACCGCGATTTCGCTTCGGGCTACCCGTGACATTCACGCGAACACCAAGAATCGGACCAGCTGAGGTTTGCGTCGATGCAGGTTACGACAGCGAAACCGCACGAGATGTCTTGCGATGTTTGGGTATGAAGCGGTTTACCCGCATACGAGGTGCACCGCACGGCAGCCAGGCGTGGCGAGTCTGTGGGGGCGTCGCGCGTTCGAGCGATTAGCTCAAGGGGGATTCGTCGTTTACGACTGCGTTATGAATGTCGCGAAGCGGTGATTCACGGATGGGCAACGCTTTGAATCAGGCATAATGCCGTTCAGCTTGCCAATTGATTTCAAGGCCGAGCCATTGCAATCTGTCATCAAAACAATGGTTTTCTGTCCGGCTGTATGGGTTAGAACACATCAATTGATTGCCAACGAAAAAGCGGCAAGGATCCACTAGGGAAATATATCGTTGGGCAACAGTCAACAGAGGGCTTCTCGCAAGTAGGCGACATGATGCGCAATCAATCAGGGCCTTACCAATTGTAGCCACTTCGCATGACGAAATTTCTTGCCGATATCCTGGATTGTTTGTCGAGACTATTTCGTGTCAATCGTATATGACATGTATTGAACACATGCTTTAAGTGTGTTTGTGCGTGTGGAGGAATCGTCCTGGCGTGAAATTGCCGGCAAAGTCTCTGCTGTCAGGGTGAAGAATGAGCGTGCTCGCTGCTGTAAATGTGGTGGAGTTTTCTGTTTGTTTTTCTCCGGTCATCACGCGTGGATTATTTGCTGGCCGAAGTAGGGTGCGTCGCATTCAAGTCGGCTTGGTCTCCTTTTCGTGCCAGGTGTTGGTCTGGTTTTTGCTCTTTTTGTGGAGAAGGTTATGTCAACGAAGCGTTTTTCCCGACCAGCGTTTACGCTGGTCGAGTTGTTGGTGGTGATCGCCATCATCGGTGTTTTAGTCGGGTTGCTCTTGCCGGCGGTTCAAGCGGCTCGGGAGGCTGCACGTCGAATGAGCTGCAGTAACAACTTCAAGCAGATTGGCTTGGCGATTCACAATTACCATAGTGCGTACAAGCAACTCCCTGTGCACGGCGCGGGGACAAGGGTAGTTGGTAATCAGGGCAACGGTACTCCGGCTACATCAAACAATGGGTTGCGATTGAGTTTTCTTGTCGGGATCACTCCGTTTATCGAACAGCAGGCGATTTGGGAGCAAATCTCGAATCCACTTGACCTAGACGGGGATCCTTTAACTACAGGAGACGTCTACAATGCGATGGGGCCAACGCCTTGGACCGCACAGTACACTCCTTGGCTGACGGATCTTCCGACGTTTCGTTGCCCTAGTGATCCGGGGGTCGGGTTGCCGTCGCTCGGTCGCACCAACTACGCCGCGTGTATCGGAGACGGGATTTGGTACAACAGTATTGGTGGCTATCAATGGCGGTCGGGTGCTTGGGCCGATTGGAATAACGCAACCCATGAAGAGGAGCGAGCTCTGCACACGCGGGCAGCCTGCCGAGGCTTCTTTGTCACTCGCCAGGCGATGAAGTTCCGGGACATTTTAGATGGGCTCTCTAACACAATTGCCGCTGGGGAGATTGCAACGGACTTGGGTGACCGGTCGATAAAAACTCAGCATATGAATAATCCCGGCGGAGGCTCAGTGTTGCGTGATAACCCAACTCATTGTCGCACGGCCTCGCCGGGAATTGATCCCGCTCGCCCGCAGTTTTGGGACGGCGGTGTTGTTGAGGTAGCGTCAGGTCAGCCAGGCGCCGGTCAATTAGCCAAAACAGTTGACCGTCGTGGTTACCGTTGGGCCGACGCTCGGCCACTGTTTGGCTGCGTGACAACGATCCTTCCGCCAAACACAGAGCTTTGCCTCACATCAAACGATGGCTCGGACGGCACGCTTGCACCAAGCAGTCAACATCAAGGCGGTTGCCACGTGTTGATGGGCGATGGAGCGGTCAAGTTCGTCACTGACTCCATCGAAGCTGGGTCGTCTACTAATGGTACCGTGCATCTCAATGGTGGTGGCGGGCAGGCTCCAGGCGCCATGAGTCCGTACGGCCTGTGGGGTGCCTTGGGTACGCGAGCCGCTAAGGAAACAATTGAAGAGGATTTCTAGGAAGAGTCAGCTTTTTGATCGTTGAGGTGTCGCGGCAATTGTTTCTGGTTGTTGCGGCACGTCTTTCCAGGTGTCGACTAAAACGATAGATCATCCATGAACAACTCAAATCACAGTCAATTTCTTTTGCTGCTCTTTTGCCTTCTTCCGATAGTTGTTGCGTGCTCCTCGAATGAACCAAAGGTCGTGGAGATGACGGACGAATACGCGAAAATGTATGATGAGTACGACCAGGAGTATCAAGCCTCCGAAGGCAACCAAGAGTACGGTGAGTGAAGGAAGCTACGTCAGTGGCTCTCGCTCGCGCCTTAGTGCAGGTTGCTTGTTTCAGTTCGCAGCGCAGCTTGGGGCAGGTCGGAAGTTTGCTTGCTTCCGATGAGTGTTCTGGGCTGCGAAAAAACTTGTGTGAAGCCACAGCGATCGAGTTGCTTCATCCCTGAAATGCTGGTGAATCTGATGACGAGCTCAATGTTCATCTGTCATCGCGAGAGTCGCTCGGTCCGCTTAATTGGCCGGTGGTGTGTTCATCCCTGGCGGGCTCGCTATTGGCGCGTCAAGTAGGTGGTGGGCGCACGGTTGTTTTGGACGCCAACGTAGTGAAAGCATTAAGCGGCGGTGATCTGTCTTGTGCAGTCGGGGTTAGGCCGTCACGGTCGCCCCGCCTGGATAGCCAGTGAAGGCTATCGAGACATTCTGGCTGTCGAGTCGAAAGGGTGCGGCAAGATTCACGGTGGCGGTCGAATGCTCTCTGCGGGCATTCGTCCGTTTGCCAACCAAGTCGACAAAGAAGCCGTTTGGGCGGTGTGGTCGATTTCAGCTATTGTCTCGCTCCGCTTGCCAGCAAGTTGGATTTGGGCCAAAGCGGGAGTAAGTCCGTGCTGCGTTGCTGATTGATAGTAAGGAAAAGACATAAATGTTCGGTTTCAATCGAGATTCAATGAAGATGCATCCGTTGCTGCTTGTCGTGTTCGTCTATCTGGCGTTTGAGGAGACTGCGCAGGCGGGCGACGCGCCAGGACCAAACAAGCCAAACATCGTGTTTCTGTTTGCCGATGACCAGCGATCGGGGACGCTGAATCTCGGTGGTGAGGGCAATCCGGAAACAATTACTCCGAACCTGGATAAGCTCGCTCGACGCGGCGTGCATTTTCGAAACGCATATGTTTTTGGCGCCGATCGCGGGTCGGTTTGCTATCCATCGCGTGCTCAATTGCTGAGTGGTAAGTCGCTGTTTCAATCCGAAATGATAGACACACCCAGCAGTGGAATCGACGATCTGAATTTGCCGGCGGCCCTGCGACTCGCAGGCTATCAAACGATGCGGAGCGGAAAAGCGAACAATGTTCCTTACGGCATCAACATGGAATTTGATGTCAACGTCGAACGGGCGAATCGCGGTTCGGTCGCGGGAAACGTTGGCTATTTCCAGGACGCATCTGACTTCCTCGACCAAAAGCAACTCGATGGACTCGGCGACGTGTCGTTCACTTGGGATGGCGAGAGTCCGTTTTTCATCTATCTCGCCGTCGGTACGCCGCACGAACCGTACCCGCGAGACGAAGCCGCTGTGGAACTTTACAAAGGCAAAACGGTGACGGCTCCGAAAGACGCTTTGGTTCTGCATGACGTTTATGCCGAACTGCTGGACCAGTTTCTTGATCGCGACTCAACGCTTGAGGATGTGGCTTCGGAGACACGCAATTACTACGCGTCCATTTCTTTCATGGACCGTCTGTTCGGCGAACTGGTCGAACAGCTACGTGCCAAAGGACTGTACGAAAACACGATCTTCGTGTTTGCCGGTGACAACGGCCTGTCGATCGGCAGCCACGGATTGCATGGCAAATCCAACTTAATGGAATTCGGCGGTATGCATGTGCCTCTGATCTTTGCGGGACCGGGGGTCACGTCCGCTCGCAGCGATGCTCTGGTCTATTTGTTGGACGTTTTTCCAACGTTGTCCGACTTGGCAGGTGCCGCCAAGCCGGCTTCTCTCGACGGCAAAAGCCTCTGCAAACTGCTGCGTGGCGAGGAAAAGAAGGTTCGAGATTCGCTGCTGACAGTTTACACCAACGACGCGGAACTTCGTGCGGTACGCGATGACCGTTGGAAGCTGCACTACTTCCCATCAAAAGAACGGTATGAGCTTTACGACTTGGCGAGCGATCCACGGGAACTAAAAAACCTTGCTAGCGACCCGGCTCACGGTCAAACGCTCGCACGCATGAAGGGATTGATGGAAAGAGATCGCAAGCACTGGAAGGACCCGTACCCTAAAGCCGCAACTGTTAAGCGCGTCTTCAAGAAGTCCAAACTTCCTGAAGGCCAGATTCTTCCCGTTCTATGAAAACTTCATGGACGTTTGTTGACACGAAACCAACACGAATACTTTAGGCTTATATTTTGCTCCACAGATTGCCCCCGGTTCGATCACGACCGCATCGATCTATTCATCCCGCAATCATCCTCATTGGGTTGATCTTGGCGCTCGCATCGTCAACCGTGGCGGGCCAGCCAGAACGAGACCAAGTGGTCGTCGAAGCGCTGCTGCGTTTGCAAGACCAAGGACCAGAACTGGCACGCAGCCAAGCCAGTGTCCGGGAATCGGTCGAGCGATACCTTCTGTCGCACGCCGGACAGCAACAGTATCTCGACGCCGTGTCTTCTTTGGAACTGAAACAACATGCCGACGGCTTAACGTCGTTTCTGAAACCCGACGTCGACGCGAGCTTGCAAGTCGACTCGATTCGCTTGCTGGTCGAGTACGGCGAATTCGATCGGCTCAAAACACTACTGGAACAGAACGACGATTCGGCGGTCGTCGTCGCTAACGGGTTGGGTCTGGTCGGCGGTGACCAAGCACGCGAACTGCTCCAGGACGTCGTCACTTCCCCGACCGCGAAAGCCTCGCTAAGAATCGCTGCGACCAGCGCGTTGGGACGTGGCACGTCCGGGCAACGTTTTCTGCTGGAGCTGATTCAAGCGGGAATTCTTCCGAGTGAATGTTACTTTGCCGCGACCGATGCACTGCTGGCATCGTCGAACCAAACGCTCCGAAAGGCGGTTACGGAATACTTGAAACCCACAGGCACCAAGTCCGGTAAAATTTTTCCGCCAATCTCGCGTTTAATCAGACGACGTGGTGACGGCAAGGCGGGAAAGTTGATTTTTCGCGGCAAGGGGACGTGCTCAAAGTGCCATAAAGTTCACGGCGACGGCCAAGAAGTGGGGCCGGATTTGTCGGAAATTGGCAGCAAGCTTTCTCGTGAGGCGACGTATGTCGCGATTCTAAATCCGAACGCAGGCATCAGCCACAACTACGAACAGTACACTGCCGTGACCATTGACGGCTTCGTCCTCACGGGGCTGCTGGTCAACCAAAACGATGACGCGGTCACATTGAAGACAGCCGAAGGAGTCGTCCGAACGATCGCTCGGGACGACATCGAAGAGCTGAAACAAAACTCGACGTCGCTGATGCCCGAAAACTTGCACCAACTGATGTCGGTGCAGGAACTACTGGACTTGGTCGACTATTTGATGCTGCTGAAGAACAAGAAGCAGGCGGGCTTCCATGTGCACGGCGACAAGGGTACCGAAGCGGCCACGGCGATCAACAAACGAGATCCTGAAAACGCTGTCGAAGGCATCGACATTGCCGAAGGCTTAGCAGCGACGCTGTTTTCCGCTGAACCCGATTTGTACAGCCCCAGCAACATCGACGTCGACCATCTGGGACGCGTTTGGGTTTGTGAAGTCGTCAACTACCGGCACTTCCGCAATCCATACAACCGGGTTCGTAAAGACGGCGATCGGATTCTGGTTTTGGAAGACACCGATGGCAACGGTCGAGCTGACAAGAAAACCTTGTTCTATCAAGGTACCGACATCAACTCGCCGCACGGCGTGTGTGTGCTTGGCGACCGAGTCATTGTCTCGGCTGGTAATCGAGTTACCTCATTTCGTGATCTCAACGGCGACTTAAAGCCGGACGAAAAGACTCTGCTGTTCACGGGCATCGGCGGTGTTGAACACGACCACGGAATCCACGCGTTCACTCCCGGACCGGACGGCAAGCTGTATTTCAACTTTGGCAATGAAGGCCACCAGTTGAAGGACGCGAATGGAAACATTGTGGTGGACAAATTTGGGCGAGAAGTTCGCGACCATGGCGAGCCCTATCAACAGGGCATGGTTTTCCGCTGTGATGTCGATGGTACAAACGTGGAAACGCTGGCTTGGAACTTCCGAAACAACTGGGAAGTCTGCGTTGATTCCTTCGGTACGATGTGGCAATCCGACAATGATGATGACGGCAACCGCGCGACGCGTATCAACTACGTGATGCCGTACGGTAACTATGGCTATCGAGGCGAACTCGACAAATCGACGTGGTCGGTTCCGCGCACGGGCATGCATTCAGATGTCTCGCTGCGGCATTGGCACTTGAACGATCCGGGAGTCGTGCCCAACGTGGTCCAAACGGGCGCGGGTTCGCCGACGGGCATCATGGCTTACGAGGGCGATCTGCTGCCAAAGCGTTTTCATGGCCAGCTGATTCACTGCGATCCCGGTCCGAACTCCGTGCGATCCTACGTGCTGCAAGACGACGCTGCGGGCTATGCCGGAAAGATCAGTCCGCTGATGACCGGAAGTCGTGACCGGTGGTTTCGTCCGGTTGATGCTTGTGCGGCTCCGGATGGTTCACTATTTGTCGCCGACTGGTACGACCCCGGCGTGGGCGGTCACCGCATGGGTGACACGGAGCGAGGACGCGTTTTTCGCCTAGCGCCTGCCGATCATGCAGCATCCTACGCGATTTCAACACCGGATTTGTCAACCGTCAGTGGCGCGATTGAAGCGTTGCAGAGCCCCAATGTGTCGATGCGATTCCTTGCGGCTGAACGTCTGCGAAAGATGGGTGATGGCGTCATCCCACAGTTGATCCAATTCATCGAAGGCTCGGAATCTCCGTTGCATCGTGCAAGAGCGTTGTGGGTTTTGGGAAGCCTTTCACCGAAACAAGCGATCGAGTTGGCAAGTGAAGACGGCGACCACCGGGTTCGATGTGTGGCTCTGCGAATTGTCCGACAGTCTGCAGCCGACGCTGTCGAAGTGGCATCGAACTTCGCGAGCGATTCCTCACCGCAAGTTCGGCGTGAAGCGGCGATTCTTTTGCGTGGCGAACACTCCAATGCCGCGGCCAAAGTCTGGTCGCAACTTGCGCAGCAACACGATGGCAAGGACCGTTGGTACCTCGAAGCTTTGGGGATCGCCGCCTCGGGAAATTGGGACCAGTGTTTGGAAAAATGGTTATCGGTCGTAGGCGATGGCTGGAAGACTTCGGTGACGGGCCGGGACATTGTTTGGCGAAGTCGAAGCAAATTAACGCCCAACTTGCTCGCGGGAATACTTACAGGGCCATCATTGCCGCAAGGAGACAGCGAGTTGCGTTACTTGCGTGCTTTTGATTTTCAGGCAGCATCTCCCGAAAAGGATGCCGCGCTTGTAAACATCGCCACGAGTACCAATAGGACAACGGACTTGCGGGCGAATCAGTGGCGTCCCAAGGTTTGGATCATCACGGATATGAGCGACAAGCGAGTCAAGCGTGCCAACGATGGGCACAGCGTCAACGACCCGGACGACATCTCTGCGATGGCCGGGTATCTGTTGATGGCCAACGAATTTGAAACACTGGGCATTGTTGTCACGAGTACCCATCGTGACGTCCATCAAACGTCTTCCAACCAGGCCGCTTGGGCGAACGAATACTTCGGTGAAGCGTATCGTTCGGAGGTCTCGGCTTTGAACAAAGCGATTGGCGGCTATCCCGACGACATTCAGTTCACTCAGTCGTGCATCAAAGAGACGGCCGAGCGATACAACCCGAAACGAATCTATCGCTCCCTCGCGAAGTACGACACCATCGCGCAGTTGCTTGCCACCGCCGACACGATCGAAGAAGGCGAAACGCTGAACGTCTTGTGCTGGGGTTCGCTCACCGAACCGGCGATCCTCGTGAACCATTGCCTGGCAACTGGAAAACACGAGTCACTCAAGCGGCTTCGTTTCATTACTCATTGGACCAACTCACCGCTTCACCAGGGATCGCCAGAACATCCTGAACGGGTTGCCAATTGCCGCGAAGATGCCGCCGCATGCAGCTACATCAAACAGGTCGCTGCGGACAAGAAGATTGCCTATTACGAATGTGGGGCGATCGGACAGCACGGCATCGTCAATGGAGCCCCCAAAGGTCACGAATACTACGATCAGTTTCGCACAAGCAAGCTCGGCAACATCTTTGTTGAAGGCAAGTTCGCCCACAATGGCATCGATCATTCCGACTCGGCAACCTATTGGACGTTGCTGGGCAAATGGGGCGTGCGTCTTAAAGACATTCCCAGCGACGGAACCAACAGCGCAACCATCGAAAAGAAAAACGAAACCGCCTTCCGCCGGAACTCAAGACGCATTCACGAAGAACTGCTGAAGCGATCCCGCGCCGCCGCAGGTAATCCGAAGCAATAGCGAGGAAAAGAAATCAAGCCAGGATCCCTCGCTGACGCTTCGGAATACCTATGAACACTGAACACAACAGCTTGAATTGCTGAAATTGATACCTATGCAACACCTCCGACTGCTTACAACCGTCGCCATTCTTGGCGTCACTTCATTCGTATCCGCCGAACAGCGGCCCAACGTCATCATCATCATGGCGGACGACATGGGTTATTCCGACATCGGATGCTACGGCGGCGAGATTCAAACTCCCAACCTTGACGCACTTGCCAAGAATGGTCTGCGGTTCAGCCAATTTTACAACACTGCACGCTGTTGCCCGACGCGAGCCGCTTTGCTGACGGGGCTTCACCAGCATCAAACCGGTATCGGGCAAATGACCGAGACCCCAAAAGGCCTGCACGGTGATAAGCGACCGGCGTATCAGGGCTATCTCAATCGCAAGTGTGTGACTATTGCCGAGACCTTGAAGCCGACTGGTTACCACACTTATATGACAGGCAAGTGGCACCTGGGTTACCACGGAAAAGAAAATGGCCCCGGCAACGAGGCTTTGATCGGTTCTATGGTTCAATCGCTGGCGCAACCAGCTACTTCAAACCGCAAGGGAGCCGAGGCATAACGCTAGGGAACGAGAATCTCGATCCCCCCAAGGATCCGGATTACTACACGACCGATGCGTTCACGGACTACGCGATTCAGTTCCTCGATGAGCAGACAGACAACGCTCCGTTCTTCCTATACCTCGCCTACACCGCTCCCCACTGGCCTTTACATGCTCGCGAAGAAGACATCGCCAAGTACGTCGGAAAGTACCGTGACATCGGATGGGACAAACTACGCGAACAGCGTTTGACTCGGCAAAAGGAAATCGGGCTGTTTGATGATTCCATTCAGCTACCGGCACGCGACGAAGGAGCACGGCCGTGGTCGAAGTTGAATGAAAAGCAACGCGACGAACTCGACTACCGCATGGCTGTTTATGCCGCGATGGTCGATCGGATGGACCAAAACATTGGCCGCGTGGTGACGTGGCTGAAAGAACACGGCCAACTCGACAATACGCTGTTACTGTTCCTGAGCGACAACGGCGGATGTGCTGAGCCATACAAAGATCTCGGCGGTGGAAGATTCAAAGATATCAACAATCCGAATCTTTCCGGAGCAATCAGTTACGGGCAAGGCTGGGCCAATGCCAGCAACACACCGTTTCGCAAGTTCAAAGTATTCAGTCACGAGGGTGGCATCTCGACGCCGCTTATCGTTCATTGGCCCAAGGGCCTTAAGTCCAAGTCCGGCTCGATCACCAACACTCCGGCTCAATTGATTGACTTGATGCCAACGATACTCGATGCGACCGGAGCGACTTACCCGAAAGAGTTTGCCAAACAAATGATACAACCGCTCGAAGGCGTCAGTTTGATGCCAACGATCGCTGGTAAGCAGAGACAGCCCGCGGAATGGATGTACTGGGAACACGCCGGGCACAAAGCGGTTCGCAACGGCAACTACAAAGCTCTGTTGCCAAAAGGTACGAAGTCGTGGGAACTGTACGACCTCGCCAAAGACCGCCAAGAGACACGCGATCTGTCACAGGAACTGCCAGAGCGGGTAGAGCGGATGGCAGCCAAATGGAAAGAGTGGGCGATCAGTCACGACGTCATCACACCTGAGGTGAACAGATGATCGTTTCTCTTCGTCAATACCGCGACGCGGTTGCCGAACGTCGATCGCCGCTTCGTCATCTTTATCCTTGTTGTATGCGGCACATCGCATTGCTTTTCCTATTGCTGTTGGTTTCATCATTCGCGATGGCCTATGACTCCCCAGGCGGGACCTCACCAAACCAAGAATCGCCGCGCCCGAACTTTCTGTTCATCGCAATTGACGATCTGAATGACTTTGCTGGGTACGCGGCGGAGGAACCTGGAAATTTTTTGCAAGTCATCTACCCAGATGACGAAGTCCGCGCGGAGGTCTGCAAACGGTTGACACCCAACCTGGATCGGCTGGCTCGCACCAGTGCTCCGTTCACGCGAGCCTATTGCCCGAGTGCTCTTTGCGGGCCTTCGCGAACCTCGTTAATGACGGGTGTTTCACCAGTTCGATCAGGTTACTACAGCCACAAAACGCACTTTCGCCCGTATGACACGCTCAAAGATGCGATCACTTTACCGCAACAACTCAAGAACAACGGCTACTTCACAACCGGCCTCGGCAAGCTCTTTCATAAGCCTGTTGGAACAGTTGATGGTCCCCTGAAGGATGACTGGGCCGATGCAAAGCACTCGTGGTCGCAATGGGTCAACCATGTCAGTGGCTGCAACGCTGCTCGTCCGAGCCGGTTTTCGCCTCCCAACGGTGGCAACATGGTGTTCGGGCCTTCGCGGCTGAACCTCATGCAGTCCGGCGACTGGATGACGGCCGACTTTGCGGGCCGGTTGTTAGAACACGGGACGGCGAAAATCAAGGAAGGCGGAAAACGTGGCAAAGATGGCCCCGATTCGGCGACGTTGCCTGCGGATCAACCATTCTTTCTCGGTTGCGGCATCTTCCGTCCTCACCTTCCTTTCCACGCACCGCAAGCGTTCTTCGATCTCTTCCCGGTCCAGCAGATGACCGGGCTGAATCGTGCGTCGCTCGACGCGATCATTTCGGATCTCGACGACCTGCCCAGCGGCGCCGAGCGATTCACCGACTTCACCAGCGGAAAGATGAAGGTCGTGATGGATCACGCTCGCAAACTAGGCGGCACGGAGGCAGAGATTCCTGCATGGCGTGAGATGACGCAATCGTATCTAGCCTGTGTCGCGTACGCCGACGCTTGTCTGGGGCGAATCCTAGACGGCTATGAGAAGTCGCCGCAGCGAGACAACACGGTTCTCTTTTTGTGGAGCGACCATGGGTATCACTTGGGTGCGAAGTATCACGTCGCCAAGCAAGCGTTGTGGGAAGAAGCCAACCGAGTGCAATTCATTGTCCATGACCCACGGAAGCCGGGAAGCTGCGACGGAAAACTTCGTCGGCAAATTGTTAGCCTGAATGACCTCTATCCGACGATTTGCGACCTGGCCCATTGCGAGGTTGGGCCACAAGTCGAAGTCGGCAAGAGTATTGTTTCCATTATTAACGACGCGGCCGCGGATCCGGTTCATGACCAGTTGCTGATGACTTATATGGAGGGGAACCACAGCATTCGCACGGCGACGCACAAACTAAATCGTTTTAAGGACGGATCGCTTGCCCTTTACGACATGGTTCGCGACCCATCTCAGCTTCGCAATCTTGCTGGCGACGATTCAGTACAAGCAATCGAAGAAGACTTGGCGACTCGGTTGACCGCCGCTGTGGGACCCGCCGAAGCGGCCGCGCCAGCCAAAAAGGCAGATGCCGTTCAACGCGAAACGCAAAAGAAACGCAGAGCCAATAAACAGAGAAATGTCGACCGGGTTGATGATAAAGCGGCCAAGCAGGCTCAACGCAACCCGCTGCGAGTCGACGGCCACGACTTCTATGCGGCAGACCCGTCAGTCGTGATTGCTGACGACGGGCGTCTGTTCCTGTTCCCCACGACCGACAACCGTGACTGGGAAAAACAATTTGGATGGTCTTGTTACTCGACGACGGACTTAACCAATTGGGAAAACCATGGCGTGATCTTCAGCAACAAGGACTCCAAGTGGGGAACGCACAAGGCATGGGCTCCTGACGTCATTAAGAAAGATGGCAAATACTATTTCTTCTACTACTTCAACAACGGTGGCAAGGGCGGCGTTGGCGTGGCAGTGGCCGATCAGCCCGAAGGACCTTTTAAGGAATTGACGAAGGAGAAGCTCTGTCGAGGTCACGACCCGGCGGTCTTTACCGACGACGACGGTCGCTATTGGATGTACTTGCAGGACACGGTTTATGAGCTTGGCGACGACATGGCTTCGTTCAAGTCCGGCCCAACGAATTTGAATTTGGAATACAGACCGAAGAAGTTCGAGGCTGCATACGTCTTTAAACGCAACGGAATCTACTACTTTACGATCGCTCGCGGCTGGAACAACTTGATCTACTACACGGGTACTTCGCCAACCGGGCCGTTCAAGTTCCGTGGCGAGTTCATGAAGCCATATGGCGGAAACAACCATCACTCGATCGTCCAATACAAAGACCGTTGGATCCTGTTCTATCACGAATGGGTAAAAGACGCCCCTGTTCACCAGCGTCGGCTGCGGGCGGAGTATCTGAACTTCAACGATGACGGCACGATCCAGATCGTCGAGCCAACGGACGCCGGCGTATCGAAGATCGACCTCTCAACACTCGGACACCTGGGTAACTCGAAGCGTAAACGAGGCTCCGTCAGCACTAGTGCTTCCTCGCTTACACGTCGGATTACCAATGGCAACGTCTTTGACGTTGCCGCACACAACCGAGCCTTCCAGATCCTAGACGAAAAAGTGCGCGACCCATTCATTGAACGCGGACCCGATGGCACGTTTTACCTCACCGGCACAACGGCTGGTTCACACTGGGGTGACACCGTCGGCATTCGTTTGTGGAAATCAGCCAATCTGATCGACTGGGAGGACATGGGCTTCGTCTGGACACTTCATGAAGATGGCCGAAAACAACACAGTTGGCATTTCGAACGTCCGGCGAAGGCAGACGCAAAAAACGGGCGAGCAGTCTGGGCCCCCGAAATCCACTACCTCAACGGCACGTGGTGGATTCCTCACAGCGTTAATGTGGCCGGACACGGTTTACTTAAGAGCACGAGTGGTAAACCAGAAGGGCCGTACACCGCGTTGCCCGTAGTCGCTGAACACGGTATCGACGCACATCTTTTTCAAGAGGGCAGCCAGACCTTTTACCTTTGGGGGGCGGATAATCTTGTCCGGCTATCGGGCGATTTGGAGAGCACTGTGGGCGATGTGTCGCACCTGCATCCCGCCGGCAAGCATGAGCTTGGTTATGAGGGCATCCTGCTGAAGAAGATTGGCGGCAAGTACCTGTTGGTCGCATCGGCGCGTTATGGCTATGAATCGAGCGACACCTACGACCTCTACTATTGCGTTTCAGATTCGCTTTACGGCCCCTACGGGCCACGACGCATGGCAGTGAAAAACGCGGGTCACGGAAATATGTTTCAGGACAACCAAGGGCAATGGTGGTGCACCGCGTTTGACCACGAGTTCGTGGCAAGCGATAACCGCTGGACACCTTGGATCGTTCCCATCGACATCGTCGAATCAGACAATGGTGCCGTCGATATTCAAGTTGTAGACTCGAGGTTCCGCCCAACACGTGCGGATCAACAGGAGGTGAAGCAATTGAGTGCCAGCGGGGTTCCGACAGGCCGTCGCGGCAAAAAGCCATGGGACCGATAGATTACCAAAGTGTTTGTCGAGGAACGGATCCGCAAATAACGGCGGGGGCGTGAAGAATGAATTCCCGCATGTGTCAGTCCGCGGTCGATTTCGGAATTCCTCTCGTATAGACCGTTGGTCAACTTGTTTTGCCTGGGGGCTACAGGTGATTTTCGTCCAATTGCGCCAGCAAGGTCCTGCCAATAGAAACTGCCGCGGCGAATCTATTTCAAAATTCTTCGTGTTTTCTTCCGATTTCACCAGAATCCGGCAACTTTGAACAGAATTAATTGTCGGGAACCTTTCTAGCGATTTCCCAGTCATCAACGCAGCCAAAAATGTCATCGCACGGACTCTCCGACGAGAAGTTTATTGAAGTTTTTCTTGATTGCCAGGCAGGGATGCTGCAGTTCATCATGCGCTTGATTCCTTCCGCTGCGGATGCAGAGGAAGTGCTTCAGGAGACCGCTCTAGTGCTATGGCAAAAGCGTGATGAGTTCGACAGCACGCGTGGCAGTTTTTTTGCTTGGGGGTGCGGGGTCGCTCGCTTCAAAGCTCTGAATTTCCTAAGTCGCCGGCGTCCCTGCTACTTACTTGAGGAGGACATCGGGATGCGTCTATCGGATATCGCAATTTATCCTCCTGTGGATTCTCTGGGCAACCGCAGTCTCATTAGGCTGCTCGAAGCGTGCATCGGCGAGTTGCCTGAAAAAAATCGCGACCTGTTAGTACTGCACTACCAAAAACAGATGGCCGTTGCGGAGATCTCAGCGGGTTCCGCGTCGGGAGTCAGCACTGTCTACGAACGACTTCACAAAATACGAACGACGCTCTCGCGGTGCATTCACCGAAAACTTGCGGCAGGGTCATGAGGAATTCAGTAATGAGCAATAGTCGGCAGGCACAGAACCGTAGATTTAGTCAACTGGCCAGTAAATGGTGCTCGGCGGATATTAGCCACGGCGAGTCCGAAGAACTAAGTGCATTGGTTCGCGCACGCAATGACCTGATGGACGAGTTTGTTGCAATTTCTCAGGCCCATGCCATGATCTCGCGAATCTATCGCGATGTGCCAGGCTCTGATTCCGACCGCTCATTAGAGCAGGATCCGTCCACGCAGATTCAGTCGCGATCGCCTGCGTTAGCACTGAGGAAGGCTAGTCGCATCCTTGAAAACGAGTGCGTATTGCGGCGGTTGCTTGCACTGGCCGCCGGCTTGATTTTACTTGTAGGCGGCACGCTTTTGTATAGTGCTGTGCGTTTTGGTCGGGGCCAAAGCGAAGTGGGCCCGCTTGCTGATTTACCAGGCTCCACCATGCCCGCTGTGGAAACGGACGGCCTCCGCCAAGTGGTGGGCAATGAACCGAATGGCGAGGCGGTCGCGCATGTTGTCCAAAGAATCGATTGTGGGCTAAATGCCTCCCGTTGGGCTCGTGGCGACTCAGGTAGTTACGAGGCTGGCGATTCAATGACGATCGACGAAGGCGTTGTCGGGATTCGATTTGCCCGCGGGGCCGAAGTCACGATCGAAGGGCCGGCAGAGTTTAAGTTCTTGTCAGATAACAGCGGATTTCTCTATAGCGGGCGATTGTCCGCCAAAGTCTCACCATCAGCAAAAGGCTTTGAAATCGAGACCCCTTTCAATCGCCTGGTCGATCATGGCACGGAGTTCGGAGTCGTGATCCTTGGCAATCAAGGCGCAGAGACCCATGTTTTTAACGGTGAGGTCGAAGTGTTTTCAAGCCAGGATGGAGAATCAGAACGGCTCTACACGGACATGGCCGCCGTAGACCGAGACAATACACAACGCGAGAAATTTGTCGCGGAGCGTCGGAAGTTCATCCGCATCGAGAGCGATCAAGCAGGTGCCTACAGTGCGGCTGAAAACAAACAAAGGTTAGGGATCGATGCCCATCCGGCTATCTGGCTTGATGCAGCAACCGGGCCAGAGCAGGATGAAGAAGGCCGAGTAAGCGTTTGGCGTAATCGTGGTTATTCTTCGCAAAACTGTGACGCATGGCAGGTCAAGCCAAGCCTTCGGCCGCGTATTTCGCCCGAGGGTGCGAACGGGTTACCCGCCTTGCAGTTTCGGGGTGTTGAATTCATGAAGTCTCATCCGTTCAAACGTGGCAGCGAACTAACACTGCTTGTTGCCGTGAAATTTGCTAACAGCACCAACAGCTCGCACCAGCAGATTGTTCATTTCGACCTGCATCCAAACCTTGCGTTGGATCGCTCTGCTCTAAACCGACTGAGAGCAAGGCGGTACGAATTCTGGAGCAAGAATCGCCACACGATTATCACCAGTGAATCACCCGTCCCGTCCGGTGAACTCATGATCGTCGGATGCCGCTATAGCCAAAAAAGAAGCAAATTACGAGCTGTTCTTGAATGGAGATAGGCTCGCAGGCGGAGACGCGAACGGCGGTATTGTTGCTGAGTCCTCGATGATCATTGGATGCAATGATCGAATGCAGCGGCACTATTTCGAAGGCTGGATCGCAGAAATCATGATGTTCGACGAGTGTTTGCCGCTACCTAAGTTTAGGCAAGTGTCCAGCAATATGATGAAGCGATACTCTGTTGGGTTGGGGTCACCCTCGGTGCCATGACCGTTTTCGGCATTCTCAAGTTTTTCTTATTTTTCACCGGAGTATCTTGCCGGGACTGTGAATCAATAATAGCCCGGAGTTTTTTCCGGCGGAAAATATCAGTAATCGTAGATAAGGATCAACAATGAACATGACACAGAAACGCGTTGCATTCACGCTGGTGGAACTCCTGGTGGTTATCGCCATTATCGGGGTGTTGGTAGGGCTGTTGTTGCCAGCGGTTCAAGCCGCTAGGGAGGCCGCGCGACGGATGTCCTGCAGCAACAATTTCAAGCAGATCGGCTTGGCAATCCACAACTATCACTCTGCGTACAACCAATTGCCTCATTTCTCCGGCGGAACTTATGGTGCATCGGGCGCGAAGCCGAATCACAACAATCGAGACCTGAGTGCCTTGGTTGGACTGGCGCCGTTCTTCGAGCAGCAAGCGATCTGGGAGCAGATCAGCAATCCCTTCCGTTGTCCGAATACCGCAAACACTTACCAGGCGATGGGAGCGTGGCCGAATGCCAATCTGAATGAGCATTCGAGTAGTGGATACGGTGAATTCACTCCGTGGTTAACAAACATTCCGACTCTTCGCTGTCCTAGTGATCCGGGCGTGGGCTTGCCGTCGCAGGGCAGAACCAACTACGGCGTATGCCTCGGGGATTCCATGTTGTTGACCGCATTCGGAGCCTATTCAGGCGACGGTACCATTGCGGGGAACGTTACCTACGGTGGCACGACATACTCAAGGCCAGAGGCGGTTCGAGCCTCGTGTCGTGGTTTCTTCGTCCCACGCCAGGCAACTCAGTTTCGAGATGTGCTCGACGGGCTTTCCAACACAATCGCGATGGGAGAGCTGGTAACCGATTTGGATGACTTGGATAAACGCACGCGAGGAGCCAACGACCCTAGTGCCACTGCCTATACAAACCCGTTGGCGTGTGCCGATTGGGCCGACCCCGCTCGGCCTCAGTTTTGGAATCCGGATACTGTTACTTACAGTGGTTCAAGCGGTACGGAGCAGCGACGCGGCTATCGTTGGGCATACGGCAAACCCTACTACACTGGTGTGTTGGCGATTCGACCACCAAATAGTGAATTGTGCACAAACAACAACACGAACAGTGATTCCACCGCCCCAGTGGGCAGTCGGCATCAAGGCGGCTGCCATGTTTTGATGGGCGACGGTGCGGTCAAATTCGTCACCGATTCGATTGAGGCAGGGAATCAGTCGAGTCCGTCGGTGGGTCTCTATGATGGGCAGCTTCCTCCTGGAACCGCAAGCCCCTACGGGCTTTGGGGAAGTCTTGGCACTCGAGCCAGCAAGGAAGTTATCAGCGAAGAACTATGACTTCCATCGCTAGTAAACAAACAATGTTTCGTATGCGGTACGTGAAAAACGTATCGCATCTTTTTTAGCGTCCTTATTAAAATGAAGGTGTGTCTATGATGCGTTGCATGCATTTGACTTTTGTGTCGTGTTTGCTGGTTTTTGTTGGATGTGGAGGCCAAAGTTCAACGATGTCCGCACCCCAAGGGACCGAAATTGACCAGTTCCTCCAGGACAATCCTGAGCTGATGGAGGTGGACAATAGCTATGAAGAAGCCGAGCAGTTGACGGAAGCGTCCCAGTAATATGTGAAAGTTGCGGAAGCCAGGATCTGACCAAGGCTACGAGGCAGTAAAAGAAGTATTCGATGAGCTGAAAGAGTTCATCAAGCCGATAAACGCCAAAACGCATACAAGCCCGCAGAAAGCTTGCGAGGATCTTTTGTGGCTGCATCGCTTGAACGTTCTCAACACGTTCTGTCGTGGTTTACCAAGCACCAATGCGATCGAGAACTCATACTCACCGCGCCCCGCAAACTCGACCACAAGACACGTTTTCGAGCTGAGGCGGATCAAGCAAGTCATCGGCGTTCCTATGCGTTGCTGGACGCCGAGAAAGGTTTTCGCCTGACCACGGGATACAGGTCACCGTCACATCTGTTGGCAGCCCTGGCGAGCCCCGAACCAACACCGAGCTGAAAATGCTTTCTCACCGCCTGGAGATCGCCTAAGGCGAGCTCCAGGCGGCGAGGCTTGCTGCTCACCCAAACCCGATCACACACGTTTACGCCAGAGAGACCATCACGGGTTTCAACAACAAATGAGACATACCCTCAACATGTATCGCTGGAATTTTTTACCTAGCCTAACACTCTTCGTCTCATTCAGCTTTTTGACCTTTGGCGGTGTGACTGCCGCAGTAGGCCAAGGATCTGAGCGAGCAAACCCTTGGCAAGCCTCTGCCGTCGTCAAGCCGAATGTTCTATTGATCCTCGCCGATGACATGGGCTACGCAGACATTGGTTGCCATGGCTCAACCCAAATCCCGACGCCGAACATTGATGCGCTGGCTCAAGACGGTGTTTTGTGCACTCAGGCCTATGTCTCTGGAGCCGTCTGCTCTCCATCACGCGCCGGCATCCTTACCGGTCGGTACCAGCAACGTTTCGGCTGGGAGCATAACTTCGCGTTCAATCCACACGTCATCCCCGAATACAAAGCCGTTCCCAAGGACGAGCGGATGATCCCCCAGTACCTTAGGCCGGCAGGATATGCCACCGCCATCATTGGCAAGTGGCACCTGGGACTGCGCGATATCAAGTGGCAACACCCGTTAGGACGAGGCTTTGACTACTATTTCGGTCGTTACGGTGGGCACGGACATTTCCCGAAAGCCGAAGACCGGAATATCTTGCGAGGATTCGATCCAGTAACTGAGATCGAGGTGCCATACACTACCGACTGGTACACCAAGGAAGCGATTGATTTTATTGATCGGACTCCCGCTGACACACCCTGGTTTTTGTACTTATCCCATGACACTCCGCACACACCCCTGCAAGCCAAGCAAGATGACATCGCCCGTTTTTCCCATATCAAGGACGAGAAGCGTCGTGTTTACGCGGCCATGCAACACTGTCTGGACGAAAATATTGGTCGCTTGGTAAAGCATCTCAAGGATACGGACCAGTATGACCAGACGCTCATTGTGTTTTTCAGCGATAATGGCGGCGCCGTCACCGCGAATGCTTCATTAAACTCGCCGTTGTGGGGCATGAAAGGGATTTTGTACGAGGGCGGTATTCGAGTTCCTATGATCTTCAGTTGGCCCGATGGCTTGCCCTCGGGAGTAACATACAAGCAACCACTAATCACCTTAGACCTATTGCCCACTTTGCTATCGGCCGCCGGTATTGAGCGCACGCGTGTCGAACACACCAAACGCAAACTAGATGGCGTGAACCTTCTACCCTATCTCCGCGGTGAATTTGGTGACCGGCGTCCACATCAAACCATGTACTGGCGCATCGCGCAGAAAGGCGCGGCTGTTCGAGATGGTGACCTCAAGCTCATCCGTACTCCATTCAAGCTCCCAATGCTGTTTGATCTAGGCTCCGACGTCAGTGAGCAGTCCGATTTAGCATCCCAGCAACCAGACAAAGTTGACGAACTGATGCGAAAACTCAACGACTGGGAACTGACCCTTGACGCCACGCCGGTTATCTTGGAGAGCGTTAAGTGGCAACGGGATAGTCGTAAAAAATACGAAGCTCCCTACGAGACTGACCAACCTATCCGATCGACGGTCGAAGTATCCCAACGCTGAGTTCTGTTTTGATTCCGCGTGCTGCCATTGGCCACCGCGTCCGAACGCTACGGGAGGTGCGTTGGTTTCAAATAGCCCCAGGGAACGCATTTTTACAGGCGATGTGTCGATACGCCAGTCCCAAATGCTTGAAGTATACTGACATGGAACAAGTACGAAGGTAGTCTACGAAAGAGCCCACCGTACTTTTCGAAGACGCCAGAGATGCGTTGCGCGCTGAGGATGTCAACAAACGGCAGTGCTGGCGCTGTCAAAAATTTGCTGACAGCTTGCCTAAAAATGAAATTGCCTCGGTCAGAAAACCCTCCCTGGTTTCACTGATTTGGCAAGCAGTAACCAGGGAGGGCTTCAAACAATGTGAGACGTGGGAGGGTATCACTACAAGACAGATCGTCCTGCGTCGGCAATTTTAAGCGAAATAGCCGACCTGCAGAAAGACATCATATGCGTCGATGCAAAATCGGGTGCAAATGACTGTGCCATTCGTCCGTGGCACCGTCTTTCTGGATAATAGGATCGAATTGCGGTTTCGGTGCTGTAAGTCACCCCAGTTCGCCCATGTCCTTCTATGTGTGTTGCGTGGGGAAACCCGGCATATCACCTTGGATATGGTCCTGAATCATTGTGTTCTTGCTTTCGAGACTCCCGTCGGTCTGGCGCCGTGATCTGCGTCCGCAAGCGAATAAATTCGCAAGTGAAGATGGACGGAGGCGATGCTCAGGAATGGAAGAAAAGCTCCAACCGAGGAAATTCAAAATTCGAATGTACAGACTTCCAGAAATGAAACGTATATTCGATGGCCATTCGTTTTGCGAATGCCTCAAGCCACTCTAGTTCCGTACAGCAAGTTTGCATGAAGCGATGTTTTTTTTGGAACTTGCGAACGCCATTTTTATTGGTCGACGTGATTGTTTCTGGTCAACCGACGCCGGTTACAGATAGCGTCGTAGGTAGCCGGAGAAATCAGTGCGTCGAAGCAATCGCTATTGTTTAAGATTTCCGATCGCATACGCGATCTTTTTACTTCGACTTAGGTTTAAGAAATGATTAGAGAAAAAAAGAGGAGCCACGCGTTCACATTGGTTGAGCTGTTGGTGGTAATTGCAATTATCGGAGTTTTGATAGGACTGTTGTTGCCCGCCGTTCAAGCGGCCCGCGAGGCCGCACGTCGGATGTCATGTTCAAACAACATGAAGCAGTTCGGTCTGGCAATGCACAACTACCATAGCGCCTACCAACAACTGCCGCGGCAATGTGGTGGTTCAGACAGTGCCTCGGCAACTACTAGTAATATCCAACGGCTAAGCGTGCATGTCGGTTTGTTGCCGTTTTTCGAGCAACAAGCAGTCTGGGAAAAGATCTCTAACCCTTATGATGATGGCACCAATACATTCCAGGCAATGGGGCCGGCTCCTTGGGTGACTCTTTATGAGCCATGGAGAACACAGATTCCCGGGCTGCTGTGCCCATCGGACGTTGCGCCTCTCGGTGCAGGTGGTACGGGCAATACAAATTACGGATATAGCGTTGGCGACTCTACCTGGAACAGCAACAACGCCGTTGACGCCGCCGGTGCCCCACTCAACACTGGTCAACACCGCGGTTTCTTCCAGCATCGCACCACCACAAAGTTTCGCGACATTCTAGATGGACTAAGCAACACGATTGCAATGGGCGAGATCGGGCGTTCTCGAGGAGCGAGAGAACTGATCGGAGATGCCTTTTATGTGACGGGAAATGCGGCAGCTCAAGAGGTCGTTCGCAACAGCCCGAAACAGGAAGGATGGCTGGAAGTCATCGAACCAGCTCGGCCTCAGTTTTATGACCCAGGGGTCCTGCTATGCGTTGATAGTAGCGGTGCTAAGGATCGCTCGCGGGGAAACGTGTGGGGAGATGGACTCGGCTTGTTTACGCAAGTTTGCACTGTCTTCCCTCCCAATGCACCGAGTTTTCAGCGTGAAGGTGGGGTTGCAACTGGTAAAGGTGGGATTTTCACAATGGGTAGTCGCCATCAAGGCGGATGCCATGTCGTCATGGGCGATGGTTCCGTCAGGTTCGTGACCGACAGCATCGAATCGGGAGATCTCAGTATCGGTTTTGTTGGCACCACAGCGCCCGGGGCACCACCAGCAGGATCCGCAAGCCCCTATGGACTGTGGGGAGCTCTCGGCACCAGGGGTGGGAAAGAACCACGATCGATCGATGAGCTTTAGCCAAGCCAATCGATCTTGGTTTTCCCTTGTCGGCATCTCGATTCATGTCCGATTCCCGTTGCGAAGCGACAAAGCCATGAAGCAGCAGGTGGTTGCCATAATGCTCCCCTGCTGTTGCTTTCCGTGCTCTTGCAAATCGCCTCATATGTTACAAATTGACCATGAAAACTAATCTATTTCTAATAGCGGTCTGCCTCATAGTTAGCGTGGAGCTGGGCTGTACCCCCTCTTCTGAACCTGCGGTTTTGGACGCTCCTCAATTGACTATCGAAGATTTTGAGAAGCGTGCTGCCGAAGAACTCGCTGAACAGAAACGCATCGAAGACATGCAGTAGTGCCAAGCGGCACGGAAACTATAATTTCTAGTACTAGCAGGCTGCTGAAAAAGTCGGGTGGTTTGTTATCCTATTGGGATCACTGTTCTCAAGGAGCGATCTGATGCGTGGCCGGCCCGGTCCTCCGACTCAGTTGTTGTATTCCATCGATATTGAATCGCGAATTCGGCCCCACCATCCGCTGCGGCCTTTGAAAAAACGAGTCGATGCGATTCTTTGTTCAATGGACGAACTCTTTGAGCAGGCTTTCCACCGCGACGGCCGACCCGGTGTGCCGCCGGAGCGACTTCTTAAAGCCATGTTGCTTATGGCGCTCTACTCGGTCCGCAGTGAACGCCAATTGTGTGAAAGAATCCGCACGGACCTGCTTTTTCGGTGGATCCTCGACATGTCGCCCGAGGAAGATGCCTTCGATCCGACTGTCTTCACTCACAACCGTCCTCGCATGGATCAGTTTGGTATCACGGGGGCGTTCTTTGATGCCGTTTTGGCCCAAGCCATCGGTGCAGGCCTGTGCAGTGATGATCACTTCAGTGTCGATGGAACAATCATTGAGAGCTACGCATCAATGAAGAGCTTTCGCCCCAGGGACGAGTCGCCGGACGATTCCTCCGGTGACTCCAACTCGTTCAAGCCACGCAATCCCGATGTCGACTTCCACGGTGAGAAACGAAGCAACAAGACCCTTTCTTCGCGCACCGATCCCGAGGCCAAGCTTTACCGCAAAGGTCTCGGCAAGCCATCTCAGTTGGCGCACTTGGGTCATGTGCTTAGTGAGAATCGCAATGGTTTGATTGTGGAAACTTGTGTCACCGAAGCGAGTGGAACAGCCGAGCGAGATGCTGCGATGGAGATGGTTGCCGACTACAAACGCAAACAGGGACGCGTCCCGAAAACGGTTGGAGCCGATGCTGGCTACGATGCCGGAGAGTTCTTGATTCGTTTAGAGAAGGAGGGGATCACGCCGCATGTGGCGATGACTTCCAAGGAACCTGCCGATGCGAAAAAAGCCCGCGCCGATCGTAAGTCTTTGATCGAGGCACGCTTGCGGATGCAGGCTCGTCAACAGACGGTCGAGTATGAGGTGAGCCAACGAGTTCGTAAACGCGTCGAAGAGTGTTTTGGCTGGACCAAGGCAATTGCTGGTCTTGGGCGGAGTCGATGGGTTGGTCGCTGGAAGTTAAAGCAGTACTTCGATGTGGCGGCTTCGGCATACAACTTACTGCGACTAACCAAACTCCAACCGAGTTGATACGCCTGGAGTTGAGGAAACCGTCCAGGAGGACGGCAAACATGGACTGCACTAGCAGTCACAAGACTGATTAAGCATCCAAGCGGTCGAGCGAGGATGCTTGCCTGTACTTTCCAGAGTCGAGATTTAAAAAAATTTCGCCCTGGAGAGACCGATCACGACCATAACGTGCTTTTTTCAGCAGCCTGCTAGGCCATCGACCAAACGCCGTGGTGATCTTGGACAACGAGTCCTCTTACACCAGCGGAGTTTTAAGGGCATCGGAAGAATGTTGGGGCGAGCGAGGCTTGCCCGTCTACAACCTTCCATCCTGCAGCTCAGGACTCAACGCGATCGAACGATTGTGGAAAAGGCTCAAGCACCAACTGATGCCCGCTTATGATTGGGAACGGTTCACTACTCTGCTGAACACTCTAACATCGAAGCTCTCAGAACTCGGTGAAGTGACCTATATGCCGTCGCTTCATCGTTACGCCGAATAACTCCTGTTCGTGTGCTTACAGCTTCCTTAGGCAGCGAAATACCGGAGACGAGTGTTTGCACCGCGCAGCGACTGGCTAATGCAAATTCCTGCGAAATGTGTCGAGAATCGCGAGCCGGATTCGTTTCAAGTACAGTGCGTCCAGTTAAGAGGAAGGATTTTCCTTCGATATAGCCTGAGGTTGACTTACTCGGTTAGACCAATGTGCCTCTTTACCAAAACACGTTCGCTCTAAATAAGCAATTGCCTTCTGAGAATACTGCCCCCGCAACGAGCACAGCCTTCATGTGGAATCAACTTCGATGTCGTTTGAATATCGTGGCAACGGCTTCGTTTTTAGCAACATTTCTGGTCGCCTGTGCTGCTGAGTCTGCGGAACCGCCGAACGTATTGGTCGTGCTTTTTGATGATTTGGGCTACAGTGATCTGGGGTGCTACGGTGGCGAGATTCCGACGCCCAATATTGATGGCCTGAGTCGTGGAGGACTGCGGTTCACTCGGATGACCACCTCAGCTCGCTGTTGTCCCAGTCGTGCTGCGTTGCTCACCGGGCTTCACCCCGGGCAAGCGGGGATTCCAAATTTTGGTGGCCAGCTTGTCGACAATTGTGCGACCCTGGCCGAGGTCCTCAAAGCGAACGGTTACTCGACTTACGCGGTCGGAAAATGGCATGTGGGGCACACACCGGTCGAGCGAGGTTTCGATGAATACTACGGGTTTCCAGCGGGGCATTCGCGGGACCAGTGGAGGCCCAATGCCTACGTTCGGTTGCCTCGTGACCGCGAGCCAGAGATCAAAGTTGCCGAAAATGAGTTCTATGCTACTGACGTGTTTACGGAATATGCATTGGAGTTCCTGGATCAAGCGGAGGCCAAGCAGAAGCCTTGGTTTATGTACCTGGCGCACTCGTCCCCCCATTTCCCCTTGCAGGCGCCTATCGAGTCTACACGTTCGTTCGTATCGACTTACCGGCAGGGTTGGGACAAGCTTCGAGCGGATCGTTTTATGAAGATGAAGCAAATTGGTCTGATTCAGGACCATCGTTGGAAGTTGACTGAACGATCATTGGTTCCGGTCGAAAGTAGGAACGCGATCGCAAATGGGTATTCCGGCAAGCCCAATCCAGCGTGGGATGAATTGTCTTCTGACTTGCAGGAGGATCTCGCGCACCGCATGGCAATCTACGCCGCGATGGTGAAGCATGTCGACGTTGGCGTGGGCCGAATCATTGACAGGCTCAATGTTTCTGGTCAGCTTGAGAATACCCTTGTGCTGATCCTGTCAGACAACGGTGCGTGTTATGAATGGGGGCCACTCGGATTTGACGACGCATCACGCAAAGGTATTACCCATCTCTATCGCGGCGAACGGCTCAAGCAGATTGGTTTGGCCGGCACCTATATCTCAGTAGGGTCTGCTTGGGCCAATCTATCCAACACGCCGCACCGTTTATACAAGCACTTCACACATGAAGGTGGGATACTCTCTCCCATGGTGGTGCACTGGCCCGCTGGGATTCAAGAACCGGGCCGTTGGGTCCGCGATTCGGCGCACTTAATTGATGTGATGAGTACGGTAGTAGATGTCACGGGGGCGAGTTATCCAACCATGATTCGCAATGCCGAAGTTCAACCCATGGAAGGCGTTAGCCTTGCTTCGCTCTTTACGCCAGGCAACTCGTTGGCCGAGCGAACACTCTGCTATCAACACAGCGGCGCTCGGGCAATCCAGAGCGGCGACTGGAAACTGGTGTTGGGCAAACGGTTTCCGACGACGCCAAAATGGGAGCTTTACAACATCAAAGATGATCCATGCGAGACAGTCGATCTAGCACCTCAGAATCCCGAGCGTGTCGCGATCATGACCAAGCAGTGGGAAGCATGGGCAAAACGCACAACCGCGCTTGCCCCTGGCAACAAGCCTAAGGGCTAGATCGCATCAACCGAGTGCCATGGATTAGGCCACATCGAAGCAGGAGAATGAATCGATTGGCAACAACTAACTGCGGACTACTCGCAATTGCACGGCGGATTTGCAAGCAAGCAGGGTCCCGCCGGTTCGAGCGACTTCGTGTGGTCAAGCTTTTTGCTGAAATTCTGGATTGCGTGTCGAGGCTGCTCAATGGCAGTCGTATGTACTCACTAGTGGGCGCTTGTTGTTGCGTATGAACATGCGGGGTAATTGTCCTGGCGTGAGGCTGACAGTAAATCATCATCGGTAGTTCGAGTGCAGAAAGTGCATGCTCTATGGTGCAAGCCTGGGGGGCTTTTCCGTTCGTTTATCGCCGATCTGCACTCGCGAACCCTTCAGTGAACTACGGCGGGCATATCGTACTCCAGGTCGACGTGCCCTCTTGTCTTTAGTAGGTGTCGTTTTAGTTTCTATTCTTAGTATGGAGAGAGTTATGTCGACGAAGCGTTTTTTCCGACCTGCGTTCACGCTGGTCGAGTTGTTGGTGGTGATCGCCATCATAGGTGTCTTGGTTGGATTGCTTCTGCCGGCGGTTCAAGCTGCTCGAGAAGCAGCCCGTCGCATGCAATGTTCCAATAACCTGAAGCAGTTGGGGTTGGCGATGCACAACTACCATAGCGCGTACAATCAATTGCCGAAGCAGTGCGGTGGATCTACTGGGTCTACTGGATCTCATACCAGCAATGTCACTGGAGGCGCTACAAATAGCAGTATTGGAACCCTGAGCGCGCATGTAGGACTGCTGCCGTTTTTCGAGCAGCAAGCATTGTGGGAGCAAGTCTCGAACCCGTATGACGACGGTATCAACACCTATCCGGCAATGGGACCGGCTCCTTACGTCGGCCTCTATGAGCCGTGGCGGACTCAAGTCACGACTCTTCTTTGTCCTTCGGACCTAGCGAGAACTGCGGTAACCGATACTGGTAACACAAACTATTCGTTTTGCTTGGGCGATTCGTTTTGGAATTGCAATAACGACAACGACCTCTACATCCGCCAAAATCGTGGCGTATTCGTCTACCGAACAACGATGCGTTTTCGTGATGTTCTTGATGGTTTGAGCAACACCATCGCGATGGGAGAGAATGGGCGCAGCGCTGGAGCACGCGAGATCATTGGAGATCCCGCCTACTATTCATCGGGCGGTCAGAATCCGGTACGCAATAATCCGAAGTTGGAAGGCTGGGACAATCTCGTTGACACCACTCGGCCACAATACTACGCCCCAGGTACTAGTATTACTTCTGAGTCTGGAGACGTTGCTAGAAGCCGCGGTGCAGCATGGGCAAGTGGCCTTGCAATGCACACTGGGGTGCTAACGGTATTCCCGCCGAACGCTCCTAGTTTCCAGCGTGGCAACAGTGGTCAAGCGGCTGGTGGAGCGGGCGGGATTTTCACCATGGGCAGCCGACATCAAGGTGGTTGCCATGTCTTAATGGCAGATGGGGCAGTTAAGTTCATCACCGATAGTATCGAAAGTGGCGATCTCAACTCTGCTCCCGTAGGTGTACCACACAGTACTGCACCTCCTATTGGTGCGGAAAGCAATTATGGTCTTTGGGGAAGTCTCGGATCTCGAGCCTCCAAAGAAACGATTGACGCTGAGTTCTAGCGTTCCACTGGCTGCTCAATTTTCCGTCCTGCAAAATCCTTCATGCTATTTTCGAATTATGCTTCAAATGAAAACAATTCTGTTGATGTGTGTCTTGGCTCTTGGTTCGGTATTCGGTTGTTCTCCAAAAAGTGAAAACACTGTTTTGCCACCACCGGTGAAAACTAATGCTGACTATGAACAAATGGCAATCGAAGCTGAAGCGGCGCGATTGGAGGATTTGCGAAAATCGAAGGCTGGGGATTGAGCCCGTTGTGTTGGACGGTAACGGAAAGTTTTGAGATTCGGTCGAATGCGTGCAATTGGCGATGCTCCGTCGATTGCACGCTTGTGGCTCAAACAAATGTGAACCAAAAGTATAGGATTTGGCCGAATGCAGTCGGGACGGTAGTGCGCAGCCAAATCGGCTCAACGCCACTCGCTACTGTAGAGGAAGGCTGCCGCTGTTCGAATGATTTTGACGTTAGGCATCTTACTTTCAGCTTTTAGCGTGTTGTGCTTGACTGACATGCATTCGGCAGGACAATGGATTTAGTGTTCGGTAGGCTC
>NZ_ANOH01000114.1 GCF_000346505.1 Aporhodopirellula sallentina SM41
CGGTTTGTCGATTTATTCAAGAGTCAACCTGCTTTCGTTTAACCGGTAGCCGTAGGCAACGGGCAGTGGCAAGTAGGTCGCCTTTGGCTGCCCGTTAAACGAATAAATCAACAGCCCGCCAAGAGTTTCGGCTGCCCCCGCGAACCACCGAAAGTTCCCAGGCCGTTGGGCCGGGCTGGAATGCGCTGGCCTGGATTGCCCTGGCCTGGATTGCCCTGGCCTGGATTGCCCTGGCCTGGATTGCCCTGGCCTGGATTAGAAATGCCCCCGTTGGGGCGTGTTGAGATTACGAACGCCCCGGATTGAAAATCCCACAAACCAAAGTTTGCGAGGACACGACCTTAAGCGCTTTGATGCTGGTCACGTTCGAGCCAGCGATACCCGATCACCGCGGCGGCCATGACGAGCAACAATGCAAACACCCACGCGTGTTGTGGCTCCGTCAAATAGTGCCACAAAGTGTTTTCTTGGCCGGCGGCACCATGCCCGTGTCCTTCGTGCGCCATCACGAAAGTCGCCGGAAGAATCGTCAGTGCGATCGTCATCAAAAGTCGGGTCATCGGGTTTCCTTAGACTGGCTCGGGGTAGCGTAGCGGAGATGCGAGTGCTCCAGATCTTACTCAAAAAAACCTGCAAAACGCCGTGCACTCCAGTATTCCTGTCGGACAACCATTCTGAAACCAGAACGAACCGCGCCCGCACCTCGGCGAGCTTATGCGGGCATTCGTTGCAGTTCAAGCCCTACAGAGTCGTCGCCTCCCAACACGCACAGCCCCGCGTCAACCGAGCCAATCTCAACCGGCACTGACCGTCCTCGATACGGATCGCGATCTATACGCAGTCGGACCTTCCTGGCGCACGATTCATCTTTCTGATCACGTTTCTTGCATGCCTGCAATTGTGGCTGCTTGCTTCACTGAGATGCACATTTGGCTCGACACGCTCCGGATTCGTGTAGCATGAAGGCAGGAACACGTCGCACGAACGCGCGGCATCGAAACTGCACACGCCGGATTCTGGCTGTCACCACTACCGCCTCCCTGACATTGATAGGTGCCTTCGAGTGAATTCCAAACAGAAGACGAAGAAGAAGCAAAAACAGGACGATCTCGAAAGCGACACGATCTTCAACGGGAGCGGGGACGTCAAAGCAACCAAGCACCGTATCGATCAAAAGGTCTACGAAAAGGAACTCGCTCGGCTGCAGATCGAACTGGTCAAAATGCAGGAGTGGGTCAAGCACGAGGGACTGAAAGTCGCGGTGATCTTCGAGGGCCGCGACGCCGCGGGCAAAGGCGGAGTCATCAAACGAATCACCGAAAGCCTGAATCCACGTATCTGCCGAGTCGTGGCCTTGGGCACTCCGACCGAGCGAGAGAAAAAGAGTTGGTACTTCCAACGCTACGTCGCCCAACTGCCGGCCGCCGGGGAGATCGTCTTGCTCGACCGGAGCTGGTACAACCGCGCCGGCGTCGAACACGTGATGGGATTTTGCACCGACGCGGAGTACCACGAATTCCTACGGTCCTGCCCCGAGTTCGAACGCATGCTGGTGCGATCAGGAATCCAACTGATCAAGCACTGGTTTTCGGTCAGCGACGAAGAGCAAGAACGACGTTTTCAAAAACGCATGAAAGATCCAACCCGGAGTTGGAAACTGAGCCCGATGGATGTCGAATCACGCTCGCGATGGATCGAGTACTCCCGAGCCAAAGACACGATGTTCGCACACACGGACATCAAACAGGCCCCATGGTATGTCGTCAAAGCGGACGTCAAAAAATGCGCCCGACTCAATTGCATCAGCCATCTCCTGAGCATGATCCCATACAAAGACCTGACACCAACCCCACCCAAACTACCTCCCCGCCCAACCGACGGCGCCTACCTCCGCCCACCCCTAGAAGACCAAACCTTCATCCCAGAAATCTGGTAACCCAAGCCTTCGCACAACTACTTGTCGCTGGTCCATCACAAGAGACCAACAAACGAACGTCCCAATTGCCGGCCACCCAAACCAAGCCCCGGACCACCAGCGTCCCATGCAAAACAAACGGGCAGCATGATCGAGCACAAACTGCACGAGGCCTCAACAACTTACTGCAGTTTCAACGGCTGATGAAACAAGTACAGCCCCCCGGCGTCGGCCGCCGGTGCGCGCAGAAGATATTACGCAAGTCGCTTCGGTCTTCGCCACCGACAGCACTTGAGCCATGTGGAAATTGACGTCGGTTTGTCCAACCTCCGCAGGTAAGATCAACTCTGATTTGTCGTCGTGACGGTGACGAATCGCCCCTTGTGATTCCCGCCTTCGCCCAGGTTCTGGGGCGACGTCGATTACAGATACCACCAATCGACGCGACTAAAACCAGCGGTGTCGGATACGCTGGCGTCAGCGTATTCGTCCTTGGTTCTTGTGCACTCAGGATTCCTCTGGTGTCGCAGAACGAATTGACCTTGCTTCATAACCCGATGCGTGAGCGAGGGAAATGCCGAGAATCCCTCGCTCACGCATCGGCTTAAGATTGTTTCAAGCAGCTTTACTTCGTTCCCGCGGTACTAGACAAGTTGACGCAAGAAGCGGATACCAAACTGGCCATAGTCTTGACCGTCGATGTCGCGGTCCCCGTCGTCATCTCCGAACAATGGAAAGAACAAATCCGTAGCTGCTTCCCCGAAGATCTCATCTGTCACCATTGCCAGCGAGTTGCCGTTAGCGCGGAGTTGGTCTCCACATTCGTGAGACGATACTTTACGTCTTCAATAGAATTTCCGAGTAGTGGTCGTTACCTTGACGTGACTGCAAGGAAGGTCCGTCGCCGAGCTGAATTTTTACGGTCGTGCGGCCGCCTGGATTGGTTGGCGATGCCTGCAAAGAAGTGACTTCGTTGTCGGTCGTGACATTGACTAATTGGAATGCACGACGGCTTCTGTGTGGTCGACTTCACGATCGAGTTCGACCGTCAGCGTCGTGATTTGCAATCTTGATGATTCCTCGCCGGCGCTGATCTTTTCAATGACGGGACGGATCGCAGTCTCGCGGATCAGGACCTCCGAGTCAGGTATCCCAGTCGATGCAAACCTGGGATCTTCACTGGTGACCACGAACCGAAAGTTTGTGACCTGGTTTCCCTCCGTCAAATCATCGACAGCAGCACTGACATCGACGCGTCGCGATTGCTCCCATTCCTCGGCGGTGAACCTCATGGGAACGGTAACGCCAGGGCCGCTCACAAGGTCGATCCGTAAATCAGAAAATGCGACGACCTCCACATCTGAAGTCGGTGCAGTGGTCAATTGGATTTCCAGCGTATCGTCCTGCAAGCCTTCCGTGGCCCGTAGGATTCACTGACTTGAACGAATGGCCGAATAAACATTTCGCTGACGACGATCTCATTGTTGCGATCGTCGTTCTCAAAGATAGAATCAGCGGCATCCACGATGCATGCTGATCGAGTACTCCGACGGCAACCCGTTGGCTCATACTGGATGCTCCTGATTGGGCAGGTCCAATCGAATCGCACGTGCGCCGGTTTCTGCGCCAGCGGCCAGCGGTTCAACCGATTTGCCTGTGAGCAGTTCGGATTGGTTGGCCGAACCGTTGGACAAGAAGAACAGCACGAAAGACTGACTTTCCGCATCAACGAATAGACTATCGTTCTGCACATTGTATTCGACATCGATGCTGCTTCCCGTGATTAGCAGTACCGTTGGCAGCGTGAGAGGTAGCGGAACGTAGTCTGGGACGAGGGGAGGCTCCAAGAGAAGCGTCTGGTACTCGATCTGCGGACGATCGTTCTCGTCTTCTCGATGAGTTGACACTCGACGCACGACAACGATGACCTCTAGAGGTTTGGGAACGTAAAAGTCGGTGTTGGCGCAACTCCTGTTGGCATCCGTGCGGGCACACGGACTGCCGGCACAATGGGTTTCGGCGGAGGAGGCGGAGGAGGGGGGATGGAGATTTGGCGGACCTGGATGCCGAGCGGGGAATCAAGTTCCCAACGTGCCAAACTTGCCCATGGCGTGCCAGGATTCGTTTCAACGCACCGAGTCAAGAGACGTTCCGCTTCGCGAGCCCGGGCCAGCGAATCTGGTACCCGTAATTGACCGTTCCATGATGTCAGACGAACGTTGTTTGTTGTCGGCAGCAATGCGTTGGGAAGGAGCACGCATGCTGCGTTGTATTCCAAACAACGAACCGACAACGCGAGCAACCGTCCCTTGGTGAGGTCGTACCAGGCACGCCACCGCTTCGAAGACTCTCTCGCGTATTCGTATTCCCAGTCGATTGATGGATCGCTAAACCCACGAAGCAGTTTCTCAAGGATCGCATTCATTCGAATGACGTGTGCCCGGGCTTCCTGTAACGGTTTCCCAAACCTCGTGCGAAACACTTGCGGTTGCATGTACGGAAACGACTCCTTGAACGGATAGAATCTCGAACGTCGCCCGACAAAAGCCATCCTGGGTGGGATAAAAGCTTCAATGTGTTGATGGCTCGCCATGGCCGCCATGTGCACGGCTTCGCGAATCGGATTTCCGCGAACGGACGCCATATAGTCTTCGAGCGAACCGTAGCTTGGCAGGTAATCGCGCATGGCAGCGAGATTGAAAGTTCCCTCATCACCGGCACGATGCATCAATGTCATCGTGCCACCGGTTTCCAATGCAAGTCGTGTCAGGGCGTAGGGTCCCACACCCGCTAATAGCCTTTCGCGATAGGCACCTCCAAAGGCTGAGACTCTTTCGGCCGGCACCACGCCGTTTTGACTCCAGGGTGGAAGCAAGGACTCGTGCCAGTAGGGCAGGAATGG
>NZ_ANOH01000115.1 GCF_000346505.1 Aporhodopirellula sallentina SM41
ATACTCATCGCGAGCGAAGAGGTTCCGCCGATTGAATCGCACCGTCTGTGCCGGCATTCGATCAAAGCGGGTCAGGCGAGCGATTCGAGGAACCTTGACTTCGAAATCAACCGCCTTGAGAAACTCTTCGCCGGGTTGTTTGTCCGCGGCGGCGAGTTGACTCAGTTCGCACCAAGATCCGAAATCGTAGCTGACGTATTGGCCGTCGTCGCAGTCGATCACTTCGGCACATTCCCGGTAGAGCAGTGTCAACGCACGACGCACGTTGACCACTCGAATCGGCATGTAGAAGCGATTCAAAACCAACACGTTGGTGTCTAAAACCCTCGCGTTCATGGATACTACTGTCCTTTCGCTGAGCGAAGCGGGAGTCGGGTTGTAGGTCGCCGCTACCATGGTAACGATTCGCGAAGTCTCGTTCTACTTCGATCAACACCATTCTCAGCCGCTCCCCCGTTGAGATTGTCTCTTTGAGACGGAATCCACGGGGGACGGGTTCGCCAACACGCAAATACTTCATCAAACCATGATTGAATCTTTTGGGGTTTCCGCGTTGTTCGACGACGGATTTGCGACATTCCTGGCGGACTGGTCGGTTTGGTTGGAGGGTTGGAAAGATTCGGCTCAGGCGGTGCTTTTGTCCGGGGGGGTGGTGGCTCTCGCGGTGTTGTTGGTGTTGGTTTGCGTCGCCGCGTGGTTGACGAATTTGGTGGCTCTGCCGGGGAACTGGTTGGCGGTCTTGGCGATCGGGTTGTATGCCTGGTTGGGGCCGGAAACGGGGCGTGCGCAGATCGGGCTGGTCGCGGTCGGGTTGGCTTTCATGGCTGCGGTGGTTGGCGAGTTGATCGAGTTTGCAGCGGGCGCCGTCGGGGCGAGTCGTGCGGGCGCGAGCCGTCGAGGCACCATCATGGCGATCGCCGGATCGGTTGTCGGGGCGATCGTCGGAGGCATCGTCGGGTTGCCGATCCCGGTGCTCGGACCCGTGCTCGCCGCGTTGCTCTTCGGCGGCGTGGGGGCCACCGCGGGGGCGATGTTGGCGGAGTGGCAGGATGGGAAGTCCTGGCGTGAGAATTGGCGGATCGGGCGGGCGGCGTTTTGGGGGCGGACGACCGGCGTGGTGGGAAAAATGGTCGCCGGATTGATCGTTGTCCTGATCTGCCTGATCGCAGTGCTGTTTTGAAAATCGAGCTAGCAAATTTTGTGGTTGGGACGCCGCTTTCGGGGCGAAACCGAGGCGTCTTCTCGGATGCCCATAAATGTCTAGCGAGGCCCCACTCTGCCTAAATTCTCTCTTTGGCGAGTTTCTAAGGCATTTTGGCGAGCATTTTGCGGGCCACCGGGGCGTATTCAACTAGGATTTGCCGGGTGTTTTGTCTAATCTTGTACGTCGAGCGAGGACCCGAGGCGGTCCCGCGACGAACCCTTTGCAGAGGTGTTCGTAAGTGATCGAGTGCCGACCGTTGCCGGTCTGCGATTTTGATTTCCTGTTCTGAGTTCCTGTCCCCTTCCACGTCCGGCCCACAGCCCTACCCCCTATGCTCAAAGCACTCGAGCTGGCCGGATTCAAGAGTTTCGCGGATCGAACTCGCTTTGATTTTCCCGATGGGATCACCGTTGTGGTCGGGCCAAACGGGTCGGGGAAATCAAACATCGTTGACGCGATGAAATGGGTTCTCGGCAGCCAGAGTGCCAAGAGTCTTCGTGGCAAAGACATGTCGGACGTGATCTTCAAAGGGTCACAAACTCGAGGTCCGTCGGGGGCGGCCGAGGCGACGATCATTTTCGACAACTCGGAAGGACAGTTGCCCGTCGATGCGCCGGAGGTTCACGTCACTCGGCGAGTTTATCGCAGCGGCGAGGGTGAGTACCTGATCAACAATCAGGCCGTCCGTCTCAAAGACGTTAAGGCGTTGATCCGCGGCACCGGTATCGGAATCGACGCGTACAGTCTGATCGAGCAAGGTAAGGTCGACCGGATGCTGCAGGCCAACGCGAAGGATCGTCGTGCGATCTTCGAAGAGGCCGCAGGGATCAGTCGTTTCAAAGCCAAAAAAGTCGAGGCCGAACGACGTTTGGCTCGCGTGCAACAGAACCTGACCCGCTTGGGTGACATCGTTGACGAAGTCGCGACCCGTTTGAAAACGCTCAAAAGCCAAGCCGGAAAAGCCGAACGCTATCGTCAGGCATCGGACCGGCTGAAGGAATTGCGAACCGTTGTTGCGTGGAACGATTGGTTCTCGCTGTGCAGCGAATTGGAAACCGCTCAGCAAAAGCTGGCCGAAGCGTCTGCATCGCACGAATCAAGCGAGGCGCTGCGGGAATCGCTCGAGGAAGAACGTCAAGCCGCCGACATGCGGTTGCAGGCCATCGCCGAAGAAGCCCGCGACGCCGAACGTGCCCGAGGGGAATTGTCGGGCGAAGTGGCTCGGTTGCAGGGGCGACGTGAATCCGACCAGACCACCTTGGCTGAACAGCGACGGACGTTGGCGGGGCATTATCGTCGGTTGCGAGTGACCCGCACGGCGGCCGGAAGTGCGACCGCTGATCTGCAGAAAGCGATCGCGGACCTCGAAATCGCCCAGGCCCAGGCGGCCGAGGTTGTCCACCGGAAAGAAACGATCACTGAAGACCGGGATCGCCTGCAGAAGGAAGTCAACGCGATTCAAAACCGCCGCGATGAATCGCAACGAGATCATCTCGCCGCGGTGCGACGCGTCGCCGATCACGAAGCGAATCGCCAACGCGTGGCACAACAGATGGTCGAGGCGACCCGCGCGATTGCCGAGACCAAACGCAATCTCGAAACCGCTGAAGCCAACCTGTTGACCGCTCGAGAAGAGCACGAAGCAGCGACGGCGGAGGTTACCCGCCTCGAAGACGAGATCGCCGCGTCGAAAAAACTCGTCGATATCGCGGACGCGAAACTCGCCGAAACCCGGCGTTTGTTCGAACGACGTCGCGACGAAATCGGTTCGCTGAAGATTCGGTTGCAAGGGATCACCGAGCGGGCCAAAGTTCTTGGCGAGTTGGAGGAGCGACAAGAAGGGGTCAGTGGTGGTGTTCGTGAAATTTTGCGACTGCCCGACGGAGAGCTTCGAAAGCAACTCGTCGGTTTGGTTGCCGAGTGTTTCAATGTCGATCGTCAAGTCGCACCGCTTATCGATGCCGCGTTGGGGCCTCGGACGCAGTACGTGATCGTTCGTGGTCCGGCAATCGGAGATGCCATCGCGGCGGGCGAGATCAAGATCGCGAGCCGAGTCGGAATTATCCGTTTGGATGAATTACCGGCCCGTCGGCCCGGCGACCGTATCCGTCTCGACGGGCTTGCCGGGGTGATCGGACGGGCCGACCGAATGGTTGACTGTGATGACTATTTGCAGCCGTTGGTTCGGCATCTGCTCGGCAACACTTGGCTCGTCGATTCGCTCGGCACGGCGTTGGGGCTGCGAAAACTGTCCGGTGCCGGGTTGCGATTTGTCACCGCGTCGGGTGATCTGCTCGACAACGACGGATCGAGCGTGGTCGGGCCTCCCGGCGGTGAAACAGGACTCGTCAGCCGCCGCAGTGAATTGCAGTCGGCCCGATCGGAAATGGAACACTACGCGTTTCAGATCGCCGAAGCGGAAAAAGAAATCACTCGTTTGGCCGAAGAAATCGATGCCAACGCGGCCGAGTTAGGACGCCACGAACAAACCCAACGCGACTGGATCACTCGACACGCTGCTGCAGAGGCTCGCAGTCATCACATCGCCGAGCGTGTAGCGGCGCGACAGGCATCGGTCGATGAATTGAACAATACCGGCGGAGAGCACGAGCGGATCTTGGCTGAAGCGAAGGCCCAGGACGCGGAATTGGATCTGTCGATTCGCAGCGGGAAGGAATCGATCGCTTTGCTCGAAGAACAACGGCAAAGCATCGAAAGCGAACTCGCCGCGGCCACCGAGAAATTGCAGGCCGTTCAAAGCGAAGCGATGAGCGTTTCGGTTGAGTCAGCTCGGTTGGAACAACAGGTCGAATCGCTCGCAACGGCGGCGGAAGTCGCACGCCGGGATCAAAGCCAACGTGAGGCAGCCAAGCAGGAAATCCGAGACGCGATCGCCCATACTCGCGAACGGTTGTCGCAGGTCGAAACACGAATCGTGCAAGCCGACGATCGGTTGGCGGAACTGTTGATCGAAAGCGAAGCCGCCGAAGAATCGCTGCGTGTGTTCGCTCTACGTGCCGACGCGCAGCGAACCGAAGCACGCAAGGTGCAGACGCAAACTCAAGCGGCAATCAAGGCGGTCGCTGCGGCGGCCGAAGCGGTTTCGTCGATCACCGCGTCGCGTGACGCGGCCGAACTCAAACGCAACACGTTGGCCGAACGCATCAAAGAAGATTACGAGATCGATCTTCGTGGTGACGACCCACCGGAGGAAATCGCTGAGATCGAAGACCGCGCCGCCGTCGATGCCGAAATCGCCAAACTGCGTTCGCAGGTTCAGAACGTGGGTTCGGTCAACATGGAGGCTCTCGAAGAACTCAATGAACTGCAGGTTCGTTACGACGAACTGCACGGCCAGTATCAAGACCTCACCGCGGCGAAGGACTCGCTGCAACGCGTGATCGCGCGGATCAATTCGGATTCGAGACGGTTGTTCCTCGATACGCTCGAAGCGATTCGTCAGAACTTTCAAAAGCTGTATCGCAAATCATTCGGCGGAGGAAACGCCGACTTGGTCCTCGAGGAGGCCGACGATCCGCTCGAAGCCGGTGTCGAGATCGTTGCGACGCCGCCCGGTAAACCGAGTTTCAGCAATTCGTTGTTGTCCGGGGGCGAGAAAGCTCTCACGGCGGTCGCGCTGCTGATGTCGATTTTCCAGTATCGTCCGAGCCCATTCTGTGTGCTCGACGAAGTGGACGCGCCGTTCGATGAAGCCAACATCGGACGATTCGTTACCGTGCTGAGTGAATTCCTTGATCACTCGAAGTTTGTCGTGGTGACGCACAGTAAGAAAACGATGACGGCTGCCACGACACTCTACGGCGTCACGATGCAGGAATCGGGTGTCAGCAAGCAAGTCTCGATTCGATTCGAAGACGTCAGCGAAGATGGCCAGATCAGCGCCGCCTGATCTATATGCCATTTGGCGGTGAGGCGAACCCTCGTCGTTCGGCGCAGGGAATCGAGAGATTTTCTTGCCGTTTTCATCGGTACTTCTTCATCTGCAATTCGCGCCAACGTGCTGCGACGAAATTGCTAATCGGTTCCAATGAAAAAGAGAAGTGCGTCCCACGCTATCGTGACGACCTTCACGCGGAATCCGATTCAATAAGCCGGCAATATCGATTCTTGCCGAACTCAACACCATGCCATGACGAAGCACCCATGACGAAGAATAAGCAACAACCTTGCGTGATCGCACACCGAGGAGCGAGCGGCTATGTGCCCGAGCATACGTTGATGGCAAAGGGCATCGCTCATGCCATGGGCGCCGATTTCATCGAACAGGATGTCGTGCTGAGTAGAGACGGGGTTCCCGTTGTGTCGCATGACGTGCATTTAGATACCGTCACCGATGTTGCGAAAGTCTTCCCGCATCGCCGGCGAAGCGATGGACGTTACTACGTGATCGACTTCACGGTTGCTGAGTTGAAAACGCTAAGTATTTACGAGCGATTTGATCGTGTCAGCGGCAATCCTGTTTTTCCGACACGCTATCCGACCGGCGAAGGGGAGTTTCGGATCGTAACGCTCGCCGAAGAGTTGCGGTTCATCCAAAATCTCAATCGAACAACCGGACGGGAAGCGGGCGTCTATCCGGAAATCAAAAGACCGTTGTGGCATCGTGAGCAAGGCATGGAGATCACTCCGGTGGTGCTCCGTGTGCTCGCGGAATTCGGATACGCCAATCCGGAAGACCGCTGTTTTCTGCAGTGCTTTGACTCGGAAGAGGTGGTCGCTGTACGCAAGCGGCATGGTTACCGTGGTCGGTTGATTCAGTTGATCGGCAGCGGGCACGATGTCGAGTCGGGAACCGACTACAACCGATTGAAGTCACACGAGGGATTGGCTGAGATCGCAAAGGTTGTTGACGGCATTGGGCCATCTCTCCCGGCGGTGTTAACGACGATCGAGGAGGAAGGAGACAGCCAATTGGTTTCTACCGGACTCACCGAGATGGCTCATTCGTTTGGTTTGCTCGTTCATCCATGGACATTTCGTGCGGACGCGTTGCCGAGCGTGGTGTCGTCGAGTCAGGCTTGTTTGGATGCGTGCTTTCAAACGGTGGGAATTGATGGATTGTTTGCGGACCAACCTGATGCGGTTGTCCGCTATCTAAGATCTCTGAGGGAGGTCGGTTCATGAAGTACATTTTGGCATTCGATCAGGGAACGACGAGCAGTCGTGCGATCCTGTTTGATAATGCGGGGCAAATGGGTGGCGTTGCTTCGAAAGAGCATCGGCAGATTTTTCCGAGTTCAGGTTGGGTTGAACACGACGCGGTCGAAATTTGGGAAGCGCAGCGAGACGTCGCCCGACGCGTTCTCAAAGAGAACCAAATTGACGCTGATGACATCGCTGCGATCGGGATCACCAACCAACGTGAAACCACCGTGCTGTGGGATCGCAAAACCGGAGAGCCGCTTCACAACGCCATCGTTTGGCAGGATCGTCGCACGGCGGAGTACTGCGACCATCTCCGGCAGGAAGGGCATGCCGCATCGATTGCCGAAAAGACAGGATTGGTCATTGACCCCTATTTCAGTGGCACCAAGTTGCGGTGGTTGCTCGATCAAATCCCGGACGCTCGAGAAAGAGCGGACCGCGGTGAGTTGGCGTTTGGCACCGTCGACAGTTGGCTGCTATGGAAACTCAGCGACGGACAGTTGCATGTCACGGATGTCAGCAACGCGTCGCGGACGATGTTGTTTAACTTGCAGACGCAGTCGTGGGACGAGGATCTGCTCAACCTGCTCGAAATACCCGCGAGTGTTCTTCCAGAGGTGCGGCCATCGAGCTGCGTTTATGGTGAGTGTTCGCCTGAGATCTTGGGGCGACCGATTCCTTTGGCGGGATGTGCAGGTGACCAGCACGCCGCGTTGTTTGGTCAAAACTGCACCAAACACGGGATGGCGAAAAATACCTACGGAACCGGTTGCTTTGTTTTGATGAACATCGGTGACGAAGCGGTTTCATCGAAGTGCAATCTGTTGACGACAATCGCATGCAGCGGCGAACCCAAACCGCAATTCGCTCTCGAAGGCAGTATCTTCACCGCGGGCTCGGCGGTTCAGTGGCTGCGTGATGGGTTGGGCGTGATCGAGTCGTCGGCGGATGTGATGTCGCTTGCTGAGTCGGTCCCGGACACCGGTGATTGTTATTTGGTTCCCGCTTTCGCCGGACTCGGTGCACCTCACTGGGATCCGTACGCACGCGGAGTCCTCGTCGGCATTTCGGGAGGGACGACGGCGGGACACATCGCGCGGGCGACATTAGAAGGAATCGCATTCCAAGTCGCCGACGTGCTCGAGGCGATGAGCGAAGACGCCGGCTTGTCTGTGCGGGAGTTGCGGGTTGACGGCGGGGCGAGTGTGAATGATCTGTTGATGCAGTTCCAAGCCGACATTTTGCAGGTGCCGGTCGTACGACCAAAAGTGATCGAAACGACAGCGATCGGGGCAGCATTCTTGGCTGGGTTGGCGGTCGGGTTTTGGAAAGGTATCGACGAGGTCGAGTCGATTTGGAAAAGCGAGCGTGTCTTCGAACCGTCCATGCCCGCGGCCGATGTGTCTCGACGGCGAGAACGATGGCGTCAGGCGGTAGAGCGTAGCCGGGGATGGCAACAACATGAATCGTGAATCCGTTCTGCAGGCGATCTCAGGTGACAGTAAAACCTATGACGTGGTCATCATCGGTGGCGGTGCGACCGGTGCCGGGATTGCGCTCGATGCGGCGGTGCGTGGGCTGTCGACGTTGTTGCTCGAGCAATCCGATTTCGGAAAAGGGACGTCGAGTCGCAGTACGAAATTGATCCACGGCGGTGTTCGCTATCTGCAACAAGGCGACATTGCGATGGTTCGTGATTCGCTCCGCGAGCGGGCTCGTTTACAACAAAACGCACCTCATCTCGTGCGTCCGTTGCCGTTCATTGTCCCCTGTGAATCGCTTTGGCAGCGGTTCATGATGCGGACCGGATTCTTTCTATATGACTTCCTCGCCGGACGGAGTCAGTTCCCGCGGGCCCGCGGTAAGAATGCTGAAGCGGCCCGAGAGATGGTTTCCACGGTGCGTCCCGAACGGTTGCGTTGGGGAGGCGTCGTTTACTTTGACGGACAGTTTGATGACAGTCGTCTGCTGATTCACATGGCGATGTCGGCGATCGATCATGGGGCGTCGTTGTTGAACTACTGCCGCGTTACCGGATTGAAGAGTGATGAGGAACACCGCGTCAGTGGCGTCGAATTCGTAGACGAAGAAACCGGTCAGCAGATGAGTGTTCGCGCAGAGTGCGTGATCAACGCGACCGGTCCTTTCTGTGACACGGTTCGGCAGATGGACGATCAGTCGTCACCGCGAATCATCGCGCCGAGTCAGGGCGTGCACATCGTGTTGCCACGTGAGTTCTTGCCGGGTGAGACGGCGGTGATTGTTCCGAAAACATCCGACGGACGGGTGTTGTTCTTAATCCCTTGGCATGACCACGTTGTTGTCGGCACGACGGACACTCCGATCGATCATGCCACGTTGGAGCCACTCGCCCAAGAGAGCGAAATCGAGTTCCTGCTGCAAACCGCAGCCGATTATCTGACTCGCGTTCCGCGTCGCGAGGATTGCTTGAGTGTGTTTGTTGGTGTTCGACCTTTGGTCAGTCCGCCGTCGGGGGCGGGCGAAGAGACGAAGTCGTTGTCACGCGACCACACGATTTTGATCTCAAAGAGTGGACTGATCACAATCACCGGTGGGAAATGGACGACGGTTCGAAAGATGGCCGAGGACTGCGTGGATCGAGCCATCGATCATGCGGACTTGCGCGTTAACGGCAAGTCGACCGTTGATTTAAAACTGCATGGCGCGACGGAGGCACCGGATGCATCGGTTTACGGTACCGATGAAACGGAGATTGAAAAGCTAATCGAAGAGTCACCTGATCTCGGCCGTCAACTGCATCCCGAGTTGGCTGTTCGAGCCGTGGAAGTCGTGTGGGCGGTGCGACGCGAAATGGCCCGGACCGTCGATGATGTTCTCGCACGCCGCACGCGTGCATTGTTTCTCAATCGAACCGCCGCCGAAACGATCGCACCGGAAGTGGCACGGATCATGGCTGAAGAAATGGGCAAAGACGCCGGGTGGGAGCAGCAGCAACTCGCGGAGTTCGGCAGCGTTGCGGCTCATTTCGGCATGCCAGCACCGTAAACCACCATGGCCGCTGTTCAGATCGAACGCGGCCGGTGATCTCGGCAAGGCGAGTTGGATTGAGAGCGCATTCGAAGTTGGACGTGTCCGATCCTCGTCGCTGAATCCGCCAGAATTCAGGCCGCCGATGTTAATCGGCATCGGCTACATCATTCTTGAAGATGCGTTAGACGCTGGTCGCTAGCGACTTGTTTGCGTTGTTGGACCGTTTGGTCGCAACCATGTCGCGGAATTGAAGACGCAGGTTCTTTAGCCAGAACAACAGGTACACGTTCGCCACGACCGACAACAGCAACAACGCGTTGAAGATCGGTTGCGCGGCGACTTGTTCGGGTGTGTAGGCAGGGTCGCGTGTGCGATCGGTTAGTGCGGAACCGGATGTTGCCAGCCGATCCGATCTTGAATCACGATCCGACGACGAGGTTGTTCGGTCGTCGCTGCCGATCGGTGTGTTGTTGGAGGCGTTACCCGAATTCGACGCGTTGTTCTGACCGGTCAGGCTCACCAAACGCGGGTCCGGGTATTGCGAGTAGCCAGGCATGCCGGGGGCGAGTGTTGGGCTCAGGTTAGGTTGGGATCCGTTGCCTGCAACAGCGGGACCGCCTGGGTACGGTGATGTCGGGTACTGCGACGTTGGATACTGCGATGTCGGGTATTGGGACATCGGATATTGGTTCGTCGGGTATTGTCCGGTGTTGGGCTGCGAGCCGGGGGCCTGGTTGTTTGTGAACGAAGGCATCCCGGATTGTCCGTTGTTGGCGTAGCTGCCCGGGTTCGGTGCAAGTGGTGGTTGCACGAGTTGGGACGCACCGCCGTTGGTATGAGTGTTGCCCGGGTATCCGTTGTTGTAATTCGATGTGTTGCCGAGAGCGGGAGGTCCGGTGGTTGCCACGGAAGACGACCGATCCGTCTGGTTGGCGTAGAGGCCGTTGTCGGATCGGTTGCCTGTCTGACCGTAGAGGTTCTGGTTGGATCGGCTGTCGTTTTGGTTTGAGTTGGTATTCGGTCCGCCCATCGTGTCCGTTGCGGAGAGCAGGCGCCCTTGGCGATTGACGCGTCGGCCGTATTGGTCGAGGCGGTAACCCTGTTTATCAACGGGATAGTTTTCCGCGTCGAAGCTGTAACCGTTCTTTGGCAGGCGGGCGGCTTGAGCGGGCGTCAGGTTGGGATCGTAATCGACGTTTGATGAGTTGCCGTTGGATGCCGTGTTCGCGGTTCGTTGGTTCGAATCAGGGTAGCTCGCATTCGCGTAAGTTGAACGTGACGAGTTGTCTGCCGAGCGACTGCTCGCATCGGCCGAATCCGATTGCAGGCCTGAGGGGAGCCGCCCAAAGTTGCCGCTCGCGAGTGCTCCGCCGTTGGTGGAACCGCTGTTGTTTGAATCAACCGGGTCGGTCGACGGGCGGCGGCGGGAACCGTTGCGAAGGTCGTACCAATCGTCCGAACCTGACGTGGTCGAAGCTGCACGTGAGGTGCTCGAGGCTGAACGTGAGGTGGAGGTGGCTGACGTCGACGGCATGCCTGCTCGCGAGGTTGCGAATGGAGCGGCGTTGCTGTCTGTGCTCGGGAAACTCGAACGGGTGTTGGTGTTTCGGTTGTAAGGATCGGTCGACGGACGAGACCCCGTGTCGGTTGCCGAGTAGTTATTTTGTCCGAGCCGAGACCTCGGATCGTCGGGATCGTTCGTGGCGGTGTTGTTGTTGAACAGTTGGCTCGCCGAGTCCCGCAGGTTGTTGGCTGTTGCTTGCATTTGAGCGGACGCGTCCTGACCGAGACGGTCGGTGGCGTTGTTGAGCGTTTGCTCCATCTGCTGACGGCTCGTGTCGATGGCTCCCCGAAATTGGTTGCCCATGTTATTGGCGGTGTCTTGGGCAGTCTGGCTGAAACTCGTGCTCGGAGGAGCGGAGTTGGTGGCGGGCGTCATGCCGAAGCCACCGGGCAAGTTCATGCCGCCACTCTGCGGATCGGGTTTCATGACCGAGGTGGTGGCCGACGCGAATCCAGGAATCGGGCGTGCCACCGACGGGTCGCCCATCGCCGGAATCGGCACGGGGCTGCGATCGGACGCCGCAATGGGATCGGACGCCGCAATGGAGGACGCGGTGGGTTGATCGCTGCGGTTGGAGCCGGCCGGGGTTGAGCGAGAGATGAAGTTCGGTGTGACGCGGGGCACCTGACCGTGGCCGATGCGGATCACAACTTCGCTGACGTGCGAACGGATTTCCGGCGGGATCTGGCTGGAGATTTCTCCGGTGCGAGCGACCTGGTCAACCTTTTCGGGCGGAATTTGGATGATGTATTTCACGCCGTTGCCGCCGTCGGGAGTCCACCCGTAGGTGATTCCGAACGATGCGACCATCAATAGCATCACAGCGCCACTCATGGCACAATCCTTTGCTGTGTTGGTTGACAAGGGATCGCAGAGACAATCTATGCGATTCCGACCGACACAGCCGCTCTCTTCATGAGTCAGCACCGTTGCCGGTCACCCGTGATCAACGGGTTTCACGGCATAGCGTATCGCCGAAGTGGAAACCAGGTAAAGCCCGATCGACTCGGAAATCCGAGCTTTTGGCGAGAAGATGCTGAACGTTCGGGCACCGAAATGGATCCCGAACATCGAAACCGCGTGCCGAGGAGCGAGTCAAGATTCGGCGAGCGGGAATGCTAGCAAAGGCTTCGAACCTGACGGCAAAATCATCAGCCGTTCGGCGTTCGCCGCGGTTTGTATTTCGAAACACGGCGATCGTCGACGGTGAATCGATTCACCGCAGAGAGTTCAATCGGCTCTTAGTGGCCGTAGTGAATGTGAAAGTTGGGGCGAGCCCGGTACGTGGGTCCGTGATGCCGATGATGCTTGTACACGGGGACCGGATAGGGTCGTGGCGCGACGTACACGGGTGTTTCCACGATCGTTGGTGGTGGTTCGGCGATGATGGTTTCGCCGCCGCCGACGCGTGCTTGCTGCATCGCCGAGATGACGGTTTCGCTGACACCTTGTTGGTGCAGGGAAATGATGTCGGAGACGACGGGGCGTCGCTGGACACCGCGGGTGGAGATTTGATTCAGGATCAGGCTCTCGCCGACTCCGCTGCGGCTCATCGCGATGACGTCGGTAAAGCTGACCGCGCCGGTGGGAGCCGGTTGGACGTAGACGTTCGTCGGGGTTGCCGATTGAGTCGCGTAGGGGCGTGATTGGTAGTATTGCTGTTGGTAGGCGAGGTCTTTGTCTTTGGCATTGCCTAGCATCCCGCCGGCGACTGCACCGATGGCTCCACCGATCGCGGCGCCCGCGCCGGCTTCGTCGTTGTTGTCACCGATGATCGCACCGGCAATCGCGCCGGTGATCCCGCCGAGGGTGGCACCCCGTTGGGTGTTGTTCTGGGCCCGTGCAGTGGAAGGCGTTCCGAGCGCCGCGAGCGAAAAAACGGCGAGTGTGCAGCCGACCAATCGGCTGCGTTTGGTAACGAATCTGTTGAAATGCGAACGATTCATTTTCGTGCCTGCCACGCAAAGGTGAGAGCGAGAGTGTTGAGGGGCGCCATCGAAGGGCTCGGTATTGGCGATGCCTGTCATCGGGCGATTCATAATTGCCGAAGACGGAAAATGACCGCCACCGAAGTATTCCTTGTAAATCGACGCTTCCGGACGAATCAACCGCAATTGTTTGTCCAAATTTGGGTCCCAAAGCTCGTTGAGGTGTTCGATTTGTTCGGAATATCGGGGATAGCAGGCCGAATTGGCGGGCGCGCCCGAATTTCCTGGGATCGCGGCCTATCCCCTATACTCACGTTTCGGGTGAGATCCCTTCACTTGGGCCACTTTTCTTGGGGAATTCGTTCTCGTGTCTATCATCGTTTTGTCCGACGGGACGCACTGGGTGCAGAACGTTTTGGAGCATTTGTTCGTCGGTCCGGTTTGGCCCGCGAGTATCTTGGCGGCGATCGTGCTGTCCCTCGTCATGGTCTCGTTATTAGGCGTGTTCTCGTTCGACTTTGGGATCGACGGTCCGGATCTCGATGTCGATCCGGGAGTGGATGTCGGTGTCGACGCGGATGCGGGAGTGGATCCTGGTGCGGACGCGGGCGGGCATTCCGATGCGCATCACGGTGCAGACGGGGCCTTCGGAGGCTTTGCCGCCGCCACGATGAAGGTGGTTCATCTCGATCGGGTGCCGTTGATGGTTTGGTTGACGGTGTTCAGTCTGTTCTTTTGGGTGCTCAGCTACGTGTTGTGGTTCGAGTTCGATGTGCGGCGGTATCCGGCGACCTTCGTTTCGAGTTTGCTGCTGACGATTCGCAACGGGGTGATCGCGGTCGTGTTGACGCGGTTCATGACATCGCCGCTGCACCGGTTGCTCGTCCCACCGACTCATTATCACGCGAGCAGCCTGATTGGCGGCGTCGCGGTTGTGGAAACGAGTTCAGTCGATTCCACGTTTGGTCGGGCACGCTACAGTACGAACGCAGCTCCGTTGCTGATTGATATTCGGACGTCGGGTGATCCGATTAAAAAGGGAACACCCGTGCGAATCATGACCTACGACGAGAACGCCAAGGTCTACCACGTCGAACCGGCTGAGGTTGCGGTCGCCTGAGAACCGAGCGGAGCGAACAGCCACCGGTCGGCACTCGCCGCGGCTGGCGTGAGAACAGCAATCAGGGCGTAGCGAAAGTCGCCAAGACTTTCGGTGATTCACGAGCCCTCCCGAAACTCTTGGCAAGTTTCGCTACCCGAAATTTCGCTACCCGAAAACGAAGCTTTGACGCGCCTCTAGCTGTTGGCTTGCCCTTTGATCGTTTGCTGGGCGACTTTCCAGGCTTCAACGAGATGTTCGCCGTATTGGTCTGCGGTCATCAACGCGTCCGCCTCGTCGGTTTCGATTTCGATCAGCCAGGCGGCGCCGTACGGATCGGCATTGATCAACGACGGATCTTCGAGCACTTCTTCGTTGATCGCCGTCAGGGTGCCCGCGACCGGTGAAAACAGGTCGCTTTCGGCTTTCTTGCTCTCGATCGAACCGATCGTCATTCGTGCAGTGAGTTCGGTCGGAGGATCGACGACCCAGTCGAGGAAATAAACGTCTTGCAACAAACGAACCGCGTAGGCGGTTAGCCCGAATCGGAATCTCCGGTCGGTTGGAGCTGCCTTACCGGAAGTGTCGTTCTCGGGTGCAGGCGATGGTAATGCCCACATGTGGTTTTTGTTGTAGAAGAAATGGTTCGGGAATTCCGCGTCGAATTCGCCCATCGCGAAGGTGAAGGTGTCACTCATCGGTTTCCCCGTGGACGTATCCTTGCGGGAAGACCCGTTCGAGCTTGCTGCCCGTGATTCGCTTCCACAACCCGGTTCGTCCGACAACACTTCCGACCCGGGTGACGTTGACCGATAGGTCATCGGCGGAGAGTTCTTCCAACGCAGCCGCGTCGGATTCGTCGACGGTAAAGATCAGTTCGAAGTCTTCTCCGTCGCTCCATGCGTGTTCCAACGGCGAACGGTTGCTGTCTTTTGACATCGCATGGGCGGCGTCAGAGATCGGGATTTGTTCGATATTCAGTTCCGCACCCACGCGGCTCGATGCGAGCATCCGGTCGAGGTCCAAACTGAACCCGTCGCTGACGTCGATCGCGGCGTTGACGTTCACATGTTGCCGCAGCCGGTTGGCCAATTCGATGCGAGGGATCGGACGAAGGTGCCTGCCAGAAAGGCTGCCGCCGAGCGATCCGCTGACGAAGATCGCGTCGCCTTCTTTGGCACCGGTCCGCAGCCACGGTGCGGTGACGGTTCCTAGCAACGTGACGCTGATCGCGAGCGGACCGTCGTAGGTCGAGAGGTCTCCGCCGGCGACGGCTACGTTGAATTCAGCACATGCTTCCAAGATGCCTTCGTAGACTTCACCGGCAATTTCGGTGGCGTTCAGGGAAGGCAGCGTGAGCGTCACGAGAGCCGCAGTCGGGGTGGCTCCCATCGCGGCGATGTCACTGAGGTTGATCGCGATCGATTTGTATCCGATCGATGCGAGCGGTTGCGAGTCGCTGCGGAAGTCGACACCGTCGATGATTTGGTCGGTGCACGCGACCTGCTGCAGACAGGGGGTGTCAGCAGAATCAGGCGTCGCGGGCGACTCGGGCGTGCTGGGGAACTCGGGCGTGCCGGGGAAATTGAGCACCGCGGCGTCGTCACCGATTCCGACCGCGACCGACGGCAAATTGCGGGTACGTCCACGTAGGTATGCGAGAAAAGACTGTTCCACGTCGAATGACCTGCCTTAGCGGAGTTTGGGAGCGAGACGTAGCATCTCGAGCATCGCGTCGGCGGCCTCGTGCCCTTTGTTTCCCACGCTGCCGCCGCTGCGTTGGATCGCTTGTTCGAGCGTGTTGCATGTCAACAGCCCGAATCCGATCGGACGACCGCTGGCGATGGATTGATTCATCAGCGAGGCGCTGACGGCACGGTTGATGTGTTCGTCGTGGGTGGTTTCGCCGCGAATCACGCACCCCAGAGCAATCGCTCCCACCACGTCGGCGTGTTGAAACGTCTGCTCGACCGCCCAGCACAACTCCCACGCACCGGGTACGCGGATGATCCAGTGGCGGTCCGACGCGATGCCGGCGTTCGTCAACGACTCTACCGCGGCGCCGAGCATGGAATCGCAAATCGCGGGGTTGTAGCGGCTGACGACGACCGCAATGCGCCCCGGGGGCAGCGGTCCGGACATTCCGTCGATGGTGGAGGACACGGTTGGGGATCTCTTTAAAAGAAACAGGGGAGGAAGCAATTCTGCCGCAATTGAACAGGAATTGCCGCGTCGAAACTATCCCCTGTCTCCACTATCCGCTGTCTCGTCGTTGCTTTGCCGAGGCAGCCATGACGCTAGGCGAGGGCTTCTCTGCTGTCTCACCCAGGTCCGTGCCGTTTCTCGCGATCCTCCCCGGTTGGCTCCGGTGGCAACGCCGGGATCGAAATTATCGTGTTGCCGATTTGATGCTGCTCAGCCCGCCATCGACCGCGATATCCTGGCCGGTGATCCAGGTTTGTTCGGGGGAGAGCAACCACGCGATCAACGAGGCGACATCAGACGGTTCGCCGAGACGTCCAAGCGGGTGCATACCGCGGCTGGCTTCGGCCGACCGTTCGTTTTGCCAAACGCGGCCGGTCATTTCGGTTTTGACCAAACCGGGAGCCACTGTGTTGATGCGAACGCCACCGGCGGCGTAGGTTGCCGCGGCCGCACGAGCCATTGCGGCGACGCCCGCCTTGGCCGCCGCGATCGCCTCGTGGCTGGTCAAACCGATCGCCGCTCCGCCGCTGGACATCAAGACGATCGAGCCGCCGCCGGCTTTCTTCAGTTTCGGAGCGACGGTTCGGATCAATCCGAACGCGGTGATCAGGTTTTGGTCGATGACGCTCTGCAGGTCTTCCTTGCTCGTCAGGTGAGCAGGTTTGAGCAGGATAGAACCGGCGAGGTTCACCGCTCCGTCGAGCGTGCCGAAATCCTCCAACGCTTGATCGGTGACTTCGGCGAGCCGGTCCCAATCGGTCGCGTCACAGACCGCGCGGGGTTGTTTGAGTTCGTCGGCGAGAGCAGCGAGTTTGGCTTCGTCGCGTCCGACCATCATCACGCGGTCACCCGACGCAACGAGTTGACGACAAAGGGTCGTGCCGATTCCGCCGGATGCCCCGACGATGAGGTGGAATGCCATGGATGATCACGCGTTGTGGATGGGGATGAATGGCCGATATGAAAACCGTCATTGCGCCATGTCGGGCAACAGGGCCGCCCTACCGACGATCCGGCGTCTGAGGTTTTCTAGAAGCCTGTCAATCTTCCCGTGCAGCGCCGGCGGTGATGTTTGCGCGATTGTGTCGATTCAATCGTCTGTTCGGCTTTCGACAAGCACACACGGTTGTGCCGCGGGTGGACGCGAATGTGGTCTGCCTGTGCGGTGATGCCGATGATTAAGAGGCACCTCCCAAATGCCCTTGAGACCCTGAGTTTGAATATGTCGAAGAAAGACACGTATCGCGTCGTCGCCCGTGGCGGTGATGGTTCATTGCAAATCCGCGATTACCCAACGATCGATCCGCTGATGGACAGCCACGAGCAGATCGGCATCGACGATTGCAGCACCGATTTGGCTCTGCGCGGTATGCCCGTCTTTCGTGGTTTGATCGGTCCGATGCCCGAAGGCAAGAACATCGTCCGCTACGAAACGCCTGAAGTTTTCGAGATGCTGACCAAAGAATGGGGCATTACCAAACCGAAGAAACGTCGTCGCCGGGCACGAACCGTGGACGCGGATGCTCAAGCCGAAACCGTCGCATCGTAGGCTGATGACTCGCCGTTAAATGCACGCGGACGGCGGTTCCGATCGAAGGTCGTTTGGTATTTGCGTATTGTGAATACTGAGCGGCGGGCAGGTAGCGATCCTTACAAAAAACGGGGCGAAAGGGTATTCTCCTTCGTCGTACTGACTGATGTCGCCCTGTTTCCTCGCTCGCCCAGTTGATCGACTATGAATTGGCTCTTCGAACCCGCGCGGATGCAGTTTTGTGAGGCGACGCTCGACGGGCCGATCGCTCACCCGGCGGATACCTGGACGAATATCGGTCCGGTCATTGCCGGGATCGTGATTCTTTTGCACGCCAAACGCCCGCTCGCAAAGTTGCTCGGCGGGGCGGCATTGTGGACCGGAATCGCGTCGGGCTACTTTCACGCGAGCAACACGATCCTCGGTGAAACGTTGGATCTCAGCGGGATGTTCATGTTCATCCTCGCCATCGCGGCGCTCCAGCAGCAACGGGCGCGGCCCAATCATCCAGGCAGTTCGATGCTGATGGGATTGGTGGTCCTCGGCACCTTAATCCTGACCGTTCTCTCGTCGATCTCGACGGCGTTTGCCAGCCCCATGTTCGCGGCGATCGTGGTGGTCGTGGTGATTCGCGGTCTCTACGACCAAAAGCTAACGCCATGGGCCTATGCGATGGTGGTCACGTTCCTGGTCGCATGGGGATTCTGGTGGCTCGACTTTTTGCACATCGTTTGCAACCCCAATAACCATATCCTCACCCTGCACGGGATGTGGCATCTGCTCAACGGACTCGTCTTCTGGCTCGCCTATCGGCACTATGAGTTGACCATGCGGGATCCACCTGCGGGTGAAGTGGCAGACTCTGCGCCGGAGAATGTCACCCCCTAGTCGATTCGCCTAGGGAATCCGAATACAACTTTCGGGTTTGCAACGCGTTTGCGAGAACAATACGACCTCACCGATGTCCGCATTGCCGAATTCTTCCACGGAACAATCTGATGGCTGAGAAAAAAATAGTGATCGTTGGCGGTGGTTTTGCCGGAATCAACGCGGCAAAGAAGCTCGGTCGAGCCCAAGACTGTTCGGTCACCATCATCGATCGCCGCAACCATCACCTCTTTCAACCGTTGCTCTACCAAGTGGCGATGGCGGGTTTGGATCCGTCGGATATCGCATCGCCGATTCGATCGATGTTGAACCGCTACGACAATATTTCGACGTTGCTCGGAACGGTCGAAAGTGTCGATGTCGATTGCCAAGTTTTGCAAACCGAAGTCGGAGTGATCCCCTACGACTATCTCATCGTCGCGTGTGGAGCGACGCATGACTACTTCGGACGGGATGAGTGGGAAGACTTCGCACCGGGCCTCAAAACGATCCCTCAGGCGACCGAGATTCGCCGCCGCGTCTTGATGGCGTTCGAATCCGCCGAACGGACCAATGACCTGGACGAGCAGAAACGATTCATGACGTTTGTGTTGGTTGGGGGCGGACCGACGGGAGTCGAGTTGGCCGGCGCGATCGCCGAGATGGCTCGCAATACCCTCAAACGTGACTTCAAGACGATCGATGCGAGTCACGCCAAGGTGATCTTGGTGCAGAGCGGTGATCGGATCCTGAAACAGTTTCCTGACCCTCTTTCGAAGTACAGCAAAGAGGCCTTGGAGAGTCTCGGTGTCGAAGTTCGTCTAGGTGATCGCGTGACGGATATCAACGGCGAGGGCGTGCGTGTCGGCGAGCAGTTTGTTCATGCCCGAACGGTGATTTGGGCGGCGGGCGTGAAAGCCAATCCGATCGGCAAGACGCTCGGTGCCGAGACGGACCGGGCGGGGCGTGTCGTGGTGCAGCCGGATCTGTCGATCGACGGACACCCCGAGGTTTTTGTGATCGGCGACCTCGCCGCGGCGAAAGACAAAGCCGGCAACCCACTGCCCGGTTTGGCACCGGTGGCTATCCAGCAAGGTCATTACGTGGGGAAATTGATCCGTGCCGAGGTTGCCGGGAAAATTACGCCGACGTCGCGCCGTCCGTTCCACTATCTCGACAAGGGGCAGGTGGCGACAATCGGACGACGACGAGCCGTGATGCAAAGCGGGCGGATGCGTCTCAAAGGCACCATCGCGTGGCTGGGATGGCTGTTGATTCACATCCTTTATCTCAACGGATTTCGAAACCGATTCTTTGTGTTTCTGTCGTGGGCATGGTCTTACGTGACGTTCGCCCGCGGTGCCCGGTTGATCGTCGCTAAGGCGTGGAAGAACAGCGGTACCGAGTAGTGATCGCGAGCCCGCCGTGCTCTCTTTCGAACGCTTTCAAAAGTGATGTGGCCGATGTCGCCCAACTTCGGCGCCCTGAATTTCGGTGAATCCAGCTACAAGGCTCTCGTTTTCCGACGCGGTTTGATTTTTGTTTAGACCGAAGTGGATCTTGTTAAAGATCCTGCTGCATGAGGATCTTCAACAAGATCCACTACCCGAAAATGAGCTGAGCCGCACTACCGATATCCCGTTGTCCGTTCAGAGGATCGCAAGCGTTACGCGGCGTCGCCTACCCAACTGCGGATGACGTTAGCGGCGACCTCGGGATTGCCTTCGACCAGATCAACCAGTTCGTTCTTGAGTGAGCCGCCGGTGATTTCCATCTGTTCATGCTTGCCTTCCTCTTCTTCGACCGGGGCCGGTGGTGCGGGCAGTTCGAGTCCGAAGCCTTCGGAGAACCCGGCCGGATCGGTGTCGCCGCCCATGGATTTCATTGCTCCGCGGGCGACGAGCAATGCGGTCGCGGCGAGCAGCAACATGGCAATCGATTGCCACGAATCAGCCAGCCAAGTCAGTGCGGCTTGGCCGGTGCCTGACGAAGCGACTTGGCGTTCGGGTAGATCCGGGTAGTCCCAAACTTCGACGAGCGGGAAGCGGTCTTCTCCGGCGGAGACTTCCGGCAACAGCGGCGTGACCGCGGATTGGATCGCGAGTTTGGTGGAGTCGCGTAGTTTCTGTAGCGCGTCGTCGCTCAACGCCTCGACGTCTTCGGGCGATTTGTCCGGGTTGTCTTGAAGGAAATTGTGGAGGTGAACTTGGCGGTAGTAGCTCATCGGCAAACCGATCGAGACGCGAATGCGTTTGACCGTCAGTGCCGCGGTGCGTGTGGTCTCGTACTCTTGACCGGCGACCCGGTTGCTCGACGTTTGGTCTTCTTTGGTTTTGGTCGTTTGCGTCGTCGCTTCGATCTTGATCGGGCGATTACTCAACGCGTTGGCCTGCGTTCCTGGCACGCCGCCTGGCATCGGGCGTGAGGATTCGTTTTCGAATTTGCGGCGGGATTCCGAGAGCGTTGTCGGCTGAGCGTCGAACTTCAGGCTCGCCTTTTCGCTGCCCATCGTGGGATCGATGTCGGCGAACGTTTTGACATGGATTTGACCGTATCCGGCGAGTTGAGCGCGGATCTTCTGTTCGTAGTAGGATTCCTCTTCACGGCGTTTCTTGGACAGCGGGTCATCGTTCTCCGAGTCGCCGGGCATGACCGACGCGTTGGTATCGGTGACCTGCACGTCGTCGATTGACATGCCTGCGAACGATGCACGGATCATCTCTTTGATCATTTGAATCCGTGCCCGAGACAACGGATCGACGCCTTCGGGTTGGACGACGACACTCGCCGATTGTTTTCGGCCGCGCGACAGCCCCATGCGCTCGCCGCGGTCGTACGTCACGCTCGCAGTGCGGACGTCGGGGAACTTTGCGATGTAGTCACTGAGGTCGCGTTCTTTGGCGTGGCTGACGCGAGCGAGTCTTTGTTCGCTCGATTCGAAAGGTGTCGATGAGTCGATGGCGGCTTGGATATGCGAACGCAGCGACATCGGCAACGCGGCCGACGCGTCAAGAGCGGCGAGGAAGTCGCTGCGCTGTTCGGTTGGGATTTCCATCCGACGGCCATCGCGCCTCCATCCGGTCAAACCGGCCGCACCGAAAGCCAGTTCGGCGGCGTCGAGGTCTTTTTCGTCGAGCAGTTTGCCGCCAAGCAGGTATTCCGTTTTGGGCGAACTCGACCCTCGCACCAAAAATCCCAAGGCGATCACGATCACCGTAACCAGCAACCCCGCGATGATTCGCGAAGGTACCGGCATCGCCAGGAAGACGTTGCGAAATTGGTCGATCAGGTTTTGAAGCATGGGGTCTTCGCGTTAGGACTTTCGTCGATAGGGGCTTGGATACTTATCCGAGGACTCAACCGTCGGCCGGCACTGTGGTTGCGGTTGCGATTGGGACAACCGGGGCTAACGCCTGTTGGCTCATTGAGTCGCGAGCTATGAATGGGTGAGGTTGTCGGATAGGTCGTTCATTTGGGATCGCGGTAGGCGAGTTAGATTTGGATCTGTTGGACTTCGCGGTAGGCGTCCATCAACTTGTTGCGAATTTGCATGAGCATTCGGAACGCCAGGTCCGCTTTCTGCACCGCCGTCAAAACTTCGGCTTCGTTCACGTCGCCGCCGGTCAGCAATGAGTTCATCATCGCGTCCGCACCGGTTTGCATCGAGTTGACGCCTTTGACCTGATCAACCAGCAGGCCGGTTAGTCCGCCGCCGGTGTCCGAGGTCGGCGTGGGATGACCGTCCGGTGAAAGGTTCGCTGGCGACAGTTCCAGCGAGAACCCAGGCGACTTCGCATCGCCATACGATCCCGGCATCGTGCCCGGTTGCGGCTGCGCGTAGGACGGCAGCGGCGGTGGAGCGATCGGCGGTAATCGTATCGGACCGGACATTCAGTTACGCCAAGATGGCAAGGCGTTGACGGCTCATGTCTTTGCTGATTTCGATCACACCAATGTTGGCTTCGTAGGCGCGCGTTGTTTCCATCGCATCGACCATCTGTGTGGTCAGGTCGATGTTGGGATAGGCGACGTATCCTTCCCACTCGCCTTCTTTGATGGCCAGTGGGTGTTCGGGTTGGTAACGATAGAGCGGTTCGGATTGGTCGACGAGGACGTCCGACACTTTCACGCCCGCCGCTTCGCCGCTTCCTGCCGACTCGTCGGTTTGGAAGACGACTTGGCGTGCTTTGTAGGGGCTCGGGTTGCCGTTCTCGTCGACCAAGGACGAGATGTTGGCGATGTTGCCCGAGATGGTGTTCAGACGCGTCCGCTGAGCGACAAGCGCGGAGGTGCTGATATCAAGGGAACTCATCATGATTAAGCCCTTTCGGTAATGGCGGCGCGGAGCAGGTCGAACTGGTTTCGCATCGTCGAGATGGCGAGGTTATGGAGGTGTTTGTTCTTTGAGATCTTGTTGACTTGTTCTTCGAGGGAAACGTCACTGCCGTCGTGGTAGACGATCGATTCCATCGCCGAACGTGGGCCGCTCCATCGGTCGTCTCGTGTCACGGCTTCGGTGGGGCCGACGTGTTCGATTCGTGGGTCTTTGGCCTGCGACCCGACTCCGGACGCCGAGGCTGCTTCGGCCGACAGGATCGGATGCCCGAGCATGCCCGGGAGAACGCCCGGCCAGTCAGTGAGCGGTGGGCTGCTGTTTTCGATCTCGCCGTTCGCCGGATGGGGCTCTCGGATCGAACGAGCCAACTCTGTTTGAAATTCGTCAACGTCAAGGTCGCGGCTGCGGTAATCGGGCGTGCTCAAGTTGGCAATATTGCCAGCGAGTAACTCGTGGCGACGTTCGGTGAATGCGATCGTCTGTTCGAGTGCGCCGATGGTGGTCGCAGCCAACGGGTTGAACATCTCAGGCGGCTCGCCGTTGGGCTTGATGGTATACCGGCAACTTCGCGGTGACGGCACATCCGCCTTGCGGGCAGTTTTGCCAGGTCAGTTCCGCGGCCATTGCGGCGGCGATCATCGGCAGTTTGCAGGCACGTTGGTCGACGTCGCATCCGGTGTCGGCGATTTCGATCTCGACGCCCGTCGGTGTCTCGCAGGCAGTGATGGTGAGTTCTCCACCCTCGTGCATTTCGCCGATCGCTTGACGCACGAGGCTGTCGATCAACTGGCTCAACGAAGACGAATCCACCGGCAAGCGAAGGCTCAGGTCGATGTCGACTTCGAGGTGAATCGGAGCGGGATGTTTCATCAAAAGCTGAGAAGCAACCGATTCGACTACAATTGCTAAAGGATGGTTGGCTTCGTTGCCGATCAAACGATGTGACATGGTAGGATTCCGTTTCCTCAGGGTTCCCCGGCGAAAAAGGCCGAAGAAGGTTCTGGCGGGTTGCGAGCATCCGCTGGGCGGATCTCGATGAGCCCACATTTCAACGCGTCCGTACGTTGCATCTTGGCTGTTAGCGTTTTTCTCGCTGCCACCGCAAGACCGGTTTTGAAACAACGCGTCGTAATCTGCATGTCCGATGACTAGTCAATTGCCCAAACGATGTTCTCGTCGACAATGGGGGCAACGATCGGCCAACGCGATCGCGGTCGGTGCGTTGTCCGGAACAATGGCAACTCTGACGGGGATCGGTTGTTCCTCGAAGCCGTCTCCGCCTCAACGTGTTGATGAACGTGGGCTCAATGGAGTTGGGCTTAATGGAGGCGGGCAGAGATACCGTGTCGGCGGTCCTTCCATGAACCCGACGTTGTGGGATCAGTCGGACGAGTTGGTGTGTGTTCATTGTGAGTTGCCGACGCGAGTCGATCGTCAGATTTTGACGGCCGCTTTGCATGGCCGGGTTGAGCACGTTTTGCCGGCGAGTTCGACGGTTTGTTGGCACTGTGGTACGCAGTGGGATGTCGAATATCTGAGCACGATGCTCGCGAAGGAGGCGATCCCGCCGGACACGCTCGACGTGGAGGAAGTCGATCTCGAGAAAGTGCAATGTGGCGATCTCGTTTTGATTAATCCCCACGCGGAGCCCGCAACGGCACAGGTCAAACGGGTGTTGGCACGACCGGGCCAGTCCGTGTCTTATGACTCGTCGGGGCGTTTGCTCGTCGACGGCGATCGGGCTCAGGCGGGCTGGCGATCTGACGTGACGCTGCCCACGGTACCGGTCGACGTCGATCTTCACCGGGAGGAAACTCGTTGGTCGGTGGCGTCTGAAAAAGGGGGCAGTGACCATCTTGCACGCGTGCGGGATGCGGATCGGTCCTGGGTGATGACGTCTGTCGAAGGATTGCTGATATACGAGCATCGGAACGTTTATCGGGGCGATCGGCCGGTGCGTGTGCTCGATGATTACCCGGGCAACCTGGGGATTGATCGCCGATTGTTTCCCGCCGGCCGGTTGTCGACGAGCTTTGTGCTGACCGCGGAGGTAGCGGCCTCCGGGGGCAATGAACTCGTCGCGAGGAATGAATCCGAACCGTTGGAGGTGGATGTATCCACCGGGTTTTGGACGGACGAAGGTATCCAGGTCCAACACGGAACAACGCGTTTGATTCCGGGTGAAGAAGTCCAGGTTCACCGGCGATGGGACGGAGCCGTCACCGGGACAACCACCGGGGCTGGTGTTGCCGACGGGGACGCGATGCGACGTCGTTTTCAGCCGCATCTTTCGGCAACCCGGCCGATCGGCGCTTTTTTGGCGCGGCGTTTGCGTTTCGAGCGGTCAGGATCCACTGCGAGTTCGGCGAGCACGGCTGCGAGCCCAAAGAACTCCCACGTGATCTTGCGAATTCGTGATTTGAGAGTTCAACGCGATGTGGAGTATCGGGAGGCAACAAACCCCCGCAACACCCCATCTATCGCGACCCGGTTCCCGCTTGCAGATGCCACATGGCAGTTGGGTGCGGACGAATGGTTCGTCGTCGGAGACAACGTGCCGCTCTCGATCGATAGCCGCCATTGGGGGGCTGTACATTCGGCCGAAATTGCCGGTGTCGTGAAGCCAGCTCGCTAAGTGTGCTCAAACGTCGCGTTTTGGCGTTTATGGCAGATAAGTTGGCCACAATGCCGCACTTTTGTCGATTGATCTAGCGTTACATTGATCTTCCCTCGTTGCTAATATGTTCTTAACGTGAAATTCACAGTGTTCCGTTTAACCGATTTCCCGCGACCAATGCGAATGTGAAGCGAGCAAAGGGCTGCAGATGACCACCGGATTGTCCATGACCGATTTCGAACTCGCTATCGCAGTGATTGTGATCACGGTCTTGACTTTCCTTGCGTACCGGCTCGGTCATCGATGGACCCTGACGTCGCAGTGGGCGGAGACCGGTGTTTTAGCGGCTTCGGTCGGGATGGCGTTTTTACTCGCGTGGAGCTATTTCGGGCGATTGGTCTGGGCAGAGGCGATCACGTCGAGTTCGGTGCTCTACTGGTCCAACGTGACCCCGATCGCGTTGGGGTTCACGAGCGGGTTGGTGGGGCATACGCGGAGCATGAGGCGTGCACTGCGACCGTTGGTGACCGTATGCCTGATGGGATTGGCCATCGGTTATGTGGTGACCCCGATCGCGCGTCCGGTGTTGTTCCCGTTGACGCTCAACGCCGTCCCGAATTGGAGAAATGGTGTCTGCATGCAGTCTCATGGTGCGAGTTGTGCACCGGCGGCAGCGGTCACGTTGCTGAAACATTTCGGCGTGGATGCGAGCGAGGTCTCGATGGCCGACGCGTGTTTGAGCAGCACCTTGGGGACTGCTCCCTTGGGTTTGTACCGGGGCCTCAAAACGATAGCCGATGAGCACGGCCTCGAGGCCCGCGTGGCTTCGCGTGACCCGTCGACATGGATCGACGCAGGTCAGTTGCCCAACGTCGCCCTGGTGAGTTTCGAGTCGTTTCCTGGTCAACCGATGGGGAACCGTTTTCTCGGTAGCCGTTTCTCCGGACATGTGATCACGGTGCTCGGCCGAACCGATGGCGGTCGATGGTTGATCGGTGATCCGGCCGTTGGCAAAGTTTCTTGGTCCGATGACGAACTGCGGACCCGCATCACCGGCGAAGCGATCTATCTCGAGAAACAGCAGTAGCGAGCGACTGCGGCCGGGGCGTGTCCGACCGGCAGATAGGAACACGCGAGTCAGTCATTCGCGGCGAGCGATATGGGCTTACCCGAAACAAACCGGCTTGTTGACTTAGTCAAAAACCAAAGGTTCAAGGATAGGGTACCCGTCCGACGCGTAACGGTTTGTCGATTTAATCAAGAGTCGTTTAACCGGTAGCCGTAGGCGACGCTTGACGGAACACAACCTACCCTTCGGGCACGGGTTAAACGAAAATTGAACGGTATTGCCGTTAAACGAATAAATCAACAGCCCGGCAAGCGAGTGGATCGCCTGTGATCCCTTGCTTGGGCTGCGGGCTAGTAAATCATTATCCTGAGACGGGACAGGCACTCGTTTAAGAGCATTTTGAAATCGGACGTGTCCGCTCCCTCTAGCTGAATTAGCCAGGATTCAGGCCACCGAAGTCTGCCGACATCGGCGACGTCATTTCTAAAGATGCTCTACGATTTCACGAGCGAACTGTCGATCGCCCGGCGCAGTTCACCGCAGAATTCACCAACGATCTTTGCCGCAGCCTGTGTCGGATCGGCACCGGATTGTTTTGCCTGCTCGGATGCTTCGGCGATCCTCCGAACGATCGCCGATCCGACGATCAAACCGTCGGAAATCGGAGCTAGTTGGGCGGCCGTTTCCGGGCTGCTGATACCGAACCCGATGCAGACCGGGAGGTCCGTTTGTTCTCTCAACCAAGAGACGTTGTCGATGATGTCGGCCGGCAAGGCGGAACGTTCGCCGGTGATTCCGGTGACCGAAACGTAGTACAGGAAACCGGTCGTCAGTTTCGCGATTCGGCGTTGGCGTTCGCGGGTGGTGGTCGGTGTGATCAGTTGAATCAAATCAAATTCCGCTTCCCGGCAAACTTTGCTCAACGGTTCGGCTTCTTCGACGAGCAGATCGGGAACGATCGCCCCGCAATATCCCGCGGCTTTCGCGAGTTCGACATACCTCGCCATTCCGGTTCGATAGATGATCGAATAGCTGACCATCGTGACGCGTGGCATGCTGACCGGGGTGGGGGCCGCCTGAGAGAGAGTCTCGCCTAGCTCAAAGATTTCTTTCAATCGAAATCCCGCATCGAGGGCTCGCTGATAGGAGGCCTGAATCACGGGGCCGTCGGCGATCGGGTCGCTGTAGGGGACACCAATTTCACAAAGGTCAGCGCCGGCGTCCTGGGCCGCGCGGATGACCGCAGCGGTGGTCGCGATGTCGGGATCGCCCGCGGTGACGAACGGCATCAACGCTTTGCGATTGTTCTTGGCGAGCGTTTGGAAGAGATTTTTTAGTTCCGACATGCCGTCAACTCAGGCGTGGTGAAATGGCGTGGGTGTCAATCATCGGCGGCAGATACAAAACTTCTTCGGACGCCGGGTCGATCACGGACCGGGGCTAACCGGGAACCGAGCCTAACGGGGAGTCGGGCCTAACAGGGCGCCGGGCTATCGTGGAACCGAGGCTAATGTGGATCCAGGCTATCTGGGAAATCGACCAGAAAACGCTACAGGTTTTCTCGCGAGACCGAAAATCCGCCGAACGGAATGATACCGTAGATGCCTTCGGTGAACACCTGATTGACGAAGTTATTGAACACCTGAATCGGCCGTTCGGGCACGATGACGACGTCGCCGTCTCGAAGCCAGATTTCATCGGCAGGCGTTGGACGCTTGCCGCGAATCGCTCCGTTGAGATCGAGCATCGTCGAGATCAATCGCCAATCCTCGGCCCGGCGGAAGATCACGACTTGCCGGAGATTACCGCCCGGAAGATGCCCGCCGGCCGCGGCGATCGCCCCCAGGACGGTGGTCGGTGCGGTGAGTTCCTGCCGCCCAGGCTGGCCGACTTGACCGAGCACATAGACAAAGTGCGGCGCCTGCTGCGTCAGGATCGGTTCCACCTCCAACCCGACAACAACCTCCGCGTATCGAAGGTTGATCTCACGTTTGAGCTGTTCGAGTGTGAACCCCTGAACGTTCACGCCGCCGATGCCGGGCAACCGGATGTGGCCGTCGGGCATGACCGTGACCGTGATCGCTTGTGCGGTGAAACCACCGAGTCCGCCAACCGCGGCTCGGATGTCTTCGGCGAGCGTGTTGGTCCGAACCGGCGTCACGTCGATCGCGGGATCATCATAGAACGCTTCGTATTCACGTTCGAGCAGCGTCCGCAATCCTTCCACGGTCAATCCCGCGGCTTGGATTTGTCCCAACAAGCGAACCGTGATGGTGCCATCGGGTTGAATCAACAAACCGTTCTGCAGCGTTCCTCGGTCGAGGTCTTCGTCGGCGATCGATTCGATGGAGACTTCGTCGCCGGGCATCAGGCGATACTGCCCGTTGTCTTGTCGCCGGGTCACGAGATAGACGATTTGGATTTCATCGCCCGGCCGGATGTGATACTTCGCCAGGTGCTGCATCCGTGACGGTCCCGCATAGCCACCGGGGCCGTACGCATCGAACCGCATTGGACGCATGTCTTGCCACCGAGCCTCGCTGCCGCACGCGGTCGCGCAGTCGACACCCATCATGCACTTGGGGCATCCGTATCCGTTGGGACCCGCGACCATGGCTGTGCCGCAGGCCGTGCAACCTCCCGGCATCGCAGCGGAGCCGTATGCGAACGATCCACCATGCGACGATGGGTATACCGGCATGGGGTGGACCTGCGCGACCGCAACCCGGCTCGCCAGCAGAACAACACCTGCCATGGCGAATAGGATCAGTCGTTGTGGTCGGTAGCGATGCGTGGTGATCATGACGGGACGTTGCTGAGAATGAACGGGCATGGAAAAGGCGGTGGGACGTTAGCCGTTACCACCATTTCTTCAGGCCGGGCAATAGGCGTGAACTGATTCGGCCATCGCGTTGATCGGTTTCGTTGGGAGCCGACAGGCGTTCGTCGTGCGACCCGTTGGGAATTCCTTGTTCGGCCGCATGCGGCTGGCCGGAACCGTTGGTTCGATAGGCAGCTGGTGTGGCGTTGATTTGCGATTGAGCCGGCTGCTCGGGCGTCGATGGCGATCGGAAGGAAGCCGTGACCGCTTGAAAGAACGACTTCGCTGAGGGCGCCTTGGGGCTCGATGTCGTTGCCGACGCGTTGTGGTATCTCATCTCCGTCGCAGGCGGATCGGCAGAGGTCGCCGGTTGAGGCGTCTGCGCGACCGTGTGTGACCGTGGGGAACCCGGGATAACACTGTGAGAGATCGACGCAAACTGTTCCGGTGAAACCGTTGTGATCTCCGGTGCACGCTTTGGTTGATATTGAGGCATCGCTGCTCGAGTCGCAGCGAGTATCGACGATCCGTACTGCGATGACGGTTGGCCGCCTTGGGTTGAGGTGCGGCGCGATGTGGTGTTCAAGGCCGCGAGCCGGGCTGCGTTGGTCGGGTTGGGTTGCAATGTCAAGGAATGCCCGAGCGCCCAACGGGCTTCGTCGACCAGTCCCACGTCGGCCAGGTGATGTCCGAGTTTTGCGACGAGATCCGCGTTGTCGCTTTGGCCCTGCACCGCGGCACGACGCAGGCAAATCGCCGTCGGTCCGGGCAACTGAGTCGATTCATTCCGGCCGAGACGGATCGCGGCGAGCAGGTCCATGGTCTGGGCCGCGAGCAGACTCTGCCCCGCGATCACGCTGAACTGGGTTCGTGCGTAGTCGAGATAGCGATCCACGGCTTCGTTCGCCGTCGGCAGGTCCGCCGAGTGATGTGAGGCCGACGAAGATTGTCCGAGTCGTGCGAGTGCTTCGGCGGAATAACGGGCGGTCATCGGCGGCAACGTTTCCCGGACGACCGGCGTCTGGTGGGCACGGGCTAGACGAGCGATCGCTTGCTGGCTGCCGTGAGCGAACGGGCCGACGAAGTCTTGTGCTTCTCGGATGGCGCACCGGCCTCGTTGCAATCGGTCAACGCTACTCGGTTGGTTTTTTGCGTTATCTCGGACAGCGTTGACCGATCGTTGGCTCGCCGAAACCGACGCGAGGTCGATCGCCTGGGCTGCTTTTTCGAGCGCCTGCCATGCGGACGTTTCTGCCGATGCGTAGGCGGCACAGTCGTATTCCAAGCTCGCTTGTCGGAACAGTTTTGCCGCCTCGTCGATTTGCGACTGAGCGGTTTGAGACGCGAGGTAAACCGCGGAACCGGTCGGTCGTGGCGGTGGCGTTGCCGCGACAAAACGAGAACGTTGCTGCGCCGCACTCGCCAAAGAAGCCGTCGTTCCGGCTAGATTCGGTGGCGCCGTGCTGGGAAGGCTTTCATCGAAAGACGCCGACCCTGCCGCCGGCAGTCGTGACGGACGCAGGTTCGTGCGTGCGGCGGTGCGGGGTTGAGATTGCGCGGCGCGGGGTTGAGATTGCGCGGCGGCACGAGGTTGAGATTGTGCGATACTCGGTGGCTGCAACGTTGTCGTTGAAAGAGACGGTGCCATCGTCGGCGAACCGGTTGTGTTGTGAGACACTGCTGGGGACGCACCGGCGGAATCGGTGGCGAACGACTGAGGCGTGAAGGCGTTCCAGTCCGGACCGACATGAACGGGACGAGCGTGACCGATCGTCGAAGCGGCCGGACCGTCAGACTCGACTCGCGTGTTCAAACTCGCAGCGGCAGACACATTGATATTGCCCAGCGAGTTCGCATTGCCCTGCAAAGTTTGGCTGTCGCGAACCTGTGGCATCTGAAGACGTGCCTGGGCAACTGGCGTGGTTGCTGGCAAGTTGGCTGCAGGATAAGAGTTGGCGGTTGGGAAAGTCGTGCCTGCGGGAAAAGACTGGGCGGCTGCGTATCCGCGATCGCGGTCGTCTCGCGCAGACGCATTGCCGTAGGCCGCCTGTTCGTACGTGTGCTGGGGCACGAACGGGTTGGTCTGTTGTGCCGATACCGATGAAGGTGTCAACGCGCAGCCCGACGCACCGATCAAGGTTGCCGACAACAACAGCCTTTTTACGCGGCGGCGTTCAACAACGGTTTGCGGTGACTGATTCATTGCGTGGCTCATTCGGGGCACGAGGCATCGACGGTGATCCGTTCTCTCGTGTCATCGGAACGCTACCGCGATGAGATGTGATGATTCTGTTGGTCGGTGGGGCCGAATGATCATTCCACGTCGAACAACCGGAAGAACCGTCACAGATTACCAACGTAAACGGATGCATATTTCGCGTGGGGGGTGCGTTTCGTGTTGTAGAGTTGAACGATCTCGATTTTCACCACCCGTTGTTTTTCATTCATGTCTGCATCAACCCCGTCGCCCGGCCCCGCTCAGAACCGAAACGGTGACCGTTTCCATGCCAGGAACACCGCCAATTTGACGGCGGAGTTGTTGGTGTTGCACGAGGACGACGTGATCCGGCACCCGTGCCAAATGGCCGATATCAGTGTCGGCGGGTGCGCGGTGCGAGTCTCGCTCGATCGCCCCGAAGAGATCACCGTTGCGGTTTTGCGAATGCAGGATACGTCAGGCGAAGTCGATATCGAGGTGGCCGGTCGGTTGTGTTGGAATCAACAGACCTCCGTCGGCAGCAATACGTTCGGTTTCCAGTTTCGCCGGTTGATGGATCCAAACCTGATTGACCATATGGTGTCGGCAGGTTTGGTGACGCGTCGACAAGAGACACGCATTCAATTAGGAACTCCGATCCAAGTTCGACGTGCTCACGGGAAGCCCGTCCTGAGTCAGGCAACGCTCGAAGACTTCTCAACGACCGGCGTGCGAATTCACGCCGACAAAGAACTCGACGTTGCCGAACGACTTCTGCTGACGACCTCTTCCGGAGCGAGCGGCAGTGTGTCGGTGAAATGGATCAAACCGTGTGGCGACCAATTCGAATGCGGGTGCATCTTTCAGAACCTCAACTCGGCCCGCGCGATCAACGACGCATTGGCTTCGTAGAATCGCATCGACGCCGTTCGTTCCGTGCTGATGCTGCATCGGTTCGGATCAAATCACCCGGTCGATGTCGCGCAGCGTCAACCTCATGCGACAATCCGGCATACGGCGATCCGGATGAGATCAGTTTCGGCGTTTGGATTTGGCCATCATGTAGCCCGCGTATTCCACCACGGTGATCCGGCCGTCGCCGTCAAAGTCCGCGGCGGCGGGACTGATCAGCATCTTGCTCCACTCTGTCGCCGATAGGGCGAGGTCGCCATTTTCGTCGTACTTCGAAACGATTCTTTTTGCGTACGCCATCAATTTGTCGCTCGGCGGTTCGCTCGGCATTTCCAGTTTGGGTGCCGGTGGGGCGTTTGACGCAGCGCCGCTCGAAGACGCGCTCGACGACGAGTCGGCAGATGACGAGCGGGATGCGGTGGATGCGAGTGTGTCGGATTGCGGCGCGATGCCTCGCCGTGTGTCGCTCGCGGTGTAGCCTTGGTTCACGCCGGATTGCACTTCCGATGCCGTGATCACTCCGTCTTGGTTTTGGTCCCACCGGTAGTATTCCGCGACGAGTGAATCGTTCCATTCGGAGGTGTATTCGCTCATGGAGACTTGTCCGTCACCGTTGAGGTCGCGTTCGGTGTAGAACCGTGGCATGCCTTCGGGCGTGCCTGCCGGGTAGACGCGGTAGGAACGTCGACCTTCGAAATCCTCCACGATCGGGTCGCGGCCGTCATCGTCTTGGCGTCGATCGTCGCGTCCGCTGTCACGGTTGCTTTCTTTGTTTTCGCGTTCGACGGCTTCTCGGGTCGCGAGTTCCGATTCGGAGAGTTTTCCGTTTCCGTTGCGGTCGAAGTCCATTGGCGTGCCCCAGAAACGGCCGCGGCCGAGTTCTTCCTTGCTGAGTTGTCCGTCCCGGTCGCGGTCGTATCGCCGCAGCATCTCGCGAGCTTCGGCCAAGTCGGCTTCGGACGGAGGTACCGCCATGATTTCGGCCGCCGGTCCGAATCCGAGCAGAGGCATGTAGACACTCTCCTCGCCAAAACCAGGCACGAGCGGTTCGACCTCGGTCGGGTCTTCGTTGCCGTTCGACGAACCGCGTCGATCGTCTCGGCCACCACGACTCTCGTCGTCGCGATCACGTCCTCCTCGCATTTTTTCAAACGCGCTGGAGACCTTTTTGATCGAGATCGGTTGTCCCGGTTTGATGCTCGAGTCCATGGATTGCATACGTTGGATCAAGAAACTCGCAGGACCCTGTTGTTCGTCAGGATCGATCTGGCCGTTGCCGTTGCGGTCTAGCCGGGTCAAGAAACTGCTCGGATCGCCGCCACCCCGTCCGCCACGGTCTCCGCCACCCGGTCCGCCGCCGCGTCCACCAAATCCGCCGCCGGGAGGTCCGCCACCAAATCCTCCTCCTCCGAATCCGCCGCGTCCTCCCCGATCTCCTCCCCGGTCACCACCTCGATCACCGCCCCGGTCGCCACCTCTGTCTCCTCCTCGGTCGCCACCCCTGTCTCGGCCTCCCCGTTGGGCGGCAACTTCGCCAGCAATCATCCCCGTCAAAAAGAGGGCCATCATGCAGGTGGAAAGGCGTGGTAGTGAGTTCGAAAATGTCGTCAACATGTTCGTTTTACGGCGAAAAGCGTGAAAAGAGCTGAGAAAGCGGGTCGGAGCTGCGGTCGTTACCGCAGCCCGTTCGCGTTGAAACCCCGGCCGGGGAGGCTGGGTTTCGCGGGGATTGGTGCATTTATTGTATCCACGCTTTGGGATTTCTTCGAGAAAAACGGCTTCTCGAGAAAATCTCGCGATCGGAATTACCACCGAACCGAGGTTTCTCTTTCCCTGTCAAAACCGCTATCCTGCCGTCTCTGCGTCCATCGCGGCCCTGAAGCGTCGCCGGTGTACGTTTGAATTCTCTCACTCGTTTACCCCCATCGACCCTCGCATCCATGTCTACCGCTTCGATTCAGAACGTTGAAGTTTGCCTTCCCGACGGCACCAAACAGAAACATCCCGGCGACGCTACACCGATGGACGTCGCACGCGGGATCAGCGAAGGGTTGGCCCGGGCGGTCGTGGCTGCGGAAGTTGAGGGGAAAATTGTCGATTCGTTCCGTCCGCTTGGCGAATTGGCCAACGAGGACGGATCGGTGCCGCTGAAGTTGCTGACCAACCGTGACGCGTCGGCGCTCGACGTTCTGCGTCACTCGGCCGCTCACGTGATGGCTCGCGCGATCATGCGAGTCTACGACGGCGTGTCGCTCGCGTTCGGTCCAACTACCTCGGGCGGTTTCTACTACGACTTCGACCTGTCCGAGAAAATCAGCGAGGACGATTTTCCAAAGATCGAAGCCGAGATCAAAAAGATCATCAAAGCCAAAGAGCCGTTTGAACGCTTCGTGCTCGACCGCGACGAAGCACGAAAGCTGTGCGACGACCTGAACCAAGACCTCAAGGTCGAGCACATCGATACCGGTCTCGGCGACCAACCCACCGTCAGCTTCTACCGCCAAGGCGAATTCGTCGACCTCTGCCGCGGACCGCATATTCCCCACGCCGGCATGATCAAGGCGATCAAGTTGCTGTCTGTCGCGGGAGCGTATTGGAAAGGGGACGCGTCAGGACGCCAATTGCAACGTGTTTACGGGACCGCTTTCTTTGACAAGAAAGAACTCGCCGCGTACCTCGAACAACTCGAGGAAGCACGCCGCCGCGATCACCGCGTGCTCGGCAAACAGCACGGGCTGTTCGCGATCAATCCGGAAGTCGGCCAGGGGCTCTGTCTGTGGCTGCCCAAAGGCGCCCGAGTTCGCGTCGCACTCGAAGATTTCCTCCGCAAAGAATTGCTCTCGCGAGGGTACGATCCCGTCTACAGCCCGCACATCGGGCGTGTCGAATTGTATGAAACCAGCGGTCACTTCCCGTATTACCGCGACAGCCAATTCGCACCGTTGTTCGGCAGCGAAGTGGGCGGGCTGCTCGATGCCTGGAACACGCGACTCGGTGAAGGAAATCTGAGCAGCGACGACGAAGACAAACTGATTGCTGCTGCGGAAGTGTTTGGAGTCAAATTGAATGACTACAAACCGTCCGCATCTGTCGAAGCCAAACAGAAGGCGCTGCATGACTGGCAACTCGTCAACGAGCGTTACCTGCTCAAACCGATGAACTGCCCTCACCACTGTCAAATCTTTGCCGCCGAACCACGATCGTATCGTCAACTGCCGCTGCGGTTGTTCGAGTTTGGAACCGTCTACCGTCACGAACAAACCGGCGAACTGAACGGGATGATGCGGGTCCGCGGTCTGACCCAGGACGATGCACACATCTTCTGCACGCCCGAACAAGTCGAAGAAGAATTTCGTGCGACGATCGAACTGACTCAGTTCGTGCTGCAGTCGGTCGGGTTGAACGATTACCGGGTGCAGTTGTCGTTGCGCGATCCTGACAGCAGCAAGTACGTCGGCAGCGAAGAGAATTGGGACCATGCCGAGGGGGCCCTCCGCGGTGTGTTGCAGCATTCCGGAATGGAATTCAACGAGGAGCCCGGTGAAGCCGCGTTCTACGGTCCCAAGGCGGACTTCATGGTTCGTGACTGCATCGGACGATCGTGGCAACTCGGAACGGTGCAATTGGACTACAACCTGCCGCAACGTTTCAAACTGCAATACAAAGGCAACGACAATTCGACCCATCAACCGGTCATGATTCACCGCGCACCGTTCGGATCGCTCGAACGGTTCACGGGGATGTTGATCGAGCACTTTGCCGGTGCGTTTCCGATGTGGCTGGCGCCGGAACAAATTCGCGTTCTGCCGCTCAGTGACAAATCGCTCGACTACGCCGTCGCGGTTGCCAAACAACTCGATGAGGCCGGTTTGAAAGTGACGGTGGATTCTTCCGACGGCAAGGTGCAGGCGAAGATCCGCAACGCTCAGTTGGATCTCGTCAATTACATGGCAGTTGTCGGACCGAAGGAAGCCGAGATGGGCCACCTCGCACTGCGAGACCGTATCGATGGCGACCTCGGCGCGATGCCCGTTGCCGAAGCGATCGCACGTTTGACCGACGAAGTGAAGAACCGAACCGTTCGCCAAGCGGTCAAGTCGTCCGCGGTGTCGATCGCCGAATCGAGCGAAACCTCGCACGAGTATTGAGCGTCCCGAGCGAAACACGTTGGCGAGTGTCTCGTAATGTCGATTTAGTTATTGACCATTTCCCCACTCGCGAAGCGACGGGAGAAACTCTCGGTCTTGGAAATCCCGAGCGACGGAAGTGAGCCGAATGGCCGTAAGGCCTCGGGTGGGAACGGTCGAGCGATGTTGAGACCGAACCCGCCCAACACCCGAGTGCTCACGCACTTCGGCTCACGGGAACTTTTGCCCGTTGTCACTTCGCGATTGATAAAAAACTCCCGACACCGCCTCACGCAAAAACTTCAGCAACAAAATCGACGTCCCGCGAGACTCGCATCGAGAGCTCGAGAACCGTTGCGCTAACGAACGTATTCGTCGAGCCCGATCATCTGCTCGCGAAAGTCGAACTGTAAATCGGGATGCACTTTCTCGAGTGCTTTTTCGATCTTCTTGATTTGCGCCAAATACATGTTGGCGCTCACTCGGCAACGGCCGAAATAGATTTTGCGTTCGACAATTTGTCGGCAGAAATGGATGCGAATTTGCAGTTCCGTTTCTTTGTCGCCCGAGTACCGGATGCACTTGTCCATGGTGCGGATGATCTTCCGCAGTGTCTTTTTGTGGACCGTGCGGGTCGAGGGTAATTGCTCGCTGATCTCCGCACACACATCGTCGATGTAGCCGTCTTCGTCATCGGACTTGAGCAGCAGGTACGTCAACAGTTCTTTGTTGTCGACTTTGAACCGTGCCAGCCTGACGCATGCGTCGAGCAGGTCTTCACGCGGCAACGGCGCGAGGGCTTTTTTCAGTTCGCTGATGGTCGCCGGTTTCATCATAAAAAACGCCAGCCTTTGAGGGCTGGCGTCCGAGTGATTGATTGTTGTCGCCTGCCTGTTGCCAGCGACCGAAATGCCTCGAGATCAGAACGCTTACTTCAATTCGCCGGCTTCTTTGATCTTGATCAGCGTTTGCGTCCGTCCGCTGCTCGATCCGACCGACTCGACCTTCTTCACAACATCCATGCCTTCGAGGACGCGTCCAAAGACGACGTGGCGACCATCGAGGTGCGGGGTAGGAACCGTCGTGATGAAGAACTGCGAACCGTTCGTGTTCTTGCCGGCGTTGGCCATGCTGAGGATGCCCGGTTGGGAGTGACGGAACTTAAAGTTTTCGTCGTCGAAATCGGATCCGTAGATGCTCTCGCCACCGGTGCCGTTTCCACGAGTGAAGTCACCGCCTTGCAACATAAACCCAGGAATAACACGGTGAAAGGCACTGCCTTCGTAATCGAGTGGCACGCCTGATTTTCCTTCGCCTTTTTCACCTGTGCAAAGGGCTCGGAAGTTTTCAACGGTTTTGGGAACGTCTTTGCCAAACAGACCCATCACGATGCGTCCTGCCGGTTCTCCGCCGATGGTGACATCGAAATAAACCTTGTTGGTAACTTCGGCTTCCATCGGGTCGGCAGCCGAAACGGTGGAAGAGCAAATTGCGGCGAACAAAGTGACGAGCATGAACGTGAAAGTGCGTTGAACCATCGTTGGGGAGGACTCCAGTGGGGGTGGGAAGAGCGGCCGATCGTCCTGGCCTGCTCGGTGAGATTGCTGTATTTAACCAAATCAGTCGATCGGGTTCCAACCCAACCTACGAACCGAACCGGGTTTGAGGTCGAATACATTATTCCCGTCACCCATCCGTCTCATTTCAATCGAACGTCACGAAATGTCTTTATCTGAATTCGCTTCGCCGCAAGGGGCTCCTACAGGCGGCGATTTTCCCCAAGCGAGCGAGCCGTTCCGCAAGATCGCTGTGGAGATCGGTCATGTACTCGTGGGCCAGGAAGATCTCGTTCACCGAATGCTGATTGGTTTGCTGACCGGTGGACACTTGCTGATTGAGGGTGTTCCGGGATTGGCTAAGACGACGGCGGTGTCGAGTCTCGCGAAATCGATCCGCACCGAGTTCCAACGGTTGCAGTTCACCCCCGACCTCCTGCCTGCCGATTTGATCGGGACGCAGGTCTACCGTCCCCAGGATCAGAGCTTTGTTGTTCAAAAAGGGCCGATCTTTTCCAATCTGATCCTCGCTGACGAGATCAACCGGGCACCGGCAAAGGTGCAGAGTGCATTGCTCGAGGCGATGCAAGAACGTCAGGTGACGATCGGCGGCGAAACGTTCATGCTCGAAGAACCGTTCTTGGTGATGGCCACGCAAAACCCGGTGGAGCAGGAGGGGACCTATCCGCTGCCTGAGGCACAGATGGACCGGTTCCTATTGAAGGTGATCGTGGACTACCCGCAGCGCGACGAAGAACTCACGATTCTCAGACGGATGAGCAAAACGGCGCCGAAGTTCGACGTCGCCGCGGTCACCTCACCGGAAGAAATCATGGCCGCTCGCGGGAACGTCGACGATGTCGTGATCGATCCGAAGATTGAGGGATACATCGTCGATTTGGTCATGGCGACGCGGCGACCGGCCGCCTACGGGCTGAACCTCGACGGACTGATTCAGTTCGGCGGTTCGCCGCGAGCGACGATCAATTTGGCGTTGGCCGCGCGAGCGAACGCGTTTCTCGATGGTCGCGGTTACGTGTTGCCCGAAGATGTCCAAAACCTCGCTCTCGATGTGCTGCGTCACCGCGTGATGATCACGTACGAAGCCGAAGCGGAGGAGCGTACCAGCGAATCGATTATTCGCGAGATCTTGGATCACGTGGCGGTGCCATGATTCCAAGCGAGGTTCTGAAGAAGATCAAACGCATTCAACTGCGAACCTCTCACCGCGTCGACGAATTGCTCACCGGCAGTTGGCATTCGGCGTTCAAAGGTCGAGGCATCGAGTTCGAAGAAGTCCGGCCCTACCAGGTCGGTGACGATGTCCGCACGATCGATTGGAACGTGACGGCGCGGAGTGACATGCCGTTCGTGAAGTTGTTTCGCGAAGAACGTGAACTCGCGGTGATGTTGTTGGTCGACCTCAGCCCGTCGATCGGATTCGGGACCCAGCACCAAACCAAACGGGAACTAGTTACCGAACTCGGCGCGACGTTGGCGATGTCGGCAATCAAGAACAATGACAAAGTCGGTTTGACGCTGTTTACCGATCAGATTGAAAAACACATACCTCCGCGAAAAGGGGCACGGCATGTTTTACGGCTGATCCGGGAAATGCTGTACTGTGAACCGATCGGTGGCCGAACTGATTTGGTGGCCGCGATTGATCATTTCAACCGCACGACTCATCGCCGCAGTGTTGTTTTTTGGATCAGCGATTTTTTGACGAGCAACGTGTTCGATTCAGACGCACAACGAACGGCGGCGGAAATTTCACTCGAACGTTCCATGCGGGTGCTCAGTCGTCGGCATGACGTGATCCCGATCATCGTCAATGACGAACGAGAGATGCAACTGCCGCGCGTCGGTTTGATCCGCCTACGGGACAACGAAACGGGACGCGTGCATTTGGTCGATACCAGCAGTCGGCGGGTGAGACGTCAGTACCAAGAATTGACGACCCGGCGAATGGCCGCTCGGGACGCGATGTTTGCTCGGCTGAAATGGATGCCGCTGCATCTGCAAACCGGCCAAGACATCGTGGAACCGCTGCAACGTTATTTCCATCGACGTGAACGGCAGGGTAGATGAGGCATCCATCCATTTCCATTTGGCTGTGCGTCGCGATTTGGCTGATGCCCTTCGGGGTTTGGGCGTGTGCCCAACCGCCCTCGTCCGGGGACACGTTCGAGGAAGGAATCGTTGTTCCGAAGAATACCGAGGCGGACGGGCCGAGGCCGGTCGTGCATTTGTCGCGACAGTCAATCGCGATTGCGGACCCTTTTACCATTCGAATCGAAGTAGCGGCTCCGGTGGGTACCCGAGTCGTCTTCGAAGACGTGGGGGAAACGATCGGGTCGTTTGATATCCTCGATGTGAACGACCTCGGTGACATGCCGGTTGCCGATTCAGGCGATCGTTTGTGGGTGCGTACCATGCGGCTGGAAACGTTGCAGGTCGGATTGCAAACGGTTCCTCCGATCTCGGTCCGCTTGGTGCCGGTCGGTCTGGATGTATCTGACGACGATGATTCGGAGGCGGACGTTCGTGTGATTCGGACTCAGCCTGTCGAGATCGAGGTACGCAGTATTCTGCAGCCAGACGAGCAATCGACACTGGAAACCTATCGAGACATCGTGGGTGAAATCGAGACGCCTTCGAATCAGGATCAGGAATCGGAACTCGGTTGGGTCTCTTGGCTGATCGGGCTCGCTTGTGTTGTTGCGGCGGCAGTGTTGTGGGCATGGTATCGTCGGCATGATTCGTCGCAGCGATGGTGTCGCGATCGTCTCGGTGAACTTCAGAGGCAACGTATCGAAAACGCCGCCGCCTACGTCGAGGCATCTGAACTGTTGAAACGCGTGCTTCACGTCAATTTGATGGGACGGTCCGGGATAACAACAACGGTCGTTCCTACGCCTCGATTGTTAGAACGCCTCGAAACTCGCGGATATACGGGAAAACAACTGCAAACACTGCGACGCGTGTTGTCCGTCGCCGATCGGATTAAGTTTGACTCGCGAGCCGAACAAAACGTCAGTCGTGAGGAAATCAACACTCTCGAAACCGCAATCGATGATGCCAAGACGCTTCAGTCCCTGCCCGCCGAAAATGTAACCGCGTCGAAGGAGGCTGCATGATGTTGTCTCTTTTTCACTCGCCCGCTTATCTGTTGCTGTTGTTGATCATTCCGTTTCTGGCGTGGCGGCGGTTCTTCTCGAATCGCGATCAGGCTTCAGTGCCGTTTAGCAATCTCGATGCCGCGTTTCAGCTACCCCGGACGCTGCGTCAGCGATTGATTTGGTTGCCGGATGTCCTGCTGCTGATCGCGTTGTCGGTTTTGATTGTCGCCCTGGCACGTCCACGCGACGGTCGCCAGCGGACCGTCTCCAGCAGCGAAGGTATCGCGATCGAATTGGTCGTCGACCGTAGCGGTAGCATGCAGGCGATGGATTTTCGAATCGATGGTGAACGAGTTGATCGTTTGCGGGCAATCAAAAACGTCGTCGCGAAGTTTGTACTCGGTGGTGATGAACTCGAAGGGCGGTTCAATGACCTCGTAGGTCTAGCAACCTTCGCCGGTTACGCCGACGCGATCACTCCGCCGACGCTCGATCATGGTTTTTTGGTAGGGACACTCAACCAAACTCAGATCGTCGACCAACGAAACGAAGACGGTACTGCGATCGGGGACGCGATCGCGTTGGCGACGGAGAAACTCAATGCACTCGACGCGCGTCAGGATAGCAAGATCAAGAGCAAGATTATCATTCTGCTGACCGACGGTGAGAGCAACGCGGGGGCACTCGAACCGCTGCAAGCGGCGGAGCTCGCCGAAACGCTCGGGATCAAGGTTTACACGATCGGCGTCGGGACCAAGGGGCAGGCTCCTTTTCCGGTTCGTGACCCTTTTTCTGGTCGCGAAGTATTGCGGGCGATGGAAGTGAATATCGACGAGGACACCCTCACGCAAATCGCGGAAAAGACCGGCGGACGATATTTTCGCGCGACCGATACCGACTCGCTCGAATCGATCTACCGCGAAATCGATGAACTCGAGAAGACAAAAGTCGAATCGAAACAATTTGTCGAGTATCGAGAACTCGCCGTGGAAGACTATCCGACCCGGTGGGCGACTGTTCCGCCGCTGTTGTCAATTGTGATGGTGCTGTTGCTCATCCGCATCGCGTTGCAAACGTTTTGGCTGAGGGAGTTAACATGAATCGCGATTTGTGGTGGGCGGCGTGGTTGCCGGACGACGGATTGGTGGGGAACCCGGTTGCGGCGTGGTGGATTGTGGCCGCGGCGATATCTGGTGTGATGTGTTTGATCGTTGTGTTGATCCGGCGGCGGGCGCAGCGTCGATTCGCGACCGAAGATCGACTCGCTGACTTCTTCGATTCGTCATCGTTTTTCGCCCGACATCGAGTCGTTGGTGGCGTCGTGTCTGCGGCGGTTTTGTCGATGGCATTGGGATTGCTCGCGTTATCGATGATGGACATCCGGTGGGGGAAGACTGAGCAGGAGGTTCCACAGAAAGGAATCGAGGTGTTGTTTTTGCTCGACGTGTCACGCAGCATGTTGGCCGAAGACGCGAGGCCCAATCGACTCGAACGGGCCAAGCAAATGATCCGAGATATGGTCGAACGGATGGCGGGAGACCGCGTCGGGTTGGTCGTCTTTGCCGGCGAGACACGACAAGTGATTCCGCTGACCAATCACTATGAAGACTTCAGCCGACAACTCGAAGACGTCAGCCCCAACTCGGTTCGTCGTGGCGGTTCACGCCTTGGCGATGCGATCGAGTCCGGAGGGCGAGCGTTTCTGAGTAAGACCAATTCCCACCGCGTCATCGTTGTGTTGACTGATGGCGAAGACCAGGAAAGTGAACCGGTCAAAATGGCGAAACGATTGCACGACGATGAGAAAATCCGAATCTTCACCGTGGGGCTCGGTGACATGGATGCCGGATCACGGATTCCAGACGTTGACCGCGAACGACCAAGGCACGAGACGAGGGCGATACATCAAGTATCAAGGCGAACCGGTTTGGTCAAAAATGAATGGCGCGACCTTGCGACAAATCGCTACCGAAACCGACGGTGTCTACATCCCGGCGGGCACCAAGCAAGTCGACATGGCGACGATCTATGATCGATACATCGCTGGGATGCAGGCCACCGAGTTTGAAACCGCGAAGGTGGATACCTATGCCGCTCGATTCCAATGGTTCGCTTTGCCGGCATTCGTTCTGTTGTTGATCGACTATGTCGTAAGACTCTTTGCCCGTCGTTCGCCACGCGGGATCGGTCGATCCGCGTCGGTGGCCGGCATGTTGCTCGTGTTCTGCCTGACCGCGACACCCGCGCCCGCACAAACGATCGAGCCGAGAGCCGATCTCGAGACCGATCCAACCGAATCAACACTCGAACCAACGAGCGTATACAACCGAGGTGTCGAGTTGTATCGCGAAGGTGAGTTCTCCGCGGCAGTGGATGCGTTCGCTCAGGCGGTCGGGGCGGGATCGGATGAGGTCGCCGCATCGGCACGCTACAACCTTGGAACGTCGTGTTATGCCGCGGCAATCGAAACCCTGGCAACGAGCCAAGTACCGCCGACGCAAGATGCGAGTCATCCGAACGACACCGCCGATGCAAACGATGTGAATTCGGTTTCCGCGACCGAGCAGGCGAAGCAGATCTTGCAACAAGGTATCGGCGCGTTGAGGTCTGCTCTGCGACTGAGGCCAGACTGGGAGGACGCGCGTGCCAACCTAGAGAAGTCGGTTCAACTGCTCGCGGTGATCCAGGAATCGGAACAACAGCAGCAGGAGAAGTCAGGCCAGCAAGAGAATTCAGAGCAATCCGAATCGCAGGAATCGTCCGACTCGCAAGAGCAGGATGCCGGCGATGAGGATTCTCAGCAGCAGAGTTCGAACCAAGATAACTCCGGGCAACAGCAGCCCGAACAATCGAACTCTGATTCGGAGAACCCAGATTCAGACAACCCTGATTCTAACAACTCAGAGCAGCAGGACACATCGGACGAACAAAGCGAGGATTCGAATTCGGAAAAGGGACAGGAGTCACAAAACAGCGAAGGTGATCAACCGTCTGAAGATGGCTCGCAACAGCAACCTAACGAGAGTGACGAGCAGAACGATGCGAACTCCCCGTCGGATTCTCAGGCTTCCACACCGCCGTCAAACGAACAAGACTCCAACCAGCAAATGAGCGGCGACACGGGAGATCCAGAAGAACAAAGCGATCCGGCGGAGCCCGATGAACAGGGAGAAGCGGAGCAGGAGACAACTACGCAGGACGTCAGCGGAAGTCTGTCGAGCGATAACCAAGACGAGTCATCGCAGGCGCCCGGGGCGAACTCGCTGCACGCCGGTGAGGGCAAACCGGATGATCGGCCGATGACCGCCGAAGAAGCGATGAAGATGCTGCAGGCGATTCGTGACCGCGATCTGATCCGCCGATTCCGGTTGCAGCAGTTGCAACAACAACGGCAGATTCCGGTCGAGAAAGATTGGTAGACCTCGAACGTTCTAAAAACGACGTCGTCGATGTCGCCTGACTTCGGTGGCCTGAATTCTGGTGAATTCAGTTACGGGGATCGGACACGTAAAACATCCCAACGCTCTAAAGCAGATGCTTGGCCTTCACCTCGAGGTATTGGTTCACCAGCGGAGCGGTCAGTTCATCGGGGAACGCGTCGACCGACAGCACTCCGCGGTGTCGCAGTCCGGTGAGAACCTCTTCCCTCCACAGCAGAATGTCAGCCGCCGCGGCGGCTCGATACATGGTGAAGTCGTCGATCGTTTCGGTGTAATGGGGAGCCTCGGTACCACCGCCCGCTGCCGCCGCAGCCAAGGCGGCGTTGTGAGGGGCGTCGGCAGCGTCGAACATCTCGCGGTCTCGTAGAAGAACACCGAGTGGCAAATGAGTGCCCGTCAGGTTCGAGAGGTAGTCCACGATCACCGCTGAGTTGACCTCATCGATCACGTTCGTGATCAGCGTCACGAGCGAGCGGCGTTTGCACCGCGAGTTCAGGTGCAGGAACGCAAGGTCATATCGCGATTCGACCATCCGAGGGAACTGGTCAAAACCGGCCTGAAGCAATCGGTTCATCTGGCTCGCCCCGCCGCGCGGCGGAATGTAGGCGTGAATCCGATCGCTGAAACAAATCATGCCCACCGAATCGCCTTGCTGCAACGCAACGTAGGCCATCATCAACGACGCGTTGAGAGCGTGATCGAGCAGCGAGTATCCGTCGCGTTGATTCGTCATCATCCGACCGCAATCGAGCATGAAGATCAGCCGTTGGCTTTGATCGCTCTGAAATTGCCGTACGGTGAGTTTGTTGCGTTTGGCCGTGCTGCGCCAATCGATATGGCGATAGTTGTCGTCACGTGTGTAGTCACGCAAACGTTCAAAATCACTGTCCTGTCCGATCCGACGAGTGCGCCGGACCCCGATCAGGCTGAGCCGATTGGTCCGGGCGAGCATTGCGTAATCGGACAACTGTTTCATGTCCGGATAGATGTTCACCCGGTTGTGAATCGGCAGAGTGATTTGGCGTTGCCACAGTCGCAGCGGACTTTTGATTCGCAGGTAACATCGTTCCAACTCGAACGCGCCGCGACGATGTGCGGTGAGTTGGCTGATGGCGATCGTTTCCATTCCTCGTGCGAGATCGAGATCATGCATCGAAGGTTCAGCGGTGAAATGTTCGGGTAGGTCATCGCAGAAATCACCGATCAGACGCATCGATGTTTGGTTCTGTAGCGTCAGCGTCGTCTCGATCGGTACACGTAGCGAACCGGTACGAGGGATGTGGCGTGAAACCACGATTCCGGTCGCGCGGTGACCACCACTGCCCCACCACAGCAACAGAAAATCAATCAACGTGACCACGAAGATCAGACCGTCGACCATGGCGAGGACGACGAGCGCCTGTGGCGAGAAGACGAACAGGACACTCAGGACGATGGACACGCTCAGCAGGCTCGCCCACAGTCCGGTCGGAAACACCCGCGTGTACAACGCGGCCACGACCAACGGTAGGCTCAGCAAGAGCAGCAGCAACCATGGTAATCCGCTGAGCCACTGAATCTCTTCCGCGACTCCGCTGGCGGTCGCTGATTGAGCAAGATGAAAAAGCATGGAGTCGTGTCGCGGTCGGTGGGTGTGACTCGCCGCGAACTCGTCGTCACGGTGAAACGGTGAAACGGTGAAACGGTGAAACGGTGAAACGGTGAAACGGTGAAACGGTGAAACGGTGAAACGGTCAGAAAACGATCGAGCATCCTCAGGCTCAAACGCCGTGCGGACATCTTAACAGATCCTCAACGTGTCCTACACGCTACCGTGATCCGGCCGGTTGGATAAGAATAACGACTCGAACAGCGACCTTGGGTGCGGCGATGCGATCCGTCGGTGTCTCGGTTTTTCCGTGAGTGTGCGTTTTTCCGACTGCTGAACCTTTTTCTGATTCTATCCATTTTCTGCGAGAACCTCTTGCCGACTTATCATCTGACGATCGCCTACGACGGAACTCGCTATTCGGGATGGCAGGTCCAGCCGGGGCAACCGACCGTGCAGGCCGAGCTCGAAAACGCGGTCGCCACGCTGCTCGGCAAGAAGGCAAAACTCGGCAAGAACGCAAAGAAAGACCAGTCCGCAATCGATCCGGCCGATGCAGCCGTTCGGACGAAAGCAGGTCGCGTGCTCGGTAGTGGACGCACGGACGCGGGAGTGCACGCGTGGGGGCAGGTCGCTCGTTGCGTGTTGCCTGATTGGCGAGCCGACGCGAACGCGGTCATGCGAGGCATCAATTCGCGATTGCCTGACGATATCACCGTCGTCGATGTGCGTGAGACGGTGGCTTCGTTTCATCCGATCGCTGACGCCGTCAGGAAACGTTACCGATATCAAATTCAGGTCGGTGGTCAACGTGATCCGTTTGCCATGCGGACTCGGTACCGGGTTCCATGGCCGCTGGATGTCGATCTGTTATCGGCGGCGGCGGATAAGTTTGTCGGAACCCATGACTTTGCCGCCTTCCAAGCCGCGGGTTCCTCCGTCGCGAGTACGGTTCGCACGATCACGCGGAGTTGTTGGATGCGGGAACACGTCAGTGCATCCGATGGCCAGGAATCGCAGGCCATTGCGGCTCGGTCCGATGCGTTTACCGGGCAACGGTGGTGCTTCGACGTGGAGGGCAACGGGTTTCTCTACAACATGGTCCGCAACCTCGTCGGGACGATGTTGGACGTGGCCCGCGGGCACCGACCGCTGGAGTGGATTGATGAAGTTTTGATGTCGAAAGATCGCCAGATGGCAGGGGCGACGGCACCGCCACAGGGGCTTTTTTTGTGCTGCGTAAGTTATCCCAATGAGGTTTTTTTGACTCCGTCGTTAATGTTCACGAAAACTTAACCTGCCGGGCCCGAAAATCGGTTGAAATGGCGAGCGTTCCATGCACGCTGTCGCTTCGCAAACCGCGAGGCCGATGAGTAGAATTGGCCGTTCGTTTATTTACTTATTTCGAGTTCACGATGAATGGTGAGAGTTCCCCTACCGCTCCTGGACCATCCATTCAGCTAAAATCGTCGACTTCCACAGTGACCGCGCGTCCGATTCTTGATGAAGAAACCCGTTCGCTCGTCAAACGCGCCCTCGCCTCACGTGTTCTGACGCTCGAGGAAATCAAAACCGTCGTCGCATCGTTGATGACGGAGGATGCCCACGTGGACTCACAGCGCCTCGCCGACGGCCTGCGAAACGCAGGGCTGCTCACGCGATGGCAGGCCAGCAAACTACTCTCGGGCAAGAGTCGCGGTTTCTTTCTCGGCGCGTACAAACTGCTCCGACCGCTCGGACGTGGCGGGATGGGAATGGTGTATCTCGGCGAACACCAAGTGATGAAACGTCAGATGGCGTTGAAGGTGTTACCGCCCGATGCTCTCAAAGACACTCGCCGAATCGAACGGTTCAAAGAAGAGGCTCGTGCGTCGGCCCAACTCGATCATATCAATATTGTCCGCGCGTACGACTTTAACGAAGCCGGCAACAAACTTTACATCGTGATGGAGTTTGTCGACGGGATTGATCTACATCAAATCGTTGCGCGTGACGGAATCATGTCTTACGACGCGGCGCTCGATGCGATCACCCAAGCCTGCGAGGGTTTGGTGCATGCTCACGAACGCGGCGTGATTCACCGGGACATTAAACCGTCCAATTTGATGCTCCGCAGTGACGGTGTCGTGAAGGTCAGCGATATGGGATTGGCGAGGATCGGATGGTCGGAGGCCGATGACAACCAGGAATCCAAACGGTTGATGGGGACGGCGGATTTTGTCGCCCCGGAACAAGCCCTCAACAGCAAGACGGTAGACGCACGAGCGGACATCTATTCGCTCGGTTGTACGTGGCATTTCTTGCTGACCGGGAAACCGCCGTTTCGTGGCGACAGCGTCGCGCAAAGACTGGCCAAACACCAAACCGCGCCGATCCCCGACGTGCGTCAGACGCGTAGCGATTGTCCCGAAGCCGTCGCGATGCTGCTCAAACGGATGATGGCGAAGAAGCCCGCCGAGCGACCGTCGTCGGCGGCGGATTTGCTAAATCAGTTGCAACGATTGCGGGCCGGACGGGGTGACATCGGGGCTCGACACGAACAACTCGCGGCGATGGTGACGCAGAGCGATTCGGCGATCGACGACAAGCTGTTTCAGGCCACGATGGAAGACAGCCACAGCATGCCGACGTCAGAGGTTGACGTCGTCGAGGTTATCAAAGATTTCGATTTCGGTTCGCTGCCGCCACTCGATGTCGCGGGAGGTTCCATCTCGGACTTTGCGACTACCCCCGGTCAACCATTATCCGGTCAACCACTGTCCAGTGGCCGACTGTCGAACCAGTCGATGCCTGGGGCTGCACGCGGGCAATCGGGAATCCCTCCTGTCGTCAAGAAGTCCGGCCCGGTTGCGGCGACGCGAACCAACGCCGCATCGTCATCCGACGGTGGCCAAAAAAGCGGCGACACGCAGCTCGTCATGCTGGGGATCGGTTTGGCGATCGCGGTGGTCGCACTCGTGCTCGTCGTCGGTATTGCCGCCTACACGATATCGCGACCACTTCCCAACGCGTCCCCCAAAGTCAAAGCCATCGAAGACGGCAAGGGCGGTCGTGTGTTTGTCGTCGAGTAGTTAGAGCTGGGGTGGGCAGAGCTGAGTGAGTTGAGCTGAGTGAGTTGAGCCTGGGCGAACTCGGCGGGGTGAACTCGGCGCGGCGAACCCGGCGGGGCGGAATCGTTCACGCCCGGATACCTGCCGACACTCGAAGATTTTTCGCTACAGCAGGTCTCGCAAACTGCCCATCGCGAGTGGCTCTTTCGTATCAAACGGTTCGCCGTGAGTGCGATTGATCAGCCGTCCCCAATGCTCGCCTTCGTGGCGGATTCGATCGATGAGTGTCGGTGGTGCCGTCGGCCGGCCGGTAATCATTTGGCTCTCGTAGGCCCTGACCGTTTCCATCTTCCGTTCCCACTGTTCGGAGATGTCGACGATCCACGCCGGTTGGACGGCGAGCCGCAGGTGGATGCAGAAGTAATAGTATAACCGCTCGGGATGATGCCGCGGACCGGGCATGTCGGTCTTGCTCAACTTGGCGTGAAACCGTGCCGCTTCGGTCAGCAGGGTCGCGGCCAAGTGGTCCGGGTGGGCGTCATGGTAGTACGGCGCGAACAGCCAACGCGGTCGAAGGCAGCGGATGTAGCTTGCGATCCGAACGCGAGCATCCATCGTGTTCTCGAGTGCTCGATTGACCAGTCCCGCGTTGCCACGCCACGTCAATTTCATCACGGAAGTCGCCGCCGCCGTTTCGCGAATGCGAGTTTCCATGCTGCCATGCGGAGTCGGCTCGCCCGAGGTGAGGTCGAGCACGCCGACCCGCATGCCTTGATCGATCATCCGCATGATCGTGCCACCCATTCCAATTTCAGCGTCATCGGGATGCGGCGCGACGACGAGGAAGTCGAGTGGTTCGAAATCGTCAGGATTGGGGAACTCAGTCGGTGTGAGCGTGTTGATCATCGTTGTCGTTTCGAGTTGTTTGTCGCTGTGATGTGAGTGTTTATTTGCGAGGCAAACGGAACGCCATCGCTTGGACGGAATTCCGCACCAACAGTATGTTGCCGGCGAGGCTAGGGACGTTCCACGTCTTGTGCTGCAGCGCGTCGATCCGCAGCAATTCACGGTATTCATCCGGCGTGGCGTCAACGAACAAGACGTCGCCCATTTCTTCTTGAACGATCAAAGTATCACCGGCCAAGATGACTTGCCCCTGCCCCGACCGCGAGCGACGAGATTGCTCCCAGAGGCGATCACCCGAGTCGATGTCGACCGCTTGTAACGCACCGTTGCTCAGCGCGTATGCGACGCCGTCGCGGACTACCGCATGATTGAATTTCGTTTTCATCACCCGGTTGGATCGCCATACGTCTTCGGCGACAAAGCCATCGTTTGAGGATGATTGTTGAACTTCGATTAACGCGCTACCGCCACCGTAGCCCTTGCCGATCAGGAAACGATCGTTGCCCGCATCAATCGCCGATGCACAGTTGGCTCCACCGCTGCTTTGTCCGAACCAATCCGTTTCCCAGAGTTGCTCGCCGGTTTCGATTAAGTGGCCAGTGATGGTTTGTTCGTTGACCGAAACGATTTGCCGCACTCCAGCGAGCGTCATTAACTGCGGCGACGCGTAGCTGATCTGGTCCTCGCCGGCGGTCCAGCGAATTTCGCCTGACTTCGCATCGAACGCGATCAGCGACCGTTGACTCGCGTCGGCGTTTGCGCCAAAGGGCAAAACACAAAGACCGTCGACGATCAACGGTGAACCGCTGCGCCCCCAAGTGACGGCGACTTCGGATTCGACCTGATCCCAACCGGCGGTCTTGAGCAGATCCGTTTCCCAAATCACCTGTCCGGTCACTAAGTCCAAACACCACACCATCCCGGTCGCACCCTGAGCGTAGACACGGTTCTGATCAATCGCCGGGGTGGATCGGGGACCCGCGCCGCCGAGCGGGTGTGTGTGAGTCGCCTCATGGTCGACCATCCACAACAACTCGCCATCGCTGACACGGTACGCGGTGACGCACTCACGGTCTTCACGCTGTTCCAACGTCACGGCAATGTCGCCGGCAACCGCGAACGATGACCACCCGCCGCCGATGCCAATGTTCCAAATCGTTTCGACTTCGCTGGCGGATTTGGGAATCGTGAACGCACGATTGCTGACGACACCGTTGCGGTTGTTACCCAAGAACTGCCCCCACTCGATCACGAGCGTTTCCGATGACGGTGTGGCATCGTCGGTATTGGCGTCCGTACCGGCTGCGATTTCCTCGCTCGGGCGATTCGATTCGGCAGCGCCGTTTGCGTTGTTGGGATCGTTGCCGGATGCCGCTACGTTGTTTGACGCATCGGGGGCGATCGGTGCAGCCGGGGATGTTTGTAGTTCGGGGACCTCTCGCGTCGAGAAACGCCAACCGAGTTGCGGGATCATTTCGCCCGACATGGTTCGGACTTTCACCAGCGAAATGAACACAATCGCGATCGCGAGCGTCGACACCGGTACCAACCACGTGCGACCGGCACGATGTGCGGCCCGCTGTAAAAAGTACAACGTCAACAATAACGAGATGACACCAACACCGAAACATCCGAGAAACGCGAACTGGTAATCGAAATCAGGAGCGAAGTATTGGATCACGCCAATGATCAAAATGCCTGCTCCGGCGGAGAATGCAGCCCGGCGGAGAAACGGCGTCCGATTGGCGGAAACGGCCTGATCCGATGAACTGGGCGCGGTTGAGGGTGCGGCGTCTGTCTCTGATTTGGAGACGGCATACCCGTCGTTAGGATTAGTCATTATGAAATGGTTGGTACGGATGAGTGGGGAGTCAGGAACAATCCAAGACGCGGTCGTTGAAAACGAGTCGTTGAAGACCACGTTAAAAAACAATTGTCCGGTTCGGCCGAACTAACGCAAAGGCGAGAGATGTCACACGATCGTATTTCTCACGATAGCAGTCCGCCAAATCTCGCGACATTGGTGCGGCCCGGATCCGGAAACGCAAAACGTCAATTGACCGTCGCGTTTGTCTCCGATTTGCATCTGCTCAGTTCGCGAAGCAATTATGGCGAACACCATCGGGTGGTACGCAAGGCGGTCGAATCGGCGGACGTGTGCGTTTGGGGCGGCGACTTGTTCGACTTTTGTTGGTCGTGCGAAGGGGACGGGCCCACCTCTCGCCGGATCGCGGTGGACTGGTTGGAGGCGTGGCGGGAGGAGTTCCCCGAAAAGAGCTTTGTCTATTTGACCGGCAATCACGACGCTCAGCCCGAATTTCAGACTGCACTCGCTCAGTGGGCCGCGCCGTATCAGCCATCGACGCGGCAGCAGAACTCGGCGTCTCAGCCGATTTGGAATCACGAGTTGCCCTTGCAGCCTGGGGGCGTGCATGTGGGGCTCGACGCTATTCGTGTGGGCAATTGCCTCATGGTTCACGGCGACGTGATCGAAGGCGGCGGCAGCCACGCGGGATTGGGCCGATATCGGTCGCGATGGCACCATGAACGCACTGATATTCACGAGCCCCCCGCGATCCGAAATCACCTCTACAACGCGGCCGTGTCGGCGAGACTGCATTTAGCGACCGCGGGCGCCGTTCACCGCCGGAAACGGGTCTGCATGCGGTTGCTCCGGTGGGTCCGGGAACAACCCGAATGGCTCGGCCATGGGATCGAGCAGATCGTGTTCGGGCACACTCACCGGCGACTCCGCGGGGTGCGTATTGCGGGCTACGAGTTCTATAACGCGGGCGCAGCGGTGAAGCATGTGCCGTTCGAGCCCGTTGTGCTCGATTTGTCCCTATAAATCGTTGATTTTGGTTCACAAAGACGCCAGGCCATGCGGTTCTGCACATAGAATATTCATAGAACCTTCATTGCTTTCGCCCTCCCCAGGGCGCTGCGTAAATGGGGTTGATGGATCAAAATGTTGGCGTCCGCAGGAGGCCGTTTTTAACCCGCCATTCCCCACCACAATCGCGCCGCATGTCCAAAACGAAAGTCCTCGTCGTCGAAGATTATCTGCCGCTCGTCGAGACGCTTGAGTATCAACTCAAGCGGGCAGGTTACGAAGTCTTCCGAGCCACAGACGGCCGCGAAGCACTCAAACAAGCCAAACTGCAGTTGCCTGATTTGATCGTCCTCGATGTCGATCTGCCGATCCTCAGTGGAGTCGAGGTGTGCAAGCAGTTGCGGGCCAATCCGGCGACTCAGTCGTGCCTGATCATGATGCTCAGCGCACTCGGTGAGGAATCGGACCAAGTGGTCGGATTCGCAATGGGAGCAGACGATTACGTTCTCAAGCCGGTCGAAAGCTACAAGGTTCTGCTGCAGAAGATCAAAGCTCTCCTGCGACGTCGCGAACCTACCGTGGACGATGCCGAATCGGTGACCCAGTCGGGAGTCACCGTCGATCGCCGACGCTTCGTGGCCACCATCGATGGCGAGGTCCTCAAACTCACCAAGAGCGAATTCCGGCTGCTCGAAACGTTGATCCGCCAACCCGGACGTGCCTTCGATCGGAACGAACTCGTCGAAGCCGCTCTCGGTGAAGACACCTTGGTGCTCGAGCGAACGATCGACGTTCACATCCGTGCGTTGCGGAAGAAAATGAACGATTCGGCAGACTTGATCGAAACCGTTCGTGGCATCGGATACCGCTTCCGCGAGCACGAATCGAGTGCTCACGAAGACGAAGAAGTCGCAGTCGCCGAAGAAGCCTAGCGCTTCGGCTATTTTCGACTTAAGGGTTCAAACCGTAGCGAAAGTCGCCAAGACTTTCGGTGATATCCAAGGGGGGCGCAACAATGCCTTGCCTACCATCCCGGCGGTGCTCGCTTTGCTCTACCGCCGGCTAATAGCTAAAACGCCTTCGGCGTGAAGAAATTTGTGGGTAATCAACAGCCTTGCGTTATCCACTACGGTTCTAACCGGAAAATCAAACTGCGGCGGAACAAGTAAGCACACCACCTCGGCTTGTACTACTTCGGGAACTCCAACACTCCGTCCCATCCCGCCGGTGCGACTCGGTGGTGGTGAAGGATTCGCTGCAGCAACACGTCCTTGGGACGATCCCATGCGGGCAGTTCGTGCAACTGTTGATAGGCGTCGTCCCAGCGTCCTTCGGCAAACGCGACAAACGCCTGCTGTGACAACTCAAGTTGCGTCTGAGTCAGTTGCGGTTGGTTTTCCATCGGGACGATCAATTGGTAAATCTCGATCGGAGTTTGCGTTCCGGCGGCACGCACCCGACCGAGCGTTCGCAAATGAAAACCGTCTCCGGTGATGGCAGGCGTTGCACCGGAGTGTGTTGGGGAGAGTGCTGCGGTCGCGACCGAATCATCCTCCGCCGAATCGGTGCCGATCGTGGAGTTGCTGACAACGAGATGTTTGGCAGTCACCTCGTCGACGAGTATCTCGACCCCGAACACTTTGGTGAGTCCTTCTAGCCGGCTCGCTAGATTCACTACCGGACCGAACGCGGTCACTTTGACTTGGTCGACCGTACCGATCCGGCCGGCGACCGCTTTGCCCGAAGCGATCCCGATGCCGCAACGGAAATCGGAGGCTCCCTTTGTGTAATCGCGACGAATGTCTGCCGCCGCACGTGCGGCCGCCGAACTCGCCGCCACCATCGGGTCGGTCCCGTGAGGCAGCGGCAATGGCCATCCCCAAAATCCCATGGCGGCGTCACCGTGAAAGTCTCCGATCACCCCTTCGGTGTCCAGGATATGTTTGGTCATCACGCCGAGGGCCGCGCTGACTTGTTCGAGCAGTACGAGAAGTTGATCGCTGTGCATTTCCGACGTTCGTGAAAAACCACGCAGGTCGCAAAACATCACCGACAGTTCACACTCACGCGGCTGCAGCCAATTCTCCGAATCGGTGCCCGCGATCGCGTCGAGAACCACGGGGGCGAAGAACCGCCGCATCGCCGCATGCCGTTGTTGAAACTGATTCGCCTGACGCATGCCTGAAACGAGCGAACCGACGACCTCGGCAAACTTCACATCGTCGCTGAGTCGGTCGACCAAGGTGCGCGAGTCATTCGCCGCTTCGCCCACCAACCCCGTCCGGCTGCCCGTCACATAGAGCACCCACCCACGACACGCTTCGCTTCGCAGTGGCACGCAGAACGCCCAGTCGACGTTTTCGGTCGCGGTGTAATCGGATGCGGGCAAGGACGTTCCTCGCAAAGGAGAGGTCTCCCACAGATGCAAAACGCTTTCACGACGATGCAGCGTCGCGGTGACCAGTTTCGTGCTCACGTCGTGCGATGTCGAGTCGTTGTTGCGAACGTCGTAGTGCAGAATCTGCATCTGCGGCGCGGTGTCCCCTGAATCGGAGTTAGCCAAATCGGAGCTGGCTGTCGTTGTTTCAGGCTGGTCCGCCCGGACGATCGCCACCGCAGAGGATGCCGGGGTCGCGCGGAGTAAAACGTCCGTCACTCGCGCAAACAGTTCTTCGTCGCTGATGCTTCCGGCGACCAAGTCCGGGAGCCTCGCGAGCAATTCGATTCTCGCTTGAGTGTCGTGAAAGTTTCGCTGCCTCAATGCCGATTCGGCGAACGCCATTTCGGTGACTTCGAACGACTGCGGCGACGCAATGTAGTCCGGTGTCAGATCCGCATCGCTGCCCGCGTTGTCACGTTGCGAAGACGCGAGTCCACGGCGGATCGAGGGCGTTGACTCCACCGACGGTTGGGGCGGCGGTTCCGGATCGGACGTGAATCCCGGACGCCGCGCGAGAGTGAAGGTGGTTTGTCCAATGACGAAGTGCTCGCCCGGGACCAACACAAATTGTTCGCGTGGTTTGCCGCGGTAAAAAATCGGATTGCGTGCCCGTGGGTCTTTCGTGACACGCAACCGGTCGTTGCTCAACCGAGTGAGCACGGCATGATGGCGAGAGATGGAGGAGTCCCATGGCACGGCCCAAGGGATCGCGACGACGTGCCGTTTCTGGCGTTGGCCTGATTCAGCGACCGCACCGCTGCTCGCATCGGCATAGGCGGATGCCGGGCCGGCTGGTGACGATGACGCC
>NZ_ANOH01000116.1 GCF_000346505.1 Aporhodopirellula sallentina SM41
TATTGAACCGGAACTGAAGACGGACTTGCAGCTGAAAACGTTCTTCGGTCGCGGTTCGGGCGAGTCGGTGCAGTTGCTTTTCCGAGGTCACGGCTTTGTCGTCGTCCAGCCGTACGAGGAAGTTTACTTTCAACACCAGGCGTAGACGCGTGGGGGTTGTTGGTGAAACCCTTTGGGTTGCGGTTTGTCGATTTAAGCAAGAGTCAACCTGTCTTCGTTTAACCGCAATACCGTTCAATTTTCGTTTAACCCGTGCCCGAAGGGTAGGTTGTGTTCCGTCAAGCGTCGCCTACGGCTTCCGGTTAAACGAAAACGCCACAACCCGGTGCTTCATTGAACGGTATTGCCGTTAAACGCATAAATCAACAGCCCGGTTGGGGGCGGGTTCTGGTGCGCCGATAGACCCGCGCCGACCTGATTGGCTGACGCCTTGACTCCAACGGTGCGAGTGGGGTTTATGAAAGGTCGATCGTTATGCCGCTCGGAATCGGATTCGGTTTTGCGGGGCGGTTTGGAGGAGGTTGTCGCCGTGTTTGACCATGGTGGCGTCGGCGACTTCGTAGCCGTGACGGAACAGTAGGCTGAATTCGGAATGGGTAAGTCGGCGGAGCGTTGTTTCCATTTGCGAAACCTTTTTGACTTCCGCTTCGGTCAGTGCGGCTTCTCCTGCGAGGTGGCTGCGCGCGTAGCCGCCTTTGGTCCGAAGGCCTAGGCGCAGGTAGGTTCCGCTGCCGGGATTTTGTTTGAAGAAGTCGATCAGCATGCGTGCTCGCAAGCTGCGGACTTGATCCGTCGCCACGTCGACCAACCGCAGTGATGCTTCCACGTAGCCCGGGTGCTTTTGCGAATCATGCTGCGTTGCCGAGAGAGCACGGGACGCGTCACTGACGAGAAGGAAGTCGGTCCCCTCTCGCAAGCCGACGCCGGGTTTGAACAGAGACTCAACGCCGAGGTTGTCGTACACGCCTCCGTCCCACAGGTTCAACCGTTTGTAGCGAGGTTCAATGGACTGCCATGCGTCGCTGCGAAATTCGCTCCATTGGTGATCGCGAGTCTTCACAACGAGCGGTCCGATCAACCCCGGAACGGCAGCGGAGGCGGCGAGGGCGTGAGACAAACGGAAGTTCGGATCGCGGACGTATTTGGTTTGGTAGTCGCCCATCTCGTCGCGTTGGAAACGCCAGTTTTTGCCCGTTTGGTAGCAGGTCGCGTTGATGATGATGCGAGGCGATGTGGGCAAGTCCGCGAGATCGCCGTCGATTCGCCAGTGCTGTCGAAGGGTGTCGCCGAGGACCGAGGCCCTTCCGCGGGCCAGACGCCAGGGGAACATCAGCGATTTCAGAACGTAGGATCGCTGGATGTCGCGGGTGGTCAACAGTTGATGGATTTCAGGGACCACGTGGTGCAGGTAATCTTCGCTGCTCGGCCACTCGTATCCGGAGCGGGACAGGACGAGGCCGGTGGCGAGGCTGCCTCCCGAGACGCTGGAGACGGTCCGGACGTTGCCGAGCAGATCCTGTCGGGCGAGCCGTGCCAGGACACCCAGGTGAAAAACGGTCGCACGCACGCCTCCGCCGGAAAACGCCAATGCGATTTTCATGTTTTCAAAGCAACTGAGGTGGAACGGGGCTGGACGCCGGGAAGGTACAGATTCTGCACCCTCCGAATCCACGGCAATCTCTGTTTTTTGAGGATGCCTTGGGAGCCTGCGGTGGGCATGGTAAGTTGCTGAGGCAACAGATTTCACGTCCCCTCCAAAGTGACCCTATGTCGATCGACACTTATGCGATCTGCCCCTGCGGCAGCGGCAAAAAAATCAAATTCTGCAAGTGCAAGGACTCCGTGCATGAACTCGACCGGGTTCTGACGATGGTCGAAGGTGGCCAACTCGTTCCGGCACTCGACCGCTTGGCGTCGATTCTCGAACAGCACCCTGACGCGGCGTGGGCACTGGCGATTCGCGGACGTCTGTTGATGGACCTGCGTGAGTACGATTCGTTGAAGGAAAACGCCGAGCGGTTCACGCGTTTGCAACCTTCCAACCCGCTCGCGTTGACGCAGAGTGCCGCCGCGGCCATGTTCGCTCAGGACCTCGGCAGGGCGACCGAGTTGATGCTCGAGGCGTTGACCGAGAGCGGACAGAACGTCGATTCGTTTGTCCTCGACGTCGCATCGCTGCTGTCCTATGGACTCGCCGGAAACGGCATCCTGTTGACCGCGCGGATCTACGCCACGTTGGCTTTCGTTTCGGAAGGATACGAAGGCAACGGCATGGCGGCGAACGTGCTGCAGCAGATCAACCGCGATCCGGCGGTGAATTTGCTCGCGAAGTTCATGCCGGAATTGCTGCCGCGACCCGACGACGTTGATTGGGCGGAACGATACGACGAAGCTGCATTGTTGTTGGCGAACAATAAAATTGTCTTGGCCGAGAACAAGTTCGATTCGCTGCAGCGGACCGCTCCGTTGCAACCGGCCGTTTTGTCGGGCTTGTTGACGTGTGCGGTATGGCGCGGTGACTACCAGCGTCAAATCGAATTGCTGAAGAAACTGTCCGAGTGCGAAAGCTTGTCGGACGACGACCGGGCTCGTTACTTGGCAACGTCTTTCGTCGCCGGTCCGGATTCCGATCCGATCTCGGTCGAGAAGCGAACGATGACGACGGAAGTCGACTCGATCGAAGAAACCATGATGTCGCTCTCGTCGCATCCACGTTTCGGCGAGTTGCCACCGGACTTCTTGCAACAGCTCAAAGGCGAAAACGAGATCGGTCCACGTGCCGCGTATCAATTGCTCGACCGCGACCCGCCGTCCGAAGATGGCGTGCCGGAAGATCTCGCGTTGGTGCCTGAATCGATCGGGTTGGTCACGGTGTTCGGCCGCGAGACCGATCGTGCGGCTCGGGTGGAAGTCGTCGGCGTTACCTCGCAGCAGGAACAGACCGCTCGCGATCAACTCGGATTGGCTCTGCCGGGGCGTCACTTTGAATCTGAGCGGGAAGGTTGGTTGCCGCTGAACTACATCGCGATGTCGCAGCCGGGCGGATTGAAAATCACCGACCCGAACGCGTTTGAGTCGTTGCAGCAACGTTTGTTTGTTGACCGCGGCGTCATCAAATTGGCCGAGACGGCGGTCCCATTGCTCGGCGATCAATCGCTCAAGGATGCTGCCGGTGACGATTCGAAATGGCTCGAGCGTGCGGCGTTGTTGCGTTACCTCGAGGGCGAAGATTCGTTGATCGCTCGCGACGAAACGATTCTGCAGCGGTTGTGCGAAATCGGTAACCGGCCGGCTCCCGAGGCGATCCGCCCCACCGGTGACGATGTCGAAAATATTCCTGCATACGATTTGAACCGTATCGATCCGTCCGGATTGGATACGGAGAATTTGGTGTATCTGATCCAACGGGCTCAACAGATCTCGGCGACCAAGCTCGGCCGTGCCGCGTCGCGACGATTGTTGGGAATGGACCTTCCGAGCGAAGGTGAACTCGCCGGTGCGAAACTGCTCGGCTATTCGTTCCTGATGCAAACCGCGACCAGGAGCGAGGAAGCGTTGGAAAACCTGGAGGCGGCGAAGAAGTACGCCGAGGAGCACAACTTCTCGACGGCGTCGTTGTTGCTCGCCGAATTGCCGCTGCGACTGCGTCGTGGCGAGGCGGAACAGTTCCAGGATTGCGTGCAAACGATCGCCAAAACGCATGGCAACGACCCCGAAGTGATGGGCCGATTACAACAGTTGCTGGTTCAGTTCGGCCTGATTCGTCCCGACGGATCGCCGGTCCAGGCTCCTCGTGGTGCCGCACCCGCGCAGGCCGAATCGGGCGGATTGTGGACACCAGACGGCGGCGGCAGTGCACCGGCGGCCGCGGCGCCTCCGGCTGCATCGGGCGGCGGATCGTCGAGCAAACTGTGGGTCCCCGGGATGGATTGATCGGGGAATGCGGCGAGCCGACCGTTTGCGGTCAACTCGCGCAGCCTGAATGAGTACCACACCAGGAACTGCCATGTCGGAAGACGATTGTTGGATGGCCGAGGCGATTGAGATCGCCTGGGGCGGGCTCGGGCATGTCGAGCCGAATCCGATGGTCGGCTGTGTGTTGGTGCGGGACGGTCAAGTCGTCGGGCGTGGCTACCACGAACGATACGGTGAGGGCCACGCGGAGGTGAACGCGCTCGAGGATTGCCAAGCACAAGGAAACTCCGCCGAGGGCGCGACCGCGTACGTCACGCTCGAACCGTGTTGCCATTTTGGAAAGACGCCGCCGTGTGCTGACGCATTGATCAATGCAGGTGTCGCACGCGTGGTCGTGGCCGTCGTGGATCCATTCGATCAGGTCGACGGCGGCGGTGTGCAGCGATTGCGAAACGCGGGCATCGACGTCGTGACGGGTGTCCTGGCATCGCGTGCCGAGTCGCAGTTGGCGGCGTATCTCAAACGAGTCCGGGCGTCTCGCCCGTGGGTGATCGCGAAGTGGGCGATGAGTATGGATGGTCGCATCGCGACGACGACGGGAGAGAGCCAGTGGATTACCGGTCCGGCGTCGCGAGTCGGCGTGCATGAACTGCGCGGCCGCGTGGACGGGATTGCGGTGGGCATGGGGACCGTGATTGCTGATGACCCGATGCTGACGGCGCGACATGGCGGACCTCGCACGCCGGCGCGAATCGTTTTTGCGCGAAAACGTTTGCCTGCGGTGACGAGCAAGTTGGTGCAAACCGCGTCGGAGGTGCCGGTTTGGATCGTCGCCGGTCCTGAGTTGCCGGAAACCGAATTGTCTCAGTTGTCCGCACGAGGTGCTCATGTTTTGCCGGTCGCCTCGGGCGATGTCGTCGCGATGATCGATGAGGCGCTGTTGCGTTTTGGCGGCAGCGACAATCCGAGCGGCGGACCGATGACGCATCTGATGATCGAGGGAGGCGGCGAACTAACCGGCAGTTTCGTTGCTGGGGACTTTGTCGACGAGTGCCACGTTTACATCGGTGCGAAAGTCATCGGAGGACGCACCGCGGCGGGGCCGGTCGGGGGCAACGGTATCGAATTGCTAGCCGACGCGACTCGGTTCACGGTCGACGACGTGACACGGTTTGAAGACGACGTGCGAGTAATCTACCGACGTGCTGTCGGTGATGCTGAGTCGTGAAGTTTGTGTCGCCTCGTTGTGGACGCTTTGCAGTCGCGACGTCTCCGATTCTCTTAGCCCAATTCGTAAGGATTCAGCCCTAGGAATTCAGTATGTGGCTTTTTAAGAATGAGTGTTAAGCCCAATACCGTTCAATTTTCGTTTAACCCGTGCCCGAAGGGTAGGTTGTGTTCCGTCAAGCGTCGCCTACGGCTACCGGTTAAACGAAAACGCCACAACCCGGTGCTTCATTGAACGGTATTGCGTTTAACGGGCAGCCAAAGTCGACCTACTTGCTACTGCACGTCGCCTACGGCTACGGGTTAAACGAAGGCAGGTTGACTCTTGATTAAATCGACAAACCGCCAAGACTTTCGGTGATTCACGAGCCCTCCCGAAACTCTTGGCGAGTTTCGCTATCGTTAGATCGGTACCCTGAAATCGTTACCTCAAAATGAAGTCGTCCGACAACATTAGTTGTCTTCGGCGAACTTGCCGTCGTTGCGTGCGGTGAGGCGGCCGAGAAGTTCGGTGGAGATGGACGGATCGAACGTCCGGACACTGCCATCGGCGAAGACAAAGTTCACTCCGCCGGCGTGATAGCTGCCGAAGTTGGTTTGGTAGGCGTCGGTTGGGAATTTGGCCAGTGGATATCCGGGGCCGCCGCAGCGGGAAAAGTTGCCGGGGTGATCTCCGTTGTAGATCGCTCCGTCCTCCGGCGCGATTCCAACGCGTGACGGACGCACATGCTTTTCGCCAACCAAAATCGTATGGCTGGCCCCATCTGACAAACTCGCGTAGTTCGTCCGGCTGCTCCACTGAACCAATTCCGCGGCCGGTGGTGCGTACCAATTTTCGGGCACCGTGGCCGGTTCGGTTTTCCCGCGGCCCATGATCAACGCACCATTGGACGTGATCCAATTCCACACGCCCGACGGGCCGTGTCCCGCCGAGCATGCGTAGTCACTGACCACGCCGGGGACATGCCCGCTGACTTCGTACGGAGAAAGGATGTCATCGTTTTGCGTGCTGAGAATTTTCCCGTCGCGTCGTGAAGGGCAGAAGTACATCGGGATCGGCGTCTGTCGCGCCGTGTCGCTTTGATAGTAGTACTTCAACCGATCATCCCACGCTTCGGGCAGAGCGATTTGTTCCATGTGCGGTAGGATCAGAAACGCCCAACTTTGGAAGTGATCGTAGTTGCGACTCGGCGGCAGTTCTTTGGTTTGGCTTTCGAAGTTTTGAATCGCCAGACCGATTTGTTTGAGGTTGTTGGTGCACTGCGTATGTCGCGCCGATTCGCGTGATGACTGAACCGCAGGCAACAGCAGACCGATCAAGATCGAGATGATCGTGATGCTGACGAGAAGCTCCACGATCGTGAACGCGAAACGTCGAGCGACCGAGTCGAGTGTGCCTCGGCGATGATTCAAAAGTTGACACATGTCGGTCCGCCATAGACGAAAGGGATCAAATGCGAGAGCGAGACAAGTCGCTTGCTCTGTTCAAAATGAAAGTTTGTGAGGTGCCGCTCAAGTAAGACGGCAAATCGATTCACGGGTTGTGAATTCAATGTGTCGAGATGAAACGATTCGACACCGATCGTGGCGTCAGGATAGAATCAACGTCATGGCATCGTTTTACATCAAAACGGATCTCGCGGTCGTCGGACCGTTCACCGGGATCGAGATCCGTGAAGCGACGATGGCGGGGATCATCCGTCCGAACAGTTATCTGGGGCATCAAAGCGACGGGCCGTGGGTCGCCGCCGCAGGGGCTGGGTTGTTCGACGAGAAAGGCAACGCGTTGCCTCACCCCGCCGGAACCCAGGTCCCAACTTATCAGACGCGCGGGATGCCCGGCGCGTTCATGGGCCCCTTCAAATTACGCGAACTGATCGGGTTGGCGTGTCAGGGAATGTTGCCGCCGGGTACCGAATTGCAGAGTGATCCGGATCGACCCTGGATTCCGATTACCGGCACCGGCATCCTGCCCGCGTGTTTGCGTGGAGACCTGGTAAAGATCGATAAAACGGGGAAGCGAGTGCTGCGCACCGTCGTCCCACGCGATCTTGAAGAACACCAGGCACGCCTCGATGCTTCCCTCAGTCCGATCCAGCGGGCAGGTCAGGTGCAAGTCAAAGGTGCGACCGCCTCGCCACTTGCGGAGGTGTCCAAGCGGGTGTCGTTAAAGGACAGTGGTGAAGTGTCCGGTGACGCATCGCAGACCACCGCCGGAGAGCAAAGCGGGCCGCCGCGTGATCGGCGAACCGAAGCCTTCCACTACGGTGCGATGCCGGTTCCCAAACGTCACGACGCGTCCGCGGATCAAAACGGTGGCGAGGAGAAGGTCGGCGTCTTCACGAAGTCACGCGAACTTGGGACACGATATCGAAAGTGGTGTGAGGAGACCGTCGGCCACAAAGTCCGGCCTCGAGTTTTGGTGGCGATGGTTGCGTTGCTGGTGTGTTTGATCGGTCTGCCTGTCGGATACACGGCGTACAAACGGATGCCAATGTCGCGTCATCGTATCCTTGGTCAGTGGATCGCGAATGTGGATGTTGATTCCGATGCTTCGTTAGACGGTGTGGTTGGCCCGGCGATGGGAGTCTCCTTTGACGAGTCGGGCAAGTGCGTTTTGATGAACACGGTGGGAAGCTCGTGGACCGGTGACTACACGTGGTTAAATCGCAGTGATTTGCGAAACAACTTCCGACCGCTCGATGAGTTCGAAATTCGATACGACACGCCCGAGTCACATCACCGCACGGCGGTGGTTGAAGATTCGGACGGATACATCGAGTTGGGCGGTTTCGTAAAGGCACCTCCGCTGCTCGATGGGCATCCGGTGCGTGGTCTGTTTGTGCGACGTGATGGAGATCGGTTGAGCATCGGCTATCCGGTGAAGGCGCACTGGGCGAACGGCCGCCGAGTCTTGTCGGCGGCGTGGGTGGATGCGATGTCGTTTCAACGTTTGCGTGATGCGCCGGCGGGACGCTCATCAAACGCGAAGCCGGATGACGCCAGCACGGTTCCTGCTGTGGTCAATGATCAGAGATCTTTCGCCGCCGGTGACGAGATCCGCGAACACCTGCGTTCATTGCAGGACGAGAAACCACGCGAAGGCGACTCGATCGGAGGAGCCGTGTCGATCTCTCGCGCGGTGCAGCGTGCGGAGTCGGGAGGCGATTTCGAATTCACGGTCGGCTCCGGATCCGTCGGACGTCGGGTTGCGTGGCAGGCGAGCTTCGCCCATTCGCAGCTCGTCGACGCGGCATATTTGCTGCGTCGATTCGGAGTCCCGATCACCGCGGAGCCGGTTCGTGAGTTTGAGAAGCCACGCGTGACCGGGGGGGAATTGTTCGATGGGGCGAGTTGGCTGCGTTATGACGGAATCGATTTCGTGGCGGACCGGGATGGGCGAATCGTGTTTTTGCGGCTGCGGGAGCCTGGATTGCCGAATCTTTCGGGTGGAATCGCTGGAGCCGGATCCGCCCCGTAGAGGGGAGATTCGCGGCCGAAAACAGCCTTCATTGGCACGTAACTCGCGTTTGACGGGATTTTCGCGGCCCGGAGAGGGGTGTGGGAACATTCCGTTTGCGAATCGTGCGCCTTGTCGTTTTGCGTTTTCCCGGTTAAACCATTCGGTGTTCCGTCGCCGAAATTCGGGCGTTTCCTTCACGCTATGATGTGATGGAATCCTGGCTCCGACGCGAGCCGGATCCGAACAATGATTGAGCCCGCTTCTGACCGGTTACCGGTTGGCAAGAGTACATCTGTGAAAGATGCATCAACTAGGCAAAAACGCTTCTCGCGGTGCTCGCCCGTTCTCCCTTATAGCCCCCACGTTATATTTCCCACGATGGTTAAGACGCTTGTTGATTGTGGTAATTGCGGTCCCGACTTCAACTCGATTCGTCAGATGGTGACGTCTCATTTCGAAGCCACGGTGTTGCAAACGCATGGAGCCGAGGACACCGTCGAGTTGCTTCGTAAACGCAAAGTCGATTTGGTAACCGTCAACCGGAAACTCGATCGCGACTACAGTGACGGTTTGGAGATCATTAAAAAGATCAAATCCGATCCCGAGCTCAACAATGTTCCTGTGATGTTGGTGACCAACTACGAAGAGCACCAAGAGGCAGCCGTTGCCGAAGGCGCGACGTACGGATTTGGTAAGCTAGAGATCGGCAACGAAGGAACGATCGAAAAACTGAAACCCTTTTTAACGAGCTAGCGACCTTGGACGCTCCCCTCCGTTATCGCAAACTGCTCGCCGCGAAAATCCATCGCGCGACCGTAACCGCAGCCGACGTGAACTATGAAGGCAGCTTGACGGTGCCTCCGGAACTATTGGAGGCGGCTGGTATCGTTGCCTACGAGTCGCTGCACGTTTGGAACGTGACGCGTGGTTCGCGGTTGGAAACTTACGCGATCGAAGGGCTGCCGGGATCGAGTGATATCTGTGCCAACGGTGCGGCCGCGCACGTGATTCGGCCGGGCGATCAGGTCATTCTGGCGGCGTACACTTTGGTGCCGGAATCGGAAACCAAAACGCATCAACCGAAACTGATCTTCGTCAATGAGAAGAACGAGATCAGCCACACCGGTCCGGAAGTTCCTGGGCCGCAAATGCCAACGGCGGGAGATCGCGGGGCGAACGCAAAAGCGGATGTCGATGGTTTCCAAACCGCGGCCGCACGCCAACACGCCTTCGCCGAAGAGTGCTAGCGTGAGTCCTTCACCGGCCAGCGAAACGGGATGGATGACGCTCGCCGTGTTGATCGGACTATTCGCCGGTGGAATCCTGGCGGTTCAACCGAGTGCGAACGGCATGCTCGGCAAACACATGCATCACCCGCTGCATGCGTCGTTGTACTCGTTCGGTTCTGGGTTTGTGATCGTGCTGTTGATTTCGCTTTTTTGCGGAATCCTGCCGCCGCGAATGAGCATCGCGCCGTCGCAGTTGCCTTTCTGGGCGTGGATCGGTGGCGCGATCGGTGTGGTCATGGTCACCACGTCGTTGGTGCTGGTGCCGAGAGTCGGATCGCTGCCGTGGTTTGCAGCGGTGATGACCGGACAAACTCTGCTCGCCATGATGATCGATCACTATGGTTGGCTCGGGAACCCGCGTATGCCGGTCACTCCCCTGCGTATGTTGGGTGTCACCTTGTTAATTCTGGGCGTGTTGGCCATCGTGCTCGCGAAACGTGGTGCCGAGGCTGGCGATTTAAGCCCCGGTGAAGCGAACGAACTGAGTCCCTCCGTGGCCGTTGAAGAGATATCGAAAGAATGAGTGAACCGTTGCCTTTGATGAAGGGATTGCCACGGGCGAAGATCCCGACCGGCGAACCGTTGGTGTTGGCGAGCGGATCGCCACGCCGGGCGGAGTTGCTGCGTGCAGCCGGATACGATTTTGAAGTCTGCCCGGCGGCGGATACCGCTGAGTGCGGTGTGCCCTACAAAGAGACCGCTGTGGAAATGGTAGCACGGCTGGCCTTCCAAAAAGCTGTCGATGTGGTCCGGCGTCGCAAGCGATCGTTCATCCTTGCCGCCGATACCCTGGCCGCGTGTGGCGACCGGATTTTGGGCAAGCCCAAGGATCGCGACGATGCGGAGTCGATGCTGCGGTTACTCTCCGGCCAGAAACACGAGGTCTTCACCGGCGTTTGCGTCTGGTCGACCGGAACGGACCAATGTTACGTCGACGTGGTTCGCTCGCGGTTGCAAATGTCGAGGCTCGATAACGAGGAAATCGAGGAGTACCTCGACGGAGGAAAGTGGCAGGGAAAAGCCGGCGGATTCGGGTATCAGGACGACAATGACTGGATCGAAATCGTCGAGAACGACAGCGAGAGCAACGTTGTCGGATTGCCCATGGAGAGATTCGCGGAAATACTGGAAAATTTCGCAAAATTGGCCGACAAGGTACAAAAGGAAGTCCGCTGAACCGATTCGTTTAGAATTTGCAGGTACGACTCAGTGGGGTCCCCTCCGAGTAGACCTGTGGCCACCCCCAACGATTGGCGGCCCTCGAATTATCAATGTTCAGGAACGACGGAAGCTCAATCTCATGAATGCACCCCAGTCTTTGATTCGCCCGTTCACTCGTGCGATGTTCGCTTGTTTGATGGCAACCGCCTCGTTGCTTGGCACGTCAGCGGTCGCGACGGCGGACGAAAATTGGGCCGAGCGAATGTTTACCGAAACCAAGCATGACTTCCGTGTCGTTGGACGCGGGGCAACGGCGGAACACTATTTCGACTTCCGGAACCTGTACGAGGAAGACGTCCACGTCGCGGCGGTCCGCAGCAGTTGTGGTTGCACGACTCCGTCGGTGAGCAAAGACACCCTGTCGACACATGAAACCGCGTCGATCGTCGCGAAGCTGAACACGAGCACATTCATTGGTCAAAAAGCGGCGACGATCACGGTCGTCTTTGACCAACCGTACTACGCCGAAGTTCAGTTGCATGTCAGCGGCTTTATCCGGACCGACGTCACGTTCGAACCGGCCGAAATCGACTTCGGCCAATCCAAACCGGGCGAAGTGAAGGATCGCACGATCAAGATTTCTCACCGCGGCAATCCTGGTTGGCGAATCCAAGACGTTCGCAGTCACTGCAGCGACTTGGCTGTCAAACTGAGCCCGCCACGAATTCACCCCGGTTTGGTTGAGTACGACATGCAGGTGCGAATGAAAGAGACGATGGGCGAGGGAGACATTCGCGAACGTTTGACGTTGATCAGCAACGACACTCAGTTTCCGACGATCGAAATGGCCGTCGCCGGTCACGTTCGTCCAACGATCAGCGTTTCGCCTGCCGCGGTAAGTCTCGGAACGGCGGCGATGGGGCAATCTGTCGGCAAACGTTTGCTGGTCCGGGCGGATGAGCCGTTCTCGATCACCGATGTTCGTTGCGTCGACAAACGTTTCTCCTTCGATATTCCTGAGGGGAAGAAGAAGCTGCATTTCCTGCAGTTGAAGTTCGACGCTGGTGACGCACCTGATCGTATCGCACAAAAGATCGAAATCGTCACGGACTTGCCCGGCGAGAAGACTGCTGAATGTGTCGCGACCGGTACGGTTCGCTGACGCGTTATCGTGTCGTTGGATTCGCGCGGACGATGACGCCGGATGACACAGCGTCAGGTCACCCGCGTCGAAACGAACGGTGTGCGAGTGAGACGAACGAGTCAGCATTCGTAATCTCGCGATGCTGAAACCCTTCCGAAGAGAAACCGAAAGAGGTCGCATGGCGGCGAAGAAGCCTAAGACTTACGTCGTTTGGCAAGGATTTCATCCCGGCGTTTACCCGACGTGGGCACAATGCCAGAAAGAGATCTCTGGATTTTCGGACGCGAAGTACAAATCGTTTAGCTCGCGAGCGGCTGCCGAAGCGGCTTACGCGGAAGGTCCCGACGCGTACTGGGGCAAAGGCGGCGGTTCGAAGAAGAAGACGCCGACGCCCACGATCGACCGCGAGGACCTCGAAGGACTCGGCGTGGACATGTCGGCCTGGGCGGTCGACGCGGCATGCAAGGGAAACCCCGGCGAACTGGAATACCAGGGTGTCGAGATTGAATCCGGGATCAACCTCTTTCACATGGGGCCTTATCCCGAAGGTACGGTCAACATCGGAGAGTTCCTGGCGATCGTTCACGCCCTCGCGTTACTCGACGGTGCGGAGCAATACGACACGCCGATCTATTCGGACTCGCGGATCGGACGAACATGGGTCGCGCAAGGGAAATGCCGCACGAAGTTGCCGCCAACGGCAGAGAACCGGCGGCTGTTTAATCTCGTTCGCCGCGCAGAGAAATGGTTATCCGAGCACGAGGTGCGGAACCCGATCTTGAAGTGGGAAACCAAAAAGTGGGGCGAGATCCCTGCGGACTTTGGTCGGAAGTAGCAAGCGTTCTGGCGCGGTATGATTCGGGTAGCAAAACTCGCCAACAGTTTTGGCGTGGTCGGTGAAAGGCCGAAAAGTTTTGGCGACTTTTGCTACGGTGCTATCGCCGAAGGTTTGGCCGTCTCAGTTCACTCGTTGGGCTCGTTCAGCAGTCGGGTGACGATTCGGCGGATTTCGGATTCGTCGCTGAACTTCATTCCGAGGTTTTCGATCTTCTCGGTGTGGAGTTGGCGAGCCGATGTTTTTTCTTCGCCGCAGAATTCTGAATCGCTGCCGCAGATTTCTTTGGCGATCGTCGCGATCCGGTGGTTGCTGTAAAAGCCGATCGTGCAGTTATAGGTTTGGCCGGCGATGTCTTTGTCGGTACGGAGCAAGAGCTCTGCGGCGCGTGCCAAATCGGTGACCGGAATCACTTTGCCGCCGCCGCTGATGTCGACCTGTTCGCCGCGTTTGATTTTTTGGACTAAGTCGAACCATTTGGAGTTGGCGACCGGATCGTCGACGCCGACGATCGACACCGGGCGGAGGGTCGCGATATTCAATCGGCCCGACAGGCCGTAGGCGTGACAGAGCGTTTCCAGCGACGCTTTGCCGGCTCCGTACATCGTCGTCGGCCACAGCGGGTGCCGTTCGTCCAGTGGCAGGTCGTCGGCGACCTGCTGGTGGACGGTGCCTGAGGAAATGCAGACGAGGCGTTGGACGTTCGACTTGCGGGCCTGCTCGATCAGGCGGAGCGATCCGATCACATTGGTCTCAAAATAGCCGATCGGATCGTCCGGTTCGTTCATGAAACTCTGCCCCTGTCGGGTCACCGCCGAGTGCACGACCGCGTCGCATCCGTCGACCAGAGTCGCGGTGGCATCGGGATCGTTGAGGCTGCCCTGGACCCACTCCACGCCGCTGATTTCGGCGGGGCGCTCTCGCCGATACCAGGCCCGAATCGTGTGTCCGCTATCGATCAGATGGGAGATTACGTTGCGTCCGACGAAACCGGTGCCGCCGGTGATGGCTACGAGCATTGGGAATCCGTGGGGAGGTGAATTCGCGAAAGGGGGATCGGTGGTTTTTAGGGGCGGATACGGCGGGGATGGGCAACATTCGTGCCATTTCGCCTAGTGACAGATCGCCGCACAAACTAGAACTACGCCTACGTCCATCGAGATAGCGATGCCGAACTGACCATGCTATCTGTTTTCGCCCGCCAACGTCAGTTTAGATCGAAGGCCACTCACTTGTCTCCCGCGTCCACATTGAATCAAGACACCACTTCCGCATCATCCACCCGCGAAGACATTCGCAACGTGGTGATCATTGCCCACGTCGACCACGGGAAAACGACCCTGGTTGACTGTTTGCTCCGGCAGAGCGGGCAGTTCCGCGATACCGAGTTGCAGGGCGAACGCATTCTCGACTCGAATGATCTCGAGAAAGAACGCGGGATCACGATTCTCGCCAAGAACATCGCGATCCCTTATCGGGGCGTGAAGATTAACCTGATTGACACCCCGGGCCACGCTGACTTTGGCGGGGAAGTCGAACGGGTGGTGAAGATGGCGGACGGTTGCTTGGTGCTCGTCGACGCCGCCGAAGGCCCGATGCCGCAAACCCGGTTTGTGCTCGAGAAAGCATTGCAGGCTGGCTGCAAACCGATCGTGGTCGTCAACAAAGTCGACCGGCCTGACGGGCGACCTCACGAGGCACTCGACGAGGCGTTGGAATTGCTCGCAGACCTCGGTGGCGAAGAACAACTCGACGACATCGGTTTCGTTTACACGAGTGCGAAGGAAGGTTTCGCGACGACCGATCATGAAGTTCGCACCGAGAACATGCTGCCGCTGCTCGATCTGTTGGTGGACCACATTCCGGGGCCGACGATCGATGCGGATTCCGACTTCCAAATGATGGTCACGACTCTCGACTGGAGCGAGTACGTTGGCCGGATCGCGGTCGGACGGATCAACGCGGGCACGATCACCACGGGCGACACTTTTGATCTGCATTGCCTCGGCGCCGATGGGCAACCGACCAAACGCAAGGTCAAACCGAGCGGTCTGTACCTGTTCGATAACCTCGGTCGTGTCGCGGCTGACAAAGCCTCGGCGGGCGATTTGGTCGCGATCGAAGGTCTCGACGATGTCGAAATCGGTGACACATTGACTGCGGTCGGTTCGGACAACCCGTTGCCACGTTTGCGTGTCGACGAGCCGACATTGGAGATGGTCTTCAGCGTGAACTCATCGCCGATGGCGGGACGCGAAGGGAAATACGTCACCACGCGGCAAATCAAGGCGCGGTTGGAGAAGGAACTCGAACGCAACGTTGCCCTTCGCGTGCGAATGATCGAAGGGACGGAAGCGTACGGCGTGGCCGGACGTGGCGTTTTGCACTTGGCGATTTTGATCGAAACAATGCGTCGCGAAGGTTTCGAACTCAGCGTTGCGAAGCCGCACGTCGTTTTCAAAACCATCGACGGTAAGAAACACGAACCGTTCGAAACGCTCCGAATCGAAGTGCCCACCGATGTGATGGGCCCGGTGATGGAACTCGTCGGACTGCGGCGTGGCCAACTCGAAGAGATGAAGCAACGCGGCGACTACAGTTTGCTGAAGTTCATCGTTCCGTCGCGCGGTTTGATCGGTTTGCGAACGAAGTTGCTCAACGCGACCAAGGGTACCGCGATCATTCATCACCGGTTCGAAAGCTACCGAGTGGTCGACGGTGAAGTGCCACGGCGTGCAAACGGCGTTTTGGTTTCGATGACGGGTGGGAAGACGATGCCGTTCGCATTGTTCGCACTGCAAGAACGCAGCGAACTTTTCGTGCCGGCGGGTGTCGAAGTTTACGAAGGCATGATCGTCGGCGAGAACGCTCGCGAAGGCGACATGGTGGTGAACCCATCGCGTGAGAAGAAACTGACGAACATGCGTGCGAGCGGCAGCGACGAGAACGTCATCTTGAAGCCGCCACGTGACATGTCGCTCGAAACCGCGCTGGAATACATCGAAGACGATGAACTCGTCGAAGTGACTCCGGAATCAATCCGTCTGCGGAAGATGGCGTTGAAAGAATCGGAACGACGCCGCAAAGGACGAAACGCGTGAACGCGACCGACACGTTTGAGTTACTGCTGATCCGGCACGCAGAGAGTGCCAATAATGCGAAGCCGGTTTACGAACGTGTTTGTGATCCACCGATCACGCCGCGGGGGCGACTGCAGGCGGATCATTTGGCGGATTGGATGCGTTCGATTTCGCTCGATGTGCTCGTGACGAGTCCGTTTCGTCGGACGCTGGAAACGTCCTACCCGATCCTGAAGCGACGAGCGTGCCCGGTCCAGGTGTGGCATGACGTCTTCGAAAAAGGCGGCTGCTATCACGGGCACGAAGAAAGCAGTTTCGTCGGCGCCGAAGGCATGAACCGACGGCAGATCGAACGTTTCTTCCAACCACAGCGGCAGCTCGCCGGAGTGGTTGCTGGCGAAGGTACCGCGGGGCAACAGCCGGAGAGCGAAACGATCGTCGAGGAGAGTTTGGGCGATGAGTTTTCGCTGAACATCGATGACGAGATCGGCGATGGCGGTTGGTGGGCATGCCGTCCGCGCGAACAAATCGAGCAGATGGAAGAACGCGCCAAGAAGGTCGCCTGCCGTTTGGTGGAGACCTTTGGTGGGACGCGTCAACGTGTCGCGCTGGTGATCCATGCCGACTTCAAACGCGAGTTGCTGCGTGTGCTGTTGAAGGACATCTTGTGTCTGGATTCAGTGGGTGCGATCGCCAACACGTCGGTCTCGGTTTTGCGAGGATGCAGCGAAGGGAACTGGCAACTCAGTTCGCTCAATAGTGTCACGCATCTGCCGTCGCGACTAATCACCGGTCGCGAATTCTAAACGCCCGGCACGGCACCGCTCGTGACCGCGCGACGCCCGCTGCCCTTCTGTCGGGTCTGCCTGTCTGCCGGGGAGCTGCCGGTCGCTGGCGAACCTGCTACGTCCCCACCTGCTCCCTATCGCCGGGCTGCGACCGCGATAAACTACGTGAGCTCATTTCCACTTCCGACTTCGTTTTTTATCCAATGTCTTTGATTCAACCGCGTACGCTCAAAGGATTTCGTGACTACCTTCCCGCCGCGATGATTCCGCGTGAGCGTCTGATGGAGACCGCCCGGGAGACTTTTCGCAGCTTCGGTTTCGCGCCGATCGATACCCCGACGCTCGAACACCTCGAGATTCTCACGGGCAAAGGAAGCGAAGAGACCGACCGCCAACTGTATCAGTTCGTCGATGCGGGCAAGCGTCCGGTCGGGATGCGATTTGATCTGACCGTGCCGCTCGCTCGGTTCGCCGCGCAGCACATCAACGAACTCGGAACACCGTTCAAACGGTACCACATCGCGCCCGTTTGGCGGGGCGAGAATCCCCAGGCCGGACGCTATCGCGAGTTCTATCAGTGTGACTTTGACACGATCGGTACCGAGTCGGTGCTCGCCGACATCGAAGCGGTCACGGTGATCGATTCGCTGATTCGTGCGATCGGGATCGATGCGTTCACGATCAGTATCAATAACCGCGCGATTCTCAACGGTTTGCTCGAATCGCTCGGGCTCGCCGACAAGGCGACGCCGATCCTGCGTAGCCTCGACAAACTCGCGAAGATCGGACTCGAGGCGACGAATGCCGAAATGGTGAACGCGGCTGGGATCACGTCGGAGCAAGCTGACCAGGTTCTCGGGCTCGCGCAGTGCGATGGGACCGCCGAACAGGTCTTTGCGAAATTGCCTGGTATTCTCGGCGATAATGAGAAGGCGAATGAGGGTGCCGCGCGGTTGCGCGAAATCTATGACGGTGCGATCGCGTCGGGTGTCTCGCCGGACCGGATCAAAATCGACGTTTCGATCGCCCGAGGGCTCGACTACTACACCGGCGTGATCTTTGAAACGACGCTCGATGAGTTACCTGGTATCGGCAGCATTTGCAGCGGCGGCCGATACGACAACTTGGCTGGCCTGTACACAAAACAGCACCTTCCCGGGATCGGTGCGTCCTTGGGGCTGGATCGTTTGCTCAGCGCACTCGAGACACTCGAGCGATTGTCTTCAAACAGCAAACCGTGCCCGGTGTTCATTCCGTTCTTCGATAAAGATCACCGCGACGACTATCTCCGCTTGGCGACCAATCTTCGTAAGGCGGGGATCGGAACGGAGGTCTATCCGGAGCCGCGGAAGTTGAAGGCTCAACTGAAGTACGCCGATGGTCACGGGTTCCAGTACGCTCTGATTGCCGGCGGCAACGAGTGGGAACGCGGTGAAGTCCAAGTGAAAGTTCTGGCCGAGAAAACATCCGAAGATATCGCGTACCAACACGATGCGCCGGAGAAGTTGATCGAGCGATTGACGACGTCGTAGTTGGGAGCGAAACGCGAAGTTCCCGGCGCGAAATCTCGTAGCTGGACTCGCCAGACTTCAGAGGAGTCTCGGTCAATGCCCGTCCGAAGTCTTGGCGACTTCGGCTACGGGGTTGGCAGTGCTGCTGGCTGTGCCGTGAATGGTTTTAGGATTCCTGGCAATTGGCGATAGAGGAATCGCGGGACCAGCCCGAGGTAGCGATCGGATACTGGATCGTGCTTGATCAGGATCAGCGTGTCGGCACGGGCGGCCGCCTCGTAGATTCTTGCGATGACCTCTTCGCGACGTGGTCCGAGTTCGTCACCGATCACCAACAACGGCATGCGGTCGTAGGTGGCTTCGGTGCCAACCCACCAATGTGATTCGTCGGCGACTCGGGTTTGCAGTCCCATTGGCGCGAGCGATTGGGACAACATCTTGCCTGCCGGTTGATTGGCGTAGGGGAGAACGAGTTGGCCGGGGGATAACCGCCGTTGGCGGGCGTCGTCCCAGTTCACGATACAGGTGGCACGGTTGTCTCGAGCCGTTTTTCGCAACAAACCTGCCAACGCGATCGCCGTGTCGAGTTGTGCTCCCGACTTGCCTCCTTCGAGGAGCGGCCAGTGATCGGGGAATACGTCGCTGTCTTCGCTGCCCGGTTGGCTTTCGGAGAGGCATTCGGCTGTCATGGACCAATGCGACAACGCGGATTGTTCGAGTTTCTGTGGCATGCCGCGGGCGGCTCGCAGGCAATCGGTGACCAACGCACGTAATCCGATCCGTTCACGCTCTTCCCATTCGGTTTGTTCGACGAACCCGTCGACCCACTGCTTCACAGAGTCCGCTTCGTCGGCAAAGTCATCCAGGGCGATGACCGGATTGAGCCGCTGGGTCAGTTCCTCTTTGTCGATCGTAATGAGTAGGCGGTTTTCATCCTTTTCGATCACCAGCCCGAGTTCTTTGGTGATCGTGCCAAGCAGTTCGCCGATCGGTTTCCAGCCCGGAGTGCGATCGCGGACCGGCTGTGCAAGGGATACGTCGGCGAGATCGAGCGCGACCCAGTCGAGTTGGATCGGAACCTGAGTGATCTCGCTGCACACGAGTACGAAAGATGAAAGTGGATAGCCTTCGGATTGAATCGCAACGCGGAACTTCATCACATTGTCGATATTCACTTCCGGAGGAGGCGTCGCCAACAGCATCGGATCGAGCATCGCGTCGGCGGCCGAATCAATCATCAGCTCTTCCGCGGGCGCGGCCTGAGGCATGGTCGGCGGAGCATCCGGCGCGTTGCCGGGAAGGTCGAGAAGCTGCGTGAACGCCTCGAGTCCCGCGGGCATCTCCATCAACGGAGCATCGGATTCGTCCCCATTGGATCCCTCTGCATCCGCACCGGGCGGTGGCGTGTTGGTTGGTGGCGTTTGCCCACCGAGAATGTCGTCCGGAAGCAGATCCGTTGGAATCGGACCGCCCAGCCCGGGAAGCGGTGTCTCCGATGAGTCGGTTGTGCCGCCGGGAGTGTCGGACGTATCGACGTCGGAGCTATCTGCGTCGTTGGAATCTACTGGTGGAGCGGTGGTTTCATTGAGGACGTCGTCGATCGCGTTTTGGGCAGGACCGTCGTCGGTGTCGTTTGGCGTCGTGGGGGCGGCTGTTTCGCTTTGCTCGGTCGATTCCGGGTTGGTGGAAGAGTCGGTGTTTTCACTCGCGGGTGGTGCTGATGTGCCAGGAGTCTGCATCGCGATCGTGTCGGGAGCCGAGTCTCCGCCAAGCAGCCACATTGCCAGGATCGCGAGCACCGCGAGGCCACCGAGACCGGTGGCTCCCATGAGAAGCTGTTTTTGCCGACGGCGTTTCGGTTCGCTCGCCCAGTTGCCGTCCGATTCCCAATCGGTCGGTTCGTCGGATGTTCCGGATGCAGGCTTTTCGGCTGGCGTCGTTTCGACCGGCGGCGGACCGGAGTGTTCGGTCGGCCGAGCAACTTGTCGGGGATCGGGGAGGGGGGCCGGTTGAGGATCGACGCCCGGTTCATCGGCGAATATGTCCGCGTCGCCGAACATGTCCGAACGCGTCATTTCCTCACTATCGACCGCTTCGTCACCGACGACCATTTTCGGTTGAGGCGGAGTGGGTGTCTGCGGCGACGGTTCCTGTTGCGGCGATTGAGGGTGTTGCGGCGACGCAGATTGTTTGGGCGGCGGAGCGGCGTGGCCTGAGGGAGTCGTTGGCGAGGTGGTCGCAGTGGGCGGTGGATCGCCGGCGGTCTGCTCCGGTTCAGCGATTTGCACCATCGAGCCGCAGCGAGGGCAGGCGACGATGGCACCAACGAGTGATTCATCGGTGACTTTCAGTCGACCATGGCAACTGACGCAGCGAACAGAAAAAGGAACAGCCAAGTGTTATTTACCGCCCGCTTCCGCGATCATGCTGGAAACTTCCGCGGAGACCAACGAGGCCGTCAACGCGTAACTGACCACACGACCGGCGCGTGCGATGTTGATGCCGATCACGCGTCCTTCGGCGTCGAGGATCGGGCCGCCGCATTGTTCCGGATTCAGAACCGTGTCGTGCTGGATCGCTTGTTCGAAACCCGACAGTCTCACGTTGCGGGCGCCGTTCACCCGAGCGTCGTTCTCCGATTCTTGCATCACCGCGTATTCACTCAGTCGAGCAGGGATGTCGACCGTGTTGCCGTCGCGTTCGATCGTCAACTGAACGACTTCGCCGGGGAACATGCTGTTGAGCGTCGAGACGACCTTGTCGACATTGCTCTGAGTGCGTCCGTCGATCGCGATGATGCGGTCGCCTCGCTCGAGGCCAGCTTCATCGGCGCCGCTGTTGGGG
>NZ_ANOH01000117.1 GCF_000346505.1 Aporhodopirellula sallentina SM41
CTCTAGCAATATCTTTACAATCCGTTCCGATGCCTTGCCGTCCCAAAGTTCAGGACAAACGCCCGCCTTGTACTTTCCTCTGATCACCATTTCGAATTGCTCGCGAAGCTGCGGTGCAGAGCTTCCGATCAGCGTTCCACTCCCCTCCGAACACGTGATCGGCCGTTCCGTGTTCGCTCGCATCGTCAGGCAGGGAACGCCTAATGCCGTTGACTCTTCTTGCAAACCTCCGGAATCCGTCACAATGACTTTCGCCTGAGACGTCAAGCACAAGAAATCGAGATACCCCTGTGGCTCAAGCAATCGAATTCCCGCGGATTGCTCGACGAGTGATTGCAATCCGAAGGTTTCGATGCGGGCCCGCGTCCGCGGGTGCACCGGAAACACCAACGGGAGTCGCTGAGAAACATCCTGTAGCACTTCTAGCAAGGCAGTCAGTGTTTCGCGATCGTCCACATTGGATGGATGATGAAGTGTCACCACGCCGTAGCAACCAGGCTCCAGGCCAAGCTTGGTTGGCGTACCGGCCGCTTTCGCCCGTTCGACCTGCGTCAGCAAGGTATCGATCATAACGTTGCCAACTATATGGATGGTCGCAGGATCGTGCCCCTCACGAATCAGGTTCTCGACCCCGGCCGGTTCCGAACACAACAGCATGTCGAAAAATGAATCGGTTAGCGTCCGATTGATTTCTGCAGGCATCTCCCGATCAAAGCTGCGCAAGCCCGTTTCGGCGTGAGCCACCGGCACGAGTACCTTTGCCGCCGCCATGGTCGAATTAACGTCCCCCAACACGATCATTCGGTCGAACGACTGGCATTCATCGGCAGCTCCCATGAACAATTCTCGATCGCCACCAACGCGTCAGCGGTCTGTTGGGCGTGCGCCCCGGAGCTCACGCCCAGCACAATTGAAAAGATTCACTAGGAAAACTTCGAGACGCCTATGGCACTCCAACAATCCAACAAGAGTTGGTTCGGCGTCCCATTTCAAATCAACTTTCATTAAGTCCATCCTGATCGTCAGTTTGAACAGTTTACCTCCCACGTTAGCATCGATCCACTGGCATGTATTTGTGGGTAATTCCATGCGATGGACGCCAACTTGTTGCATGACTGTGCACGAAGTGGGTAAGTTTGAGAATGGATACTGCCTAAGGCAGCTGCATCAATAATTAGACGTCGCTAGTGAAACGAGACTGTAGCATCGCCAACGATCGTCAAAATCGAATCGCCAGCTCGATAGACCCTAGTCCTCTGACCATTCTGATTTGTCTCTTGAGCATTTATTGCTTCGGCATGGATAACGATATTGTCGCTAGGATCAGTGAATACTAGCAGCTCACTGCTATCACTGACTTGTCCTATCGATGAAATGTCGAGAGCCAAAGCGTCCACGACCTCAACGTCGAAATTGGGTTGATTCCGAAGATCGATGGTCTCGATGCCCTCGATTTTTCCATCACGCAAGTCTATCTCCGCGCTGCGCCAGCTTTGCAGAGCCAGCACGTCAGCACCCGTCCCTCCCAGGACGCGATCGTCTGCCTGGTAGTACAGGATATCATTGCCCGCTCCACCGGAAAGCAGGTCGCTTCCGAGTCCACCTCGTAAAACGTCATCGCCCTCCCCTCCAAAGAGACGATCGTCACCTCGGTTGCCGAAGAGGTAGTCATCCCCATCGCCGCCGTAAATCTCATCGGCACCGTCACCACCGTAGAGCAAGTCAACTCCCAAGTTTCCGTTGATAACGTCGTCGCCACCCCGCCCATGCAATAGCTGGCTGGAGTCGTTTCCATCGAGCGTTTCGCCGGCTTCGGTTCCCATCGTCATCGAATCACGTGAGAGCGGCGTCCCGTCCGACAGCACTGGAAGTATGGATGTGCGGGGGAATTCCGAGAACTCTGCGCCGTGTCGCCCTTCATAACTCTCCGAACTGAGGAAGCCAAAAGCCTCAAAAGCATCGTGATTATCAGCGTGCTGCATCATGGCGCCGATTCCAATCATGGATTTGAATCCATAGGCGCGAGGACTTACCGAGAACTCACTTAACCCCGTCCCACGATCATCGATGGCGTCTTGAACCTCGGACCACGTTAAGAATGTGCGTCCTTCTTCATCGGAACGAGGTCCACGTGCGGCCTCGGCGTCAAACGCTTCCGTTCGCGGCATGTGGTAGATACCGCCGTTTTGAGGATCGAAACCAATATCTTCAGAAATGTAACGCCCTGCAATAGCATTGGCTTGCCACTGGAGAACGTCGGCAGCTCCGTCAAAACCACGATTCGCTAATGAACCGAATGCTGCTGCTACGTAGTCATCCATCCATAAGGAAGTATTGCCGTAGCGATCTCTAGAACCCTGTTCATTCCACGGAGTTCCAAGCAAGCCCTCAAGCATCCCACTTGGTTGATTCTGATCCCCTCCCTCTCGATCGATAAACGTCGTGCGAACCCAATCAATGTTGTTCGTGATGATATCGCCAAATAGTTCTTTGTTGATGTGGTCATCCGGTAATGCAAAGGCGGCATCGCCTAACGTTCGCATCGTCCAACCAAACCCTCGAACTTGCTGGTGATAGACCAAGTCATTTGTGCTGCTTTTGAGGCGGCCCGGAGTCCAAACACTGGCCATCGACCAATTTGCCTGGGCGGTTAACTCGTCCGCGAAATATCGCTCTCCAGTCATCAAGTAAGGCAGGTATGATAGCGAAGGCTGGTGCGCAAGGTCGGGAAGCGTGTCGCTGCCGTAATCAAACGCGTCGCTGACCATCGCGTCATCACCGTAGTATCGGCTTACACCGCGATGATCAAGCCATAGCAATGGGTGGTCATCAATCGAAAGATACTCCCCATCGTCACCGACAAAATGCCACGGGACCCCCCCCGAGACACGGCCATTGCCCAGCATGACAGCAAGGTCACGATAATCTTGAGTGAGCACATACCTGACCGCCCAGTCCGGCAGAACGCCAATATCCGGCCGTTCGCCAGTACCCGGCATCGCGTTGTCGACGGTGCCGCGTCCGAGTGGACCAAACGGCAGCGTACCGTCAACTAGTCCTTGGTAAGCGGCCGTTCCGATCTGGACAGGCAACGACATGTCATATGCGGGGACCGCGCCAGTAGCGATTAGATAACGCGGATCATGAACCCAATGCAGATCAGGTTGCTCGCCAATCCAAACCACCTCGCTCCAGTTGGAGTTGCGTTGGTGATGGATGGACGAGTGATCCAGAAGTACCTCACCGTTCTGGGTAAGTTTAAAATCATAGGTCATGTTTCGGTTGCCCAACTCAAATGTGGGATGCTCATTCAGCACAGTTACGGCAACCCGAGTTGTCTTATCAGCGTAGTACCGAACGTCGAACCGAGCTTTCAACCCCTTGATTATTTCTGTTTCGACACGAAGTTCACTGACATAAGGCCCCGAAAGCCAGTACTTGATATCGCCCGACTGAATCTGATCAGCAACTAAATCTTGAACATTCACATGGTACTCAGTCGACTTCGTTCCACCGCCTAAATTGATTCCGTTGGGAATGTCCGCCCCTATGGGCAGTCCAGTCAGCTTCACTTGTTCGATTTGGTCAGCACCTTGGGCATCAGCGACTAAATCGGCTAGGTGAAGGAATGCCTTCCCGTCTGAGACCGAAACGGTTGCAATGATCGTCTCGCTTCGAACCGTATTCCTATCAACGCGGAAAATCGCCTCAAGATGTAGTGGGAAGTTGCTTAGCTCCGTCTGAGGAAAACGCACTTCAAGTGGCAGGCGAGTGTTGTAACGCGTGAAAACATGCCTTTCCCGACGGTCCGAGTCGCTCAAGTCGTAGCCTGCATCAAACACCAGCCATTGACCATCACCTTGGTCAAATTCGAGTTCTACGTTCAGATCAAAATCGGTATCCAGAAGGTTACCAACTTCTAAACGGTCAATCGCCGTGGCGTCGATGTTTCGCACCAATATTGCATCAACACCTTCTCCACTGACGCCGACTGGTGTTGGGATCGTGAGCACCGCGTGACGAATGGATTGATCCGGATGGGTTGCCTTCGCATCGATCTGAACTGGATGCTCTTTACCGTTGATTAATGCGGTCAGTTGATCCTCCTGGAAAAGATCGCCAATGCGAAAAACTTGTCCGATGGTGATATACTGGGCCGAAGACTCTTGGTCCGAAACAGGCTTCAATTTTGCCGCGACAATCGCATTCGGAACGGACGAGATATCAGCCAAACTTGCGACGACGTCGTTTCCAGTTCGGGTTTCGATATTTGCATTTGTAGTAGCACCACCGGCGGTACTCGTTGGCTTCGTGCCATCGGTAAACTCACCGGTGGCTACTTCGTACGAACCATCAGCGAATTGCAGCCACTCCACATTCTGAATGACGTTGACATAGTCAGCTGACGAAATTTGCGAGACGGTTGTAATCACGCCATCAATCGAAAGCGTCATTTCAGCAAAATTTTGACTAAATGCAACGCGATCGTTGCCTGCACCACCATCGATTTGGTTGTGACCAATGCGAGGAATCATGACATCGTCCCCCTCACCACCATGGAGTAAATCGTTACCGAAGTCACCGATCAGTTTGTCGTTACCGGGGCCGCCAAACAGTCGGTCGTCACCTGGCCCACCATCTATACTGTCATCACCCGCGTCGCCATGCAGTTCGTCATCCCCCTTGTATCCTATGATCTTATCGTCACCTGCACCCCCATATGCGAAATCGTTTGAGCCTGCGAAACTAAGTCGGTCGTTTCCGTCGCCACCATAGACTTCACCAAAACCCGTCGTGACCGTGATCGTATCGTTACCGCCTAAACCACGGACTAAGTTTCGTCCTGGTAGTTCGCTACTCAATACATCGTCCCCGTCGGTGCCGACCAATTCTTCTTGCAATTCAGTCTTGGAATCCTTGAACTGAACGAATTCAACCGCCTTTAATGTACCAATTCGTTTAGATGTCTTCCCATCCAGCAACGTCCAGCTTCCTGCATCGAACGTCAAAACATAACGGTCTTCAGCATATAAGAGGTGAACGGTATCAATTCCCGGCCCGCCGTCGACCTCCACCGTTCCCAAGTGATGATATAGTTGATCATCGCCAGCGCCGCCAATTAGCACGTCATTGCCGTAACCGCTGTAGATGTCATCGTTCCCATCGCCGCCGTCAAGGATATCGTCACCAGAATTACCTTCGAGCCGATCGTTTCCCGGCCCGCCGGACAACCGATCGTCGCCAGAGAGGCCTACAAGCCTATCATTGCCATTGCCCCCAAATAGAACATCGCTCCCTTGAGGCCCCCCGACGACAAGATCGTCCCCGTCGCCAGCACAAACTAAACCGCGACCGTCACGAACATAAATTCGATCATTGCCGCCTAGACCATGCACCTCATTTTCAGCCGGTCCGTATACTTGAATTACGTCCGCTAGCTCTCTGCCAACCGTTCCGCCCAAAAGAGCGTCTCCGCACGAAAAGGTTGTCAACAGCGTCCGATTTTCCAACGACTGGATCAGCAGACGACGACGCGCTTTTCGCGATTTCAATTTGAATATCTTGCTAGTTGTATGCAGGAAAGCCAAGTCAATCCTACGAAACCTTGTAAATGCCTGGTCGAGTAAGTGCCGGTAATCGTCAAAAACGGATACCATTGTCATGCCGCACGTGCAGAGAAGAAGAATCGAAACGAACTTCGAACCACGCATCGTCGCCTTCACGTTTTTTCTTGCCTGGTCGAGTCACGTAGAGTAGGCAAGATACCTAATTTGACGATAGTCCGAAATTGCGTCTGCAATTTTTCCCAGTTGAAGGCTTCCGCAAATTCACGTCCAGCAGCAGAAATCTTTCGTCGTTCCGATGAATTACGCAGCAAGCCGACCGCAGCATTGGCAAATGCGATTGGCTCATCCGCAATGCGAAGATGCACTTCGTCAATCGCCTCAATTCCCTCAATTCCCTTTTTCGTCGACACAATTGGACAACCGAGCGCCATCGCTTCGACTGCTTTCAGACGAGTCCCCCCCCCCATCCGGAGAGGAATCACTGCCAAATCCGCGTCAGCATACCAAGACGACACATCTTCTACACTTCCCACAACACGGACGTTTGACAGTTTGGCCAACCGCTGAACCGATGCAGTCGGGCTTCTACCGACAATGTCAAAGCTTGCTTCGGGTACCTTGGCTCGAATTCTTGGAAGAATCTCTCTGCAAAACCAAATTACTGCGTCGACGTTCGGCCTGTAGTCCATCGCACCGACAAATAGCAATCTACCAGTTGCTGCGAAACGATGCACTGCTACAGAATTTGGAGCATCTGTTCCGTTAGGAATAACTTCGATCCGGCCAGAGGAAGACAGTTTAGAGAAAAGCTGTTTCTCCTGCACAGAGCAGGCCAGTGTCATCGATGAATGCGAGACAACCGCTGCCTCTGCGGCGGCTAATCGCTTGGCCTCCGCACGCCACAGAATCGCCGCCAAGCCGGTGGCGTCTTGGGCACGCTCGTTGGCCATTTCACTTAGGCAGTTGTGAGAATCGAAGACTGCTGGCAAACAGTCTAGTGGTTCTAAGTAGCAGGCTGTATCCAGGTGATTGAAATAGACCAATTCAAACTGCCCAGTCGAATATAGCTCCTTTGCCCTACGCAGCATGGCTGGTGAATAGTTTTTCGAGACAAAGATCGACCGACCGCAGAGTACACCGGACCACACTATCTGGAACCAGCTCCCCAATCTCGACGGAGGACGAATCATCTCGATTGCGGCTAAATCCGCTACACCGGTCTGCATTAAAGCGATGGGAAGGTCTGCTCGATGATGAGCGACCATGGTCACTTGGTAATCCGTAGCCAACGCTTCCAATAGACGAAAGGTCCGAATGTTGCCGCCATCGTCCAATGGCCATGGGAACCTTTCGGTCAAGAAAAGGACATTCAAACTATTGAATTTTTGAGGGAATGAAAATCAAGATTCGGCGGATTCAGTTTGCGGCTGACTCATTTCGCTTTTTGTAAACACCCAAAATATTAGACTCAGGATACCGAAAACGAAATTTTCGAAACAGCGCACCTGCTCCGATTTCGATCCTGGAAAGAAACTTGTAGCGATGGAAAAGCCCGCAGTCTGGCAGCATGAGAAAACCGACCTCATCAAACCCAGCAGTATTAAAGTGGCATCGAAGGTCATGTCGAGTATTGAGCCTGTAAGCTGTTGGAAAAACGTCCTCTTCAAGTCGATCCGGCGTTAGCAAACGTGTGAATATCCAGTGAAGCGAATCAGGAACAATCCGAGATACCAGAGTGTTAGGAGAGTATTTCCAAGGTGTAAGAAGAACCACATGCCCGCCTGGAATCAGTATTTTTGACAAAGTACTAAGTGCCTCATCTGGTTCCTCAATGTGTTCGGCGACCATTCGAAGTGTCGCCAGACTGTATCGTTCGTGATGCTCGGTCTTGTTGTCCAGGTCTTCAATCATGCATTGCAGACGTTCGTGGACTACATCATTTTCCTGAATGTTATCAGAAGGGTCGAGGCTAACCAATTTTTTGCACTGACTGGAGAGTTTGGTTTCCAATCCGGGGTTGTGGAAGACTGACTTACCCCCTCCTACATCCAGCCAAACGCATTCGCTAGTTACCAAGTTATCTATAAGTGTTTGGTACCACTCATCTGGCGTGAAGTAATTGTATAACCAACGTAAACGAGGGTGCCATCCTTGAACGTCAATCGGACCATAGCTATCTTCAAACATGCGACGAATTTGATTTTCCGTCACCTCGAATTCATTGCTATTCATTTGGGTCTAATCAGTGGGCAGTGTGAAATTACGTATTGATCTCTAAGGCCGATCTGGCCCAGCTTTCCAAGAACAACAGGCTCCAGATCCGACTTCCATGATTCCAATGTCCTGATTCATGCTCATCAAGCATCTTCTCGATAGCGTTTGAGTCCAGATATACTTGGCAGCGGGAATTTGCTGCCAATAGCAAGTCGCGTGCGCGGTCTCGGAGTCCGTTTCGAAACCACCGATCCAGTGGAACCGAGAATCCCATCTTGGGACGGTTCCGCAGTCGGTCGGTCAAGTGCTGGTCAAAACACTCCGTCAGAAACGGTTTGACTTGGCCTGGTTGATACAGCTGCGAAAACGGAATTTTGTAGGCGGCTTCCACAACATGGTGGTCCAAGAACGGGCTGCGACATTCCAGGGAACTGGCCATGCTGGTGATATCGACCTTGGCTAACAAATCACACGGCAAATACGATCCGACATCGGTTCGCATCGCTCCCAAGCCAGGTTGCAACTTCTTGGTTCCGGCCATCAATGTAGATATGAAACGCTCGGATACCTCGCCATCAATCAACGCTGCGAAGTCGTCCCGGTACAACCGCGATCGCATTGCGGGCGGCGATCCCGTCGCCCAGTTCAAGTAGCGGCGCTCCATCGGCAATCCAAACGTTTGCAGCCGTTGTCGCGTCCGCCGACCCCACGACCGTTCACTTTGACCAGGAATCAAGTTAACCCACGGCCCCGTCAACAATCGACGCACAAGTTTCGGCAGCCGATCAAAACTGGCTAAGCCGTCCGCCGTGGGGTACCGATCGTAACCGCAAAACAATTCGTCGCCTCCATCACCCGTCATGGCAACCGTGACGTGTCGACGAGTCAGCTCTGACAAGTAGAAGGTTGGAACCGCACTGCTGTCGGAAAACGGTTCGTCAAAGTGACGCACCAAGGTGTCGAGGACATCTAAGGAATGCGGCTCAACCATCATGCATTGATGCTTGGTTTGCAGATGCTCGGCGGCTTCGCGCGCGAACTCGGATTCGTCATACCGTGGGTCGGGAAATCCGATCGAGTAGGTCTGGACCTGGGATTCGGATTGTTGCTGCATGCAGCCAGTGATGATCGTCGAATCAATGCCTCCGGAAAGAAACGCGCCCAGAGGGACATCGCTGCGTAACCGCAGACGAACTGCCTCGTTCAGGCTTTGTCGGACTTCTTCGATCAGCGTTTCTCGCGGTGCAGAGGAATCTGGTGATTGTTCGGGGCTCCAGTACCTGCGAACCTGCCACTGCCCAGCTTGCCACGTCGCTACGTGAGCGGGCGGCAGTTTTTCGACGTCCCGGTAGATCGTGCCCGGGTGCGGAATGTAGCCGTATAAAAAGTACTCATCGATCGCTTGCGGTCTGATGTCCTCCGCGACGTCGCCCGATGCCATCACCGCCTTGATCTCGCTGCCGAAGATGACTCGATCATCCGAGCGATGATAGACCAGCGGCTTTTGACCCATGCGATCCCGTGCGAGCAGCAACCGACGCTTCCGGTCGTCCCAAATGGCGAAGGCGAACATGCCACGCAGATAGTTCACACAACCGTCACCGAATTCTTCGTACAGGTGCACGATGGTTTCGGTATCAGATTGAGTTTTGAATTGATGCCCGCGAGCGATCAGATTTTCACGCAACTCGCGATAGTTATAGATCTCACCATTGAAGGTAATCCAGACACTTTCATCCTCATTGGTCATCGGCTGCCGGCCGGTGCCCAAATCGATGATCGATAACCGGCGATGGCCAATGGCGATACCGCTGCCGTCATCATGACGAATGAAGTGAACACCGCGGCCGTCCGGGCCGCGATGAACTAGCTGATCTGTCATTCGATCAAACTGGACCATCGAAGGTGACTTGGCCGCCGGTGTCCACACATACCCGCTGATTCCACACATGCCTTGCCCCCTAGCCTTTCGCCACGTGTGAGTCTTGCAAGGCTAGCGTCCACCCTTTTCGGTAGCGAATGACGTTGGCGGGCGAACCGACCGCGACAGCACCGTCGGGAACCGCCCGAGTCACCACAGCCCCGGCCCCGACGATCGCGTCACGACCCACGTCGGCCATTACAATCGCTCCGGCCCCGATCCAGGCTCCATCACCAATACGAACTTGCGAATACGTTTGTCCCTGTTCGTGCATAGACCGGTCGGAATCATCAGAATCATGTTCCCGACCGCCACTGAGGATTTGAACCCCATCGGCCAACATGACCTCCTCACCAATATCAGCGAAACCAATCGAGCAAAAACGGCCAATGAAGGCTTTTTCGCCGACCACCGCTTCCGCCATTGAAAACACCGAGCTCCAGCCGATATAGACGTCGCGACCGCACTTAGACAAGGTAAACCGGTAAAACGCCTGACGCGAAAAGACACCGCGTTTTCCTGGGATTTTCGCGATCGATTCGGATGCTGGAGTCATTGCCCGAGAACCGGTTAGACTCCTCATGAAAAAGTACATTGCCAGCCGCGGAGCAACATACACCAAAAAACAGCACTGGATACTGCGTTTGATCCATCGAGATGCTTGTTTTGGTGACGACCGAACAACATGCGTTTTGTCACTCATTCGGTAGCCACGCTTCCAAGCAACGGTCATAGACGTTGGCAACATCTGACATCCGACGGCGAAAGCAATAGTCATTTTGGATGCGAAGACGAGCTTTCGCGACCATTGAACATCGCATCGCCTCGTCATCAACCATTGACTGAATCGCATCTGCCAATTGCTCAGGGCAATTTGGCTTTACCAACAAGCCGCTTTCAAGGTTCTCCACAAGCCTAGGAATCCCACCGACGTTGGTCGAGACAATCGGGACCTCGAGCGCCATCGCTTCCAGCAAAACATTCGGCAAACCCTCGGTAACGCTGCTGAGCACGAACAAGTCAGCGGCCTGCAAAAAGGACCTCGAGTCTTCGATATTTCCCAGAAAGAGAAATCGGTCTTGCAGGCTCGCCGCACGTACAAGGTCCTTCAGTTCCGTTTCCAACGGTCCTACGCCTCCGACCCACACGCGGACATTAACGTGCCTTTCGGCCAGTGTTGATACGGCCGCAATTAGATCGTGATAGGCCTTTTCTTTTGCCATTCTACCAAGTGAAACGACAAGAAACTCACCCGGTCCTGGCTCTAATACATCGAGTGCTTCAGCTACCTTGCCTCTAGCTTCCCGGACAGACAAGGAACGTGAATAGTATTCAACGTCGATGGCGTTCTCGATGTGGTGTACTTTTTTGCTGCCCAATGCCCAACGACATGCATCTACGTAAAGTTCTCGCGACACGGCAATCGTGGCATCGTAAAACGGCAGGCAAATCCGACCTGCGGTTGCGTAAAGCCAGCTTTTCCACCCCGTAATACACCATCCGTGGGCTGTCGTCACAAGCTTCATTGGAAAGCGGCGCCGGACGAGTAGCCCCAGAACGTTCGTTTTGAAATCGTGTGCATGCCAAATCGCCACATTCCGTCGTCGGCACAATTCGACGAGTTCCCGCACAGAATCTTTTTTAATTCCGGTTCCGTCCACCATTAGGATAATCTCTGCCCCCGCAGAAATCGCACGCTTCTGAATGACTTGGATGCCAGTATCGTTCTCGGGATACAAATACAAACACGCCGAATCATACCCAAGATCTCGTAGGTATCTCGGCGAATTAAGAATGGTCTTTTCGGGGCCGCCGCCAACACTGTTAACGATCCGAGTGTGCAATACAAAAGGATGTTTTTTTAAAGTCTTTTGTTGGTCTACAGGATCGATTACGGATTTTGAGTTAACTGACATTACGATCTTTTCAATTCGGAAGTCAGTGACCGATATAGCTGGTGGTAGGCGTCGTGCATCACCTGGTCGCTGAAGTGCTCAAAAGCCCTTGCCTTTGCATTCGAGCCGAGTCTTTCACGAAGGCCTTGTTCAGCACTTAGTCGACGGATCGAAGATGAGAATCCGTGGACGTCTCCAGATTCAATTAGGTAGCCATTTTCGCCATCCACGATTACTTCCGGAACTCCGCCAACGCGACTTGCAACGCATGGTAAACCGTTTGCCATGGCTTCGATTAGGGTTAGCGGGATCCCCTCGGAGATGCTGGTCAGCATCATCAAATCAGCGGCATTGATGATTTCTGCAACATCATATCGAGTCCCCAGCATGCAGACTTGATCCTCCAGGCCGTGCTGCTGAATTAATTCTTCAGTCGATGCTCGCAGTTCTCCATCGCCGACGATCACCAATTTGACATGGGGCACGTCTTTCAAATGCGTCCAAGCGAGAACGGCTGTTGCATGATCCTTCAGCGGATTAAGCCGTGCAACTTGGAACACGGCAACGTCATCCGGCTCCAGTTCCAATCCCTGCCGGCTCTGTTGACGAGCTTGCTCGCATCGAGCAAACCGTTCCAGATTGATTCCGTTGTAGACCACATCAATACGCGCCGCAGCGATTCCCTCCTTATCAATCAAGGCCTGCTTGACATTATTCCCTACTGCTACGCAGCGATCACGTCGCCGAAGCAGGACCTGGTTCGCGAGCACTCTTTTGGATTTGCGAACGTCGGGATAGTGTCGCCCGTGCTCGGTAAACAAAACCGGCGGCAGCGCTCGCCAGGCTTTCCACCAGGGGGAAAATCGACTCATCGCAGCATAAACAAACGGTGTGTATTGGTGTGCGTGAATCAAATCGACGTCGTGCTGCTGGCAAAAATGAGACAGCCGGCGCATCAATGATCGATCTAATCCGGGTTTTCGTTCGAAACACTCGACCGTGTATCCCGAATCGATTAGCTGTTCCCCCAAAGTACCGACTTCATCGAGACACGCAAACACTGTGTGAAACTCCGGAGCTGCAGCGATCGCGAAATCGCGTGCAAGCATCTCAGCCCCCCCCACCGACAGTGAGTGCACGAACTGGCAAATGGTCACTTTCGAATCGGTTTTCAACGCGTTTATTAGGTCACTCCTAAAATTGAAAATAAATGAACTGCGGGGTTCCCATTGTCGCCGCGATCAGCAGCAAAATTGTCGCTGCATAAAGGCAACCGAGCACCGGTGAGGGGCATCGAGATGCAGCCCAGTCTTGAAGCGATTGCAGTCGAATTTTGGATGAGAAATGAATACAGGACGCAATCGCGAGCACGGCAAGATAAATCCTCGAGGCTTGCATTTGCAATTGAGTATTGCCTTCGAAAAACAACCTTAAGTCTGACAATGATTCGATTCGGAACAGCAACCAGCCCAAAAGCACCAAATGAAAGCAGATGATCCACCGCTTGATCCAGTGGACAGGCGATGTTGGTGATTTCGTATCGGAATTCCCGCGATTCGCAAATGCGTGAGCAATGACCAGCAGCCCACCATGATAGCCCCCCCACAAAACAAAGTTCATGGCCGCACCATGCCAGAGTCCGCCGAGCAACATCGTCAACATCAAATTGACATAAGTGCGAAGCTTCCCACGACGATTTCCCCCCAGGGAAAAGTACAGGTAGTCGCGGAGCCATGTAGAGAGCGAAATGTGCCAACGCGACCAGAAATCGCGTATGTCTGTCGCCAGATACGGACGATTGAAATTCAGCGGCAACGTAAACCCAAGCAGTGCGGCTGACCCAATCGCGATGTCACTGTAGCCCGAAAAGTCGTAATAAATTTGAAAAGCATAGCCGTACAAGGCCAGCCATCGATCGATCAAGCTGAACTGTCTTGGATTCGCAAAAACATCATCAACCAACAACACAGCCAGCAGGTCAGCAAATACCACTTTCTTTATCAGCCCAATACAAATAAGCAGCACTCCGCCGTGGAAAATCGCCGGTGTGATCGTACGCGGTTGATGCAATTGGGGCAAAAACTCTACAGCTCGAACGATCGGGCCCGCCACCAACTGGGGGAAGAACGATACATAAACAGCAAAGTTGAGGAAGCTCTTTTCATGAGCGATGCGTCGACGGTAAATGTCGATACTGTAGCTCATCGTTTGGAAGGTGTAGAACGAAATTCCAACCGGCAAGAGAAACTGCGACCTTCCTAAATCCCACTTAGCACCTACCCAAGCTAAGGCGGATTCACTGGTTTCAGCAAAAAAATTGAAATACTTAAATGTACCCAGCACGCTCAAGTTGCAGACTAGGCTGGCCGTTAGCCAGGTTTTTCGTTTCCACTTAGCGTCCGCGGCGTCAAGCCATTTGCCGACAAAAAAATCCACAACGGTCGAACCCAGCAAGAGGCCAGCGTACCGCCAGTCCCAACTCATGTAAAACACGTAGCTTGCAGCCAGGAGCACGAACCGGCTCGTTGCCAGTTGTTTCCGGGACGACCAAAACGCAATGACGACCACCGCAAGAAAGATGGCGTAGCCGAGCGAATTGAAAATCATCGCTGTTTTGGCTCCCAATCCTCAACGACAACACCATCGAGCAACGATGGATGACCGACGATGGATTCAGCCAAAAACTCGCCAACCGCTTGATGCCCCAATTCAGAAAAGTGAACCGGATCGCGAAATAATTCTGTTTCCCCCCTCGCAAACTTAGCGACGTCAAGAACGACAAAAGTGTCCTTCTGGTCGCGTAACTGGTGATTCCACCGATCGAAACACTTGCTCCAAGCGACAGGGGCAAGGTCAGGAATTGTCTTCAGAAGGATCAGCCGATAGTCGTCAGGCAGCGTATTTAGTTCGCCAGCATGGCTAAAAGCGAACGTGCAAACGGCAAATTTGGCGTCGATGGCCTCTGCAGAGGACTCCAAACGATGCAGATCGCTGAAAAACTGGGACGCGTACGCGTCTGGAACGTCCGTGTCCAAGATCCGCGCCCCGTTCAAGCGAGCCGTGGCATTCGCCTTGATCAGTTCGTACAGCGAGCACTGTTCGATCCACTCTTGAATCGGACCGACAAGCGACGGCAGCCCGCGAGGCGACGTAATCGATTCTTTGATAACCCATTCGTTTTCAGCCGCGCGTAGTCCATTCTTCACCATGGCAGACAGATCATTGGAGGCTTGGTAAACCAGCACGATATCGGGCTTCCATTCCGCCCCCGTCGCCGCCAACTGATGATTGTTCGTACTCAGAGTCATTCCCGCACGGCTCGCATTTAAAACCTCAGCTCGTACACCCCGCGCCCGTAGCTCTCTTTCCAAAACAGCAGGGAAGATTCTGTCCAATGGTGTTCGCCGGTCCTCCGCATGCGAAGAGGAAGCGACCCAAACTCGTAGGGTGCCACTCTCTCTGCTAGTCGGGATCACAACACTTCGAAACGGGAATGCATCTGTGGGACCAGCTTGGCTATCACCTCTAAGTCCGTTCTGCCCCGAAACGCTCAATAGCGTGTCGGAATGCGAGCTTCCAAAAATGTGTGTCGCAAACCCGCGTTGAGCAGCACGATACTCAACAACCAATTCAGTGAAGACAAGGAAGAACAATGCCCATAGCAAAGGCCCGACCCATCTGGTGACAGACAAAGTGGCTGACGACGATTTCTCCATTAAACGTCTGTCAAACACAGTTTTTTGGAACCGAATCATCATTTATTTAAACACAACCGTTTTGCATCGCGATAGGCGTTCTGCTAGAAACCTAACCTATTAACGGAAAAACGAAAGCAAGGAAACGAGCATTGCAGTTGATCTCGCCGCAAAATAGGTGAGATAGATCAGGAAGTATTGTGGGGACCGAACTAAGTTTCCTTTGGCTAGGATCGCGCGAATGGTGTAGGCGACGGGCAATGCTATCGTGACTAGGACACTAAATCCAAAAAACGGAGTTACTTGACTGCGCCTAAAGCAGTCTACAAGAGCTATCACAATGCAAGAAACGCCCGCGAAGAAGTAAATTGGTGCGACCAGGCTTGGCACCTCTGCTAAGGTCCAGCGACCAGAGCGAATGCCGCTAAAGCTGTGCTTTCCGTGCCAAATCTCTTTCTTGAAAAACTCGAGTAAGTTCTCTGGTTCTCGGTGGTGATACACTTGAATTTTCGGGTCGGAAACCATCGGGCCTAGACTGGATATGCGAAATCCAAGATCAGCGTCCTCGCAGGTCTCCAACTCTTCATTGAATCCACCAACCTCTTCAAAAGCCGTACGTCGCACCCAAACATTAGCCGACGGTATCCAGCGAACTGCCATTCTCTTGGGGCGTTTCTTGCGTTTTAAAAAACTCCACCCTCGTTGCACCCAAGTCGTGCCATCTAACGGTACGCTTGGTGGACATCCGCCTCCTACAACTTCGTGATCCAAAAAGAGATCCATGCCGCTCTGCGTCCACCCCGGAGCCACAGTGCAGTCCGCATCCAAAAACGCCACGACATCACCGCCTGATGCAGTAACTCCAGCGTTCCGTTGTGCGGCGATAGTGGAACGGGCATGCTGCACTACACGAACACCTAGTGACCTGGCAATAGCGACGGTTTGGTCAGTTGAGCCTGCGTCAACCACTATGATCTCCACGTCGTAAGCCTCACTTGAGTCCTGCTTGACCGAGCGAATGCAATCGCCGATAAAACTCTCTTCATTTAAGCACGGAATAATGACGGACAATTTCAATGTTGCATCTCCGATGAAGCCTGCGGATCACCAAAACCGGAACGCGTCGCTGGATTCCAGCTTGAAGTCGTATGCCCCAACAATTCCATCAAGATCCCCCATCCCATACCAAGCATTACTACATGGCCGAAAGCCAATAGCCTTCCAAAGGCAAACTGTCGAATCCAATACTCAGGCAAAATCCATGGCATTACGTTGACGGCGACAAACAACACAGATCCACTCGCTAGCCAATACGGCGTAGATATAGAAATCGCAACTATTGCGAGCAATGCAGTGAGCAGTAGAAACGGAGTTGCCCAACGAGCTAGCTTGTGGAATACAAATGCAATAAACGGAAATCCCGTGTGTGGCATCGGGTGCGTTCCTCGCTGCAAGCATTGGACGACACCACGCCCCAATCGCTCCCTGCGACGAAATTCATCGCTCACACGGGTACAAGAATTTTCAAAGGCTCTAGCCATCGCGACAGTTTGAATCGTTCGCCCTTGATTTAGCGCCGCGGCAGAAATTGAAAAATCATCAAGGATACAGTCGAATGCTGGCGGAATAAATGACTCTCGACGGATCGCGTAGAGCCCACCATCCACACAGACAGCAGACTTCCACGCGGATTCCCAGGTCAGCACCTGAAATTCAAATGTCTGGTAGTCTCCTTCACATCGAAGTAGTTCATTTGGAGACTTAAGGCGGACATCCGCAACCGTACAAGCAACCAAAGGATCCTTCAGGCCGGCGACCAAATGTTTGGCAGCATCGGCATCTACATTGACGTTCGCGTCGGTCAGCAGTAGCACGGAACCTATGGAAGCATTAAAGCCAACCTTCAAGGCAGTAGCCTTTCCACCTCGGTTGGGCAGGCCAATAAACTTGATGCACTTGCCAAACTCCGACGCAATTTCAGCCGTTCTGTCTTCACTAGCGTCGTCGACAACAACCACCTCAATGCAGTCACTCGGATAGTTCAATTTGAGACTATTTTGAATTTTTTTCTCGATGCAAACCTCTTCATTCCGTGCTGGGATAATGACACTCAGCATCGGTAGCTTCGGATCGGTATTCGACTCAACCGCCTGTGAGCTTAATTGCCGCTCATTCAATTTCGCGTTTGCTTTAAGAACCAAAGGAAATGCAATGTGGGAACTTACCAAGCTAACGCAGCAAACAGCGAGAGTTGCCTGCGGGAACAACAAACTTGCCGCGATCGCGATCATCAGCAACAAAGGCAGCAACCACCGGAATGACCTACCTCGCGACGTCTTCTGCATTTGAACAGACTGCTCACGGTCAGGTTTCCACGTTGCGTGTTTTCGCCCCACACAGTAGTGGAGGATCCCGTGAGCCGCAGCTAGGTTTCCCAAACAGAAGTAGAATGGGATTGAGAAAAGCCGAAGTGCTCGCAACCGTTGAATTGCACCCAATGCGGCCAAGCTACAGAATGCTGTTTGTCCTCCGCATAAAGCAATGGCAATCCAACTATTTCCAGTCACGGCAGAAGCGCTGGCTAACAACCAAGCCACGAGTATCAAGAAGGCGGTAAACCAACGCAATACTTTATGACTGATCAGATGAAAGGCAAACAAGCCTGTTCGAAACGGGTTAGCAGCAGGCCATTCTCGAACAAATGCCCGGAAACTGCGATTAGCGATCCGGACTTTACGTCGATATTCGCCGCCAAAAGAGCCGGCAACTCGCTCCACACAGACAGCATCAGGTTCGTAGACCCCTCGGTAACCCAACTGAATAATTTGCAGAGGATTGATGAAATCATTGATATCGTCGTCACGTAGCGGTTTAAATAGTGACCGCCGTATTGCATAAATTGCACCATCTCCACCAACGACTGAGTCAACTCGGCTTTCCCATCGTTTCAGCAAAGTCTCATACTTCCAGTAAAACCCTTCCGACTCACTAACCTGGTCACCTTCGGACTCTAAGTACTTTTGCTGGCCGACCACGTAACCGACGGTGGGGTCACGAAAGTGCTTCACGAGATACTGAATGGCATCTGGTCGAAACATTGCATTGGCGTCGGTAAATACAACGAAATTGTGTTTGCACTCCGGGACAAACCGCGTCAAACCCGCTGATTTACCGCGACGCTCAGGCATTCTAGCCAGACGCACATCAGTCGCGTCGAACCCCTTGACAATTTCGTCGGTGCCGTCATCAGAGCAATCTGAAATGACGATACATTCAAGCCGCTCCTTCGGGAAATTGAGATCCGCTACGTTTTGAAGCTTGTCTAGGATCACCTCTGCTTCATTGTAGGCACTGATGACAATACTAACGCCTGGCGAAAGCTCGTCATTTGCCACGTCACTGAGATTTCGGTGTCTGTGATTAATTAGGCAACCGAGCCCCCAAAGCCACAACGGATAGCCAAGCCAAGGCCAAGCAGCGATAGCAAGAAGCACGATGCTAGTTCCCCAGAGATGCCAACCTGTCATCAATTCTTGCTCGGCTCTGCTGGGGGAAGTGCGATTGGGCCGATGTACTTTCTAGCAACGACTAAATTATCGAAAAATAAGTCTTGGTCGTACGGAGAAGGTTCAACACCTCCATGATAGACATTCATCCAAACGTTCTGAATTTTGAGCGTGTCTATCGTACGAAATCTTACGTCTGCCTTTCTAAAGGCAAGTCTTCCATCTATCCAACCTTCAATCAGTCCGTCGGACTTGCCAATCTCGTTCAGGCGAATGTGATGCTCAATGCAATACCACCGTTCGTTCTCGAGATAGCCACGATAGCCGCGACACCAGACCCAATTATCACCGTAATTGCCGACCATGTCTGCGTGGTAGCAATAGACGCCAATTGGTGTCAAACCGCGGAGCGGATTGTCTCCTGCAAGAGTTTTCAAAAATAGACCACGCGCTGACCACCCATTCGATCCAATTGCTTTGCGCCCCCCCCACCCTCCGCGTCCATAGGTGCCTGAGATTCCCGGAAGCTTTCCTCCCTGCAGAGTCTGATTCCAAGTTTTGCCAAGTCGAAGATAGTACCGGAAAAAGACTTCGCTTGGCTCCTGCCCACTGTGCTGCTCAAAACTGAATCGACGATCCATTACAGTGAAGCTTCCCTTCTTCATTTCGACGTGCAACGCTGTTTCTAGTAACGGAGGCACTCCGGTTCTGCCAGCCAACCGCAACGTAGATGAGTTTTCCCGCGAAGCATTGTGTGCCGGCCAATAATCCTCCCATGAAGATTCCTCAAATCCTGTCGCACAAAATACGTCTTCACTTTCCCCAATGCCTGCGTCGAGCGGAAAGTTAGTCGCAAGCCCCCATTCGACACTGTCACCGCGCCCACCAGCGTCCTGTGAACACTGAAAAACACCGACCGTACCACTTCCATATTGAGCGATGCAATTCAGGAAAAGTGCAGCAGTCTCAACCCTTGTTACCAGATCTTTTGGCAACTCGAACCGCACAAGAACTACATCCTGATCTGAGACCCGAAGTTTGACGTTTCGACCCAACGAGTGAGCAGTGGAAGGATTCAAGTAAGTGTCGGCGATTGCGGGCAGGACCAGATTGTCTCCACCATCCAACTCCAGCTTTAGAATCGGTCTGATTTCAGCGTCGGCTGATTCCCGTGACCCAAAGTCGAGTTTACAGCGGTCCCGAGTCCGTAACAGAAAACCTCTATTAGGAGTATCTGCATTCATCCATTGATGCACAAGTTTGGTAACATCCCACTCTATCAGCTGCAGCTTATCCGTGTCGCCAATGTTCGCCACGGCAATTGGCTTATCACCCTGCGGTACATCGTCCGCATCGACCCAGTCACCGAATCGGTTCTTCCAAGCAAGTCCCGCCTCGGAGTTATAGTACTCTCGGGTAGCGCCACCTCGGCCGTTACGATCGCCTTCCCACCAATCGAAGGGGCGTCGACCTATCTTTTCATCATCTGCGAATCGCTCACTTGAGAAAAGGTCCGATAATCGCTTAGATGCTTGTTGAGGCCCCTCGCGCTGAACTTCTGAAGCTTGCCCATTTCGTTCATACACGTGAAATGCTAACCAAAGCAGCGGTAACCCGCCAAACACAATCAATACTACTACAGATCGCCTAGACAACGTCATGGCTAACCCCTAGCTCCCGCAACTAAGTCTCGCACACGCTTGTATGCTGATTTCAGAATACCCCAAATGAGTTTTCGATCACTATCATTGAGCCAGAGTATTTCACGTAGCGAGCGTTTGTTAATACGCATGAAGAGCGCTAGCACGACCGTCGACATGCATAGGTACGATATGCTCGTCGCAAGTCCGGCCCCTACAACACCCAGCCTGGGGATCAACCAGCAGTTGGCCCCGACATTAATCAACAGTGCGATCGCTGACGCGATTGTGCCAATCCCCGGACGTCCACGAGCAGCTAAATCGACCGTTAACAGCTTGAAGACCGGAAAGAGACAGATTCCAGGAAGCAATGCAAGAAAGGGGTAATACGAGTCGCCAAATTCCTTTCCGTACAATAGGTGGATCGCAGGAGAGCCGACGAACACTCCTACCACTGACATTAGTGTCAGAATTAGTATTGAGAAACGAACAGTTCGGAGCGTTCTTTCACAACCGTCCATGGCGTCCGCAGTCGCGACCCGGGAGAAAAGTGGCGCCACTGCAGAGTTGGGGATCAGCCACATGAGCTCGGCCATCCCTACTGCAAGCGAGTAGATTCCGACTGAAAAGTCCCCATCGAAATGCTTTAACAACGCTAAATCCACTCTGTAATTCAAGAAGTTAATCACAAGCAGGGCGTGGGACTTCAGACCGTAAGTCAAGTTCTGTGCAATGAAATCGCCGCTCCAAAACGGGTCAAAATGAACGTCTTCTCGCGTCAACCAGCCGATCGTTACTATCTGCACCACCGTTGATGCCAGTAAGCCAACCAGGAGGCCCGCTAGTCCAAGGTCAAAGTACCAGACTGCGATGACGACAAGTGAAAAATTTACTAACGCCTTGATTAGTGACGCAGCATTCACCTCATTGATTTTCCCCTGGCCAATGAGGATTCTCGTACCGTAGTTTATCAAAATATAGTTCAAGGCCAGTAATGCACCAATCACCAAAAAGTTGATAGGCAATCCTGACCAAATCGAGCGATGCAAATTCCATGAAAGGGTAAAAGCACTCACTCCGATCAGCCAAAGAATAACTCCGGAGACAATGGCGGCCGAAACAATTTGGGAGTTTCTGTACTTGTCTTTCGCGATGGCAAATGAAAAGGAGGCACCCAGGCCAAGACTGAAAAACATAAATCCGCAGTGAGCCAGAAGGTCAATGAGAGCTGCCTTGCCCTTGAGTTCCGGACCTAAAATCCGTGCTACCATTGCACCGCCGACAACGCTGATCGCTATCAGCACGATTTGTGTGGCGAGCGTGGATGCCGATTCAAGAAAAAAGCTATCTCGTTTTCCCGCGAGTTTGCTACGAGACGTCACTATTCCCGTCCGCCCTTTTCGTCTGTTCTCGCCGGGCTCCCAATGACACCGTCGTCGGCCTCGACGTCGCTAAGGACAACTGAGTTTGCGCCGAGAACCACTCGGTCACCGATATGAATCGCCCCGAATACTTTTGCCCCCGTAAACACTGTGACTTGGCTTCCAACTACTGGGTAACGGGCTTTTGATTGCGATGAATCTCTTCGAACGGCACCAATTGTAATTCCATTGTAAAGGGTGGCCATTTCTCCTAACGCGACCCCTTCTCCCACCACTATATTTTGAGTGTGAGCTAGCATAAGACCGGAGCCAATCGACGCACCTAAGCTGCATTCGAAACCGGTTAGAACCTCATTCATACGTTTTAGAATGGCGGCGAGCCTTCAAACTAGTTTTTTTGTCGCCAGATACTGCGACAGTCTCATTAGTACAACCGCCAGCACTCTCCCTTCAATAACGCAGCGATAGATGACACTACGCATACGAACGCCAGGTTCATGCTCTCTTATGTCAACCAAGAAGCACTCGCTAAGTGATTTGCAGATCACATCGATGCTCATGAGCAGGAACTTGTTGACCGGTCGTCTTGACGTACCTGACCTCGCAATTGAGCAAAAAACCAGTTGCCTCGAAGACACGGTTTCTGACCGCATGAACGATACTCAAGACGTCAGAAGACGAAGCATTGCCGAGATTCACGATAAAATTAGCGTGCTGCTCAGGGATTTTCGCATTGCCAATTTGGAATCCTTTGAAACCGCACTTCTCGATAATGGCACCGGGCGGGCCAAACGCCGAATAGTTTTTGGGGTCGCTCAGAAAGACTGATCCACAGTTTGGATAACGACGTGGAAATTTCTTCCTTCTGTTTCGCAGAATTTCACGCATCCGATCTAGAATTTCTGCGGCATCACCATGAACGCAACTCAATTCAACCCGGGTGATCACCAATCGCGAATGCTGCAAAGCAGATTTACGATATGCGAATTCGCACGCTTTTTGATCAAGTTGAAGTTCCTCGCCAGCACGGTTTATCGCGTGAACCCTGCGTACGTTTGATCCGATCCCCTGCCGAAGGCTGCCTCCGTTCATTAACACCAATCCACCGAGCGTGCCCGGAATCCCGACTGCGTGCTCTAAGCCACTTAACCCTGATTTACCAATGCAACGCACTAGTTTCGGTACGAAAACACCGGCTTCCGCGACTACATCGCGGCCCTTGATTTGGAAACTCGATAGATTGCGGCCAAGCTTCACCACCGCGCCGCGAACACCGCTGTCATCAAAGAGAAGATTGCTGCCATCCCCAATGAAGAGATGGGGTATTTCATATTCGCGTAAACACTTTATTAGCAAACACAGCTCAGTCGACGACGTCGGCTGCACCAGCAAGTCTGCAGGACCTCCAATTTTCCACCAACTATGGTCACGAAGAGGAGCGTCAAAACTTGAAAGACCGACGTTCTGTCGAGCAACCTTTTCTAATACGCTACGCATAGTCAATGTCACCACCGAGATTCTTTAGCTTGGCCACCAAGGAGTTGTAGCCTCGCTCGACTTGCCACGCATCTTCAATGATCGTTTCGCCCGCATGTGAAGAAAGCCCAGCCAGCACTAAAGCGATACCAGCTCTCAAATCAAGTGCCCGAACGCGACTTCCACGAAGAGATGTACCGCCATCAATCATCAACAGGTTGTCCTCCGTACGATACTGCATTCCCATTTTGGCCAGCTCTGCCGCATAACCGTACCTGCCTGGAAATCGCAAATCGACGATCACACTTTGCCCCCGAGCCGCCGCGCCAAACACCGCAAACAATGGCTGCATGTCCGAATTGATTCCAGGGTAGGGTCCCGTGCTGATCTCAAAAGGGTAGCAGCACCCCCCGCTAACAATCAAACTGCTGTCGCCCCGGAAAAACCGTGCACCACTTTCTCTAAGATGGATAAGCGGAACCTCAAGATCCCCAAATGGAAAGTTGTGGATCTCGATCGTTCCATTTGTTACCACGGCCGCAATAAGCCATGTGAGTGCTTCCATGTTGTCAGCCAAAACTTCGTACTTGGTTCCATTGAGACTCTCCTTTCCTGTGATCTCAATTCGCTCTTGACCATAAACCTCAATCTCGGCGCCCATGGTTCGCAGGAATCCAATCAGATCAAGAATCTCGGGGCGAATATGGGGGTTCCAAATATTCGTGACTCCTTCGGCAAGACAGCCACAAATGATGCCATTCTCCGTGGCACCGGTTGAGCGTATTGGTAGGTGTATGTCGCATCCTTGCATCCGCCCACTAAGGCTCGCAGAGAGATACCCATCTTGCATCTTGACGGTCGCTCCAAATTTCTTGAGCAACATTTCGTGAAGATCGTATTTTCTGTCGCCCAAATTGCACCCACCGGGCAGTGGAACCCTTCCTTCACCAAACCGAGTGGTAAGGGCCCCCAAGACCAGCAACGTGTTTCGTATTGAACGCTGATCCCACTGGAGATCCGTATTCAATGGTTGATTTTCGGAAATCGTGATGCCGCCGCTCTCGGTAATTGATGTCTTTCCGAGACGTGAAAGCATCTCAACATGAACCTTTGCATCAAGAAGCTCATTGGGATAGTTCGATAGTGTGATTCGCTCCGACGTTAAAAGTGAGGCCGCCAAGAGACGGAGCACACTGTTCTTCGCGCCGCTTAAATGGACTTCGCCATGTAATCGCGAAGGTCCGATCCGGTAGCAGAAGTTCTCCGACGGTGGAGTGGAAATATGGTTCATGTAAATCAATCTGGAATTGGCAGTTTTGTCAAACCAAAAAACTGTAGAACTCTTTTTGCAGTGTGAATCGAGTTGTCGCGAACAATTGGAAGTAGGCGTTGGAGAAAACTAAGCCATCGTGCTATTCTGCTGGCCTGGTGGCCGCATTCCAGAAGACTCCTGTAGATTGCAAGCGTCGTGGGCACGCCCGCGCTCACCTCGATCTGGTCCTCGAGGTATTGCTTACCGAATGCACCGATTTCTTCTTGATGCTTCGGATTGAGCATGAGCATTTTGATTGCCGCGGCTAGTGCTTCGGCAGGTTGCGGTTCACTTACGTTTCTTCCGCTGAAATTGAACCAAGCAATGTCATCAACCGATCGTGAGTCGACGACCCCCGCGTACCCATTCTTCCCCACAACGATCGTGGGGCGTCCGATCGCCATCCCTTCGAAGGCACTTCGGCCTACTCCGAGAACGAGATTCGAGTGATGAAGGTAACGAAATGCCTTGGCCACAGGTCCGGTAAAAAGCACTTTACCCGACCCATATTGGTTGCAAATTGATTCGCCCCGACGCTTCGCGCTTTCAAACAATTCACCTTTGCCACCCATCATCACCAGCTGAATTTTCAATCCGTCTTTAATGAGCAATTCAACTGAGTCGAGCACACTATTGATGGAATCAATTTTCGAACTGTCAAACGAGCTGATCATCATGATCTTGAACGCTTGTGGATCTAAGCCAATCGACTTGGCCTCGCAATCGCCGAGCACGAAGCGGGCATCATGGATTTCCGCATGATCAATTCGCGACCGCATCACCACAACAGCGTCCGGATTCCACTTGTAGATATCCGTCATCCGTTTTTTTTGCTCTTCCGAAAAGACAATAATCGACGGAGCAGTTGGAAGGTTGTAAAATGGGTCGACACCTCCGCAAAGCGTACACAGAACAGGGACATTGCTGATGATGCTCGCCGGATACACATTCATGTAAGATCGTGCATCGAATGCATGAATCAGGTCGATCTTATGCTTTTTGACAACTTCCAATATCCGTTTTGTTACTGCCGGCGACGCCCAAGTGAAGTACGATTCACGCACGCCGTGATAAATGGGGATGTCGACGACTTCCACATCCATCTCTTTTTTCATCTCATCCATCAACTCTCCCTCGCCGCCCGCGAAGACCGGCGTTACGCCATGCTTCCGGAGCTCACGAGCGATCGTCAATGCGGATAAAACGTGGCCGCCACGCAGCAACTTAAAGACTACAAACAGAACCTTTGGGCCGTTTGAAGGCTCTTCACCAAGGTAGGAATCGCGAGCGTCCAGATGATTTACCCCAATATTTGAAACGTTTGTTTTCTACGCCGAACTCGTCTGCGATTACCAGTTGTCGTATATTGGAAGTCAAGATTCAGTAGTATCTAGCGGGTCATCCACGGATGAGTGCATCGTGCCACAATCATCCATTGAGCTACGGAACCGGCCACTGGAAAAGTTAGAGCTCATCAATGGACGGGGGCGCAAAGCTTTACTCAATCCCATGGGCACTTTCCTTTCTGATGCGATGGAAAGGCGTGCCAGACTCTTGGCCTGATCTCTGTAGAGTGGAAATATTAAATTTGCCAAACCGCAAGACGTAAACGACAACAGAAACGCCCTGCGAAATCGCTCAAAGCCAAGTGCACCAAACTCGTTGCGATGAAAATACTTCTTGCTTCACCGATTGTGAAACTGGGTTCACTCTGTTGCTGCGCAACGAAACAACCTTGAAAACAGGGAATTAGTTCGATATTGACATAGCCGGAAAAACAACTGCATCTTCCTGCGCTAAACTATCCACATTCGGTTCGTCTTGCTTTTCACAAGAATTGCTAAACTGCCTCACATAAGTCGACATACACGACCCCAACGCTAGGAAAACGTAACTGGATTCGGACAAAGCAGCTGCAGAAAACATGCTCGCAACGAAATAACCTGCCAACCCCGCTATGACAGATAAACGCACTATCTCCAACGCCGACTGATCGTCTGGAACAGTCGAAAAACGGTACAATAACGGACGGGTGCGAAGTGATCGGTACCAAGCTAACCAAAAACTGCCGAAGTACGCGAACGCCGCAAGCAAGCCGCACCCAGTCGAAATTTCTAGGAAGATGTTATGCAACTCTTTTCGTGAGTTAGGCAGATCAGCGTAGCTAGGCACAAGCATCGATCCGCACCAAGGCCCGACCCCCAACAGCGGGTAGTCGCGTGTAATTTCCAAACCGGCTTTCCATACGACAAACCGGCTCGCCGCTGAACCGTCCAAATTGTCCCGGGATTCAAATGCCGAAGCAAACTCTTTCACGACTGGCGGACCAGCAAGCAAAGCCCCAACAATCAGGCCACACGCGAAAACGGTGTTGATGTACGTCGTTTTACGTACCATTAGCACCAACACACCGAACGCTGCGATTGCTCCCAACATCGCACCACGTGATTCCAAGAGCATGATTTGATGTGTAGCAAGAACAGCAATCGATAGAAATAAAACTCGCTGCCATGTTCTTTGGAGCAGCAGTCCCAGAGCCAAGCTACCACTGAGCATGGGAATCGTGGCACTGGAGTAAATGTTATTATCCCCACGCATTCCGAAGGCCCAACCATTTCGGGAATACGCCGAAAACCCATCTTGGAAGTACTGCACGTTGATTTGCAGAGAATTGTAGCCCTGGGCGACGCAAATTGCCATCAACAGAACAAGCATCTTTTTCGGCGTATCAATCAGCCCCATAGCCAAACAAGCCATCAAGATAATCTTCCATAAATACCGCATATAGAATGCGGTCAGGTCCGGTCCGATCGTAGAAAGCGAAGACATAAATGCCAACGCAATGAACGCAATCATCCCAAACATCGGCGACATCAGGCTGATCCGAAGCTTAAAGCCTGGGAACCCGCCAAGCCCCAAGCCGATCAGTGTGCAAACCGTAATCATCGTTTGATAGGGAAAGTATGATGGCATCGCCCATCGCCAATTCCATTCAGGAATCAAGAACGTGAAGAAATAAAACGCAACGATGCCCCACCACGGCCTGGTTAGTGCGACCCCACATCCAATTACGACCAGGGCAATGGTAAGTAGAGCGCCTAACATTTACTCGCGCCGTATTTAAATTTTGCACTACTGCCCATGTTTGATTCCTGCGAAGCGTTTTGAAACCGCAGATCAATCTGCGATGACACTGGTGAACAAGACAATCGCAAAGCCAACCGTACTGGGTCGTGCTGTACTAACGCGAATCGAATTCTAATGACTGGGCGATGCGTCATATCTTGAAGCCGCTAGAATAATTCCGGCATCTGGCGCGACGCCCCATGCTCGCTGCCCGCAGACGTAAATTGAAGGAGACGCCGCCCCAGGTAGACGTTGAGCTTCAAGCGATTGTGCTGACGACCGTCGTTCTCATTTGACCTGAAGTTTGCCAGCGTGAACCTCGTTCACTTGACTGACACGCCTCGACAGTTCAAGCACGCGGAAAGCTGTGAGTGCAGGCCACCACTTGGCTTGCGGTTGCTGCTCCCAGCCAGTTCACCTGGGCCGCATTTGCATGTTCGGGGGACGGCCCCCTTAGGTACTTGCTTGCCGCCGCGTGATGGGCCATTGCAGCACCTGCGATGCGGCATTGACCAGTTGACGCCGAATAACCCCGCAGGGATCGCTAGTGTTTGCTTGCAGGTCCACATAACCTCCATGATTCGCGACTGCGCCAACGCGCCCGCTGGGATGCAATTGCGGCGGTATGCAATGCGATTGACAATCATCGGACGGATCAACCGTCGACCACCCTAACACTTGCGGATTTTTTCGCGGAGATCTGCGATGTTCGCGGTCGCGTTGCGGGTGTCGATCACAAGCAAACTGTGCTTGACGATCTCCTCATAGTCGAAGGCGGTGTGATCCGTCGCGATCAGGACTGCGTCGCAGGACTCGAGGAATTCCGGCGTCAGCTCCTGGCTCTCCATCACCGGGAGATCGTAGTGCCTCATCGCAGGCAAGCATGGGACGTGCGGATCGCTGTAGAATACTTCCGCGCCGAGTTCTAGCAGTAGCTCCATGAGCTCGAACGATGGACTTTCACGCGGGTCATCAACATCCTTTTTGTAGGCGACCCCCAACAAACAGATTTTACTCCCCCGAACTGGCTTTCCGAACTCGTTGAGGAACTTGACGGACTGCGAAACAACATACCCTGGCATTGCCCGGTTGACTTCGCCGGCCAATTCGATGAACCGTGCATTACCGCCTTGCTTTCGCGCCAACCAAGACAGGTAAAAGGGATCAATCGGGATACAATGGCCGCCGAGTCCAGGACCGGGGTAAAAGGCCTGGAACCCAAACGGCTTCGTCTTCGCCGCGTTGATGACCTCCCACACGTCGATCCCCATCCCGTCAAAAAGCACCTTGAGCTCATTCACCAAAGCAATATTGACGGCGCGATAGATATTCTCTAGCACCTTGGCCGCTTCGGCGACTTCACAGCTGCTGACCGGAATCACTCCCGCTACGGCCGACTCATACAAGACCTTGGCGATTTCGAGACTTGTTTCGTCAATGGCACCGACAACTTTAGGAATCCCGGCGGCCGAGAAATCCGGGTTGCCGGGATCTTCACGTTCAGGGCTGTACGCTACGAAGAAATCAACGCCTGCCTTCAGACCGGACTTTTCCAAGATCGGCACCATGACGTCACGGGTCGTCGTGGGGTAGGTCGTGCTTTCGAGCACGACAAGCTGACCTGGCCGCAGTGACTTAGCGATCGATTCACAAGTGCCTACCACGTACTTCAAGTCGGGGTCGCGGGCATCGTCGAGTGGTGTCGGGACACAAATCAGCAAGACATCGGGCTCGCCGAGACGCTCCATCTGGTCAGTCGCGTCGAATGCCTCCTTCCCCAGCCAAGATGAAATTTTCTCGTCAACGATGTGCTTTATATAGCTCTCCCCCGCTAGCAACGAAGCCACCTTAGAACTGTCGATATCGTACCCGGTGCACCGGAATCCGGAGTTGATAAATGCATCGATCAGCGGGAGCCCAACATACCCGAGCCCTATGACGCCGACGACGCATTGGCGAGCTGCGATAGACTCGACAAGCGATTGACCAGAAGCTGCGAGGACGGGGGAGTGACTGACAATTGACATTTCAAATCTGCAGAAAGACAGAGGAAAACATGATTAACAACAAACGAACGGCGAGACATTCAATAGGAAGGAATAACCAAGAACGAAAACAAGCAAACCGCGACGCACGATGCATAGCCCCAGACAACTGACCAATGCGCCAACGGCACAAACATTTGCAATCACGCTTCGTCCACTCGCCACGAATCCTTACGACCACAGAGCGTTCAGCATTGCCCCGATGGGCCTGCGTCCAGAAACGTCTCCCCGGCCCGGTCTCGCATTGCCAAGCAAGGTGCTCAAGTAATCGCGAGGGTAAACGAGAGAACAAGAACCGCCCTGAAAGCGCGGACTTCGTCCACATGGGTGACAGCAAATCACTGCAACCACGGACGCAACGCCCAAACATCAGCCAGTGGTCCACCTACCAGCCACTGCCTCAGAAAAACGGTAGAGAGCAAGCAAGAACGCCCTATGACGACACAGCCACTCGCTCACCAACCATGACTCACTCCACTTAACCTACGGCCAAAACGCCTCTCGACGCCGCCATCCCCCCTTCTAGTTCCTGATGCAACCGCACGTGGCCAATCACTCCGTGAATGAGCGCCCCATAGAAACGCTATTTTGCGGGAGTACGCCGCCACACTAGCCTCAAACCGCATTCACATAGCTACCGCACCCATCAACCAAACACACTGAGTCCTCCATCGCTCCGAACCGATGACCCGAAATCAACCTGCTTAATTTCGACGCCGTCGCCGCTAACCCGACACAGTGCCGAAAGCGACTCTTTATACCCACGCCCATTACACGCGGCTGATCGGGATCAATTTCCCACGGGTGGATGTAAAACATTGCCGGACGGTTCTGCTGCTCTAGCTTTCGAATCGCTGCCGATGTCGCCGCACGCGGGAACAGGCGAAAGTAGCCTCCACCAATCGGCACAGTAACGCCACCGACCTTTTCAAGCGTGGGAGGGAACTCGACCAGCTTTCCGCTACCGATCTCTCTCGTATGAATCTCTCTCTTTGCACCTGGCATCCCATAGCGATCATGGCCATTGATCGGAAAAATACTGCTATCGGTAGTAAAGCCGTGCTCAACCAACACCTCCAACGCCCATAACGAACGCTCAACGATCGAGAAACTGGGTGCCCGATACGCAGTCACCTCCACGCCGCATGCGTTACAGATCGCATCTTTTGAGGCAGCGATATCGCCCGCGAATTCTTCGGGCGTCAGATCGTATACCAAGCGATGCCAATAGCCATGCGAGGCAACCTCGTGACCAGCCTTCGCGATACGCTGAACCAGCGCCGGGAAACGCTCGGCAACCCAGCCCAGGACGAAGAAGGTTCCGCGAACTTGGCAATCATCAAAGAGGGAAAGCATTCTCTCTGTATTTGCGACTACACGGCTTTCGTACGTGTCCCACTGTTTCCGGCTGACGCGATGTTCGAACGCCGAGACTTGGTAGTAGTCTTCGACATCGACTGTTAATGCATGGCAGACCGCCTCCGAGCTGGAATGGGATGCGGGCGCGGAATGAGAAGATGAAATACTCATTAGCGGGGGCGACGAACCGCACCTGACGAAGGAGGGATCTCACCGGCGCCTGCAAAAGCAAACGCCGCTTGAAACTGTTCGCTGTCCTCGCACGACGCTATTGGTGCTGACTGCAGGCACACAACACTAGGTGGAAGAATTCGATCGCCATCTTCTTCAATGCAGGCATCCTTCACGAGATCCAGTCGGTCCAAGCACATCAGTCGTGTCACTATGACGCCTTTGAGCCCAATGAGGCGAAGCGCAGTGGCCATCATCATCCGTGCATCGAGCCACAAGCTGGCGTTCTCGATATAATGAAGGTCTAGAATCTGCTTGCGGCGTACGTCTGCGATGCTCTCATCTGGGGGAAGGTTGATCTGGGCTAACCCCGTTACGCCTGGTTTGACGGCTATTCGTTGATAGTATCCATCGATTTCTTTGGCGAGATCGTCACAGATCTGAGGCCGTTCGGGGCGAGGTCCGACGAGAGACATGTCTCCACGGCACACATTCCAAAGTTGCGGCAATTCGTCGAGATGCAGCTTGCGAAGCATCTGGCCGACACAGTTGACCCGAGGGTCATTCTTGCAAGCCCACTGTGGCTTGCCTGGCTTTTCGGCATCCACAACCATGGATCGCAGCTTGATGATATCAAACGTCTGTCCATTGAGGCCCACCCGCTCCTGCCGGTAAAAGCCAGGGCCACGAGAAGTGAAGCGTACCAAGAGATACAGAGCTGCAATGAATGGCGATGCAAAGAACAGCATCAGTCCGCCGAGTGCACGATCAACGAAGTATTTTCGTTGGAAAAAAACTTTGCAGCGTTCCGGGCAATGCAGGCGATAGAACTGTGGGGATTGGCGGGCGATGGAGTCGATGTCGTCTTCCCCCACCGAGTCGTTCTGCCCAGTGTTTCGCCAAGAGGCATGTTCCCCGTCCAGGTGGCTGTGATGCTTCCCTCTCGATGACAGTGATCCCGCTGACATGCCCTTCTCCTGGGGGTGAGTGTGGCTTTGTTGGGTGATGCGATGTTGATGTCGCGTATGTCCGGCAAGGGGGTGGGCACCCGTCTGTTCGGCAGTTCTGTTCATCCTAATGTGGGTGGGTTCAAAAAAAGGGGGGAGCCAGGATTATTCATAGAATTGGTGTACTTTCACATTGTGAGCGATTGGTCAATGTGATGACCGTTCGGTCGGGCGAGAGCGGTTTAGGAACGAAAAAAGCAGGTTTTCGCCACGTATTTCTTGCGTTCTTTTAAGGCGTTGTTGCCCGGTGGCACGAGCTCGATTGAAATCGAGCATTCGCATGAATTTCTTTTTTATGTTGTGGTTGACGCAATCGCGAAGAGATCTGTTGCGTTGGCGTTGCCTGTTTTATCCGGCGTTTCTTGCGTGGAATCGCACCTGTCTGTCTAATTTGCGAGGGGTGTATGTTTGGTTGGGTAGCGGGGGCGGGGAAGCTTATTGATGACGTTCCCGAAGGGAGCATCTGAAGAATGGGGAGTTAAGATTCGTTACAGCAGGGCGACTGAGTCACGTGTGTGCTCTGTGGAAGGAGATGCACTGTCGCTGGCAATTCAGAGGTGTAAGATCGTCCGTTGGTAAGTCCCTGGACTATTTAGGGGCTCTGCTGGCCTAAGGCTCTGTTGGCAGGATATGGCTTCAACGGATTGCTTATCAGGAGAAGAATTGGCACTCTCCTTTCGGTTGGCGTTCGCAGGAGGCGACGACCCCTGACGACTATCTGCACGTTCACTCGAGCAATTGAGAATTTGACGTTTCGGATCCTTGTAGCTGAATTTGCCAGAATTCAGGCCGCCAAAGTGCCTGGCGGTGTCGGCTACATCATCTCTAGAAAATGCTCGTGCGTCCCGTAGCGGGCCTGTGCGAGTAGCTATGTAGCAGGCGCGGTGTCGCCCAAGGTCAACGACTATCTAGACGCGTCTGGCCTCGAATGGGACTCGATGCCCACGCCGCAAGTTCCGCGGGGGCGATGCTGCTTGCTTCGTTCGTGTTCCGACATCGTTCGCGGCGTTCGGTCGCCGACTTCTAGTGCTGGATGCGACGTGGATTCAGAAACAACAGGCAAGTGTTCATCGGATACTCAGGTTGCCGAGTTGATGTGGCTGTTTCTAGTTGCTAATGAGTGTGTGAGTGTGAGGAAGAATCTCGGTAACGAACTCCTGAACCGGTCGGTACGAGTCGGTCTCGGCAGGGCCTGCGATCTGGATTTTGAATAGTGAGTCTGCAAACCAGAATCTCGGTTGGTTTCGCGCCTGCCAGTCGTCACCGCTGCTCCATCCATACCACACTTCGAGTGTCGGATCTGGAAGAGGGGCATTGGCGAAGCGAACCGACCAAAGAGTGTCTTGGTAGCCATCTGAACCTATGGACTCGACTTGTCGATCGCCTACTTGTTTGGTGCCGATAGAGCTATAGCACACCTCGGGCGTGTGCACGGCGATCGGACCACGAGGGCCGAAAAGTATGGCTACATTCACTTTAGCGCCGGTTGATTCATTTTCGTACTCGCGGACAATCGAGCCGTAGCATCGGAGCAAGCTAGCCGCCCCAGCGTCTAGTTCCGTGGTTTCAACGAGTTTCCAGTCCCCGAGTTGGTTAGGTAGGTTTAAAAGCTTGCTACCCTTTACGGTAAGGTCGTCATTGGTTGACCATCGTCCATCGAGATAACCATGTACCATGCCTGACATAAGCGTTAGAACGGCAAGGATTGCTGTCGCGGCGACCCGGGCTGAGCCGGGTCGACGGGGTAGGGAAGGATAATGGTAGGTGTGCATCCCAGTCTCTTGGTTCTGCATGGGGTGGTAAGAGCGGAGGTCGGAAATAGGTTTTCAGGACTGTTTGTGCTGGCGGAGAAAAGGGGAATGTAGGGAAATCAGTGCACTAAAATGGTAGACCCTTTCCGTAGCTTATCAGCCGATCATCTTTGGCGACGATTAACAGGGGACATTCCGGTGCTAATGTCCGTCGGCAGATGGGGGCTTGCTCGTGAGTTGGACCTTGATTGAGTTGTGAGCAGTGCGTCTCAGGGATTCAGTTGGCTGTTACAGTTGTCCGCCAAATTGCTTCTTGAGGGTCTCCAAACGCTTTCTCTCGGTCGGTGTTAAGGCCGTTGGGTCGAGTCGTTTCAGGTCAAGTCTCTTCCACGCTTTTTGCCCGAGTTCTTTCTTGCCTTGCGCCAGTCGAGCAAGGACTACGTGAAATTGATGACGAGGTTCATTTGTGGCCGTGAATGCTTCTTCGAAGATCGCTTCGGCTTCCGCCAGTCGATTCGACGCCATCAAGACAACGCCTTTGGTGTCGAGCAATTCAGGGTTTTGATTGGTTAGGTTCAGTGCGGTTTCAATCGGTGCGAGGCCTTGCGAAGCGAGTTCAGGAATTTCGGAATATGCCATTGCCAAATTGTTAAGCGCGCGAATGGAGGTTGGCTTAACTTTCAATACCTGCGAAAATGTTTTGATCGCAGATTGGTTGTTTCCCTGTGCCATTTGTAGTGTTCCGACACCTTCTAGTAGTAAAGCATCTTTTGCGAATTGGTCGACGCTATCTGATAGTCGTTCTTTGTGAACGCCAACTAGCTCTGCCAGGCGTGATTCTTCCTGAATACTCAGTAGTAGCTCAACAAGCAATTTGGCTGACTGTGCATCGCGGTGTTGGTCGAAATGGTGGGCACAAACTTCAATTGCTTCTTCAGTTTCTCCGTTCTTGCCCAGTGCAATAACATAGGGGCCAAGTGCTCCCGGGTGTTCTTTGTAGGCGCGTTCGAACCATTCCACCGACTCTTCTGAAAAGCCCAGCTTTTGCAGCGAAGATCCCGCGGCAGCCAAGATGGCAAATTGTTTTAAACTGGCTTGTTCATCCTCTGCTCGATTGCCGTGCGGCGAAACTTGCGAGATTGCTGTGTTTGCCCAATGGCCCACTATGGCAGGCATTTCATTTCGGTTGCCTTGCCGTCCGGAGAAACGTAACGCTACCTCAAGCGTCTCAAGCTTGTTCCCTGCAACGAGGTTCATTTGCTCTAGCAACTGCTGGATCTTGGAGTTGTCATGCTCGTCGTCCAGGTTCAATAGATAGGTGGCGTATTGATAAAGGTCGCCGGCAAGAGGCTCTGCGCGGTTAGTTAGGTTTTCATAGAGCGTTCGAATTCGAGATGCTCGTTGCAAACGTTCGTTGTCAGTGATTCCGGCGCGGTACCGTGCCCCTTTCTGCAGCAACGATGCCAACGCACGTTGCGCCATGTCAGTGTCGGTTTCGTGACCTGTGACTAGCTGCTGCAGTATTTCTTCTGCTTGGCTCAGCTGCTCGACGTGCTTTGAATCGTTCGGCCAGGAATCTGTTCCGCCTGTTTCGGATTCGGCGAGATGCCGTAATGCGTCGCCTGCGAGCAAGATGGCGTGCATGAGGCGATTTCTCGATCCTGCAGCGTCGTTTTTTGAAAGCAGTTCGCTAATCTCTGACCAATTCACTTCTCCAGCTCTACCACTTTGGGCAACCAGTTTTTGTGCAAGTGTGTTTCTAACGGTGGAGCTATTCGGGTTGCGTTGAAGTGAGATTCTGAGAGCTTCGATTTCTTGTTCTGGTTGGTCAAGAAGGCGGTAAATCCTAGCAAGTTTTAGCTGTGACTCGGATGTTGGGGCAAGCTGGTCTGCTCGAATCAGCATCTTCAATGCACCATCAAGATCGTTGATTGCAGTGAGTGCTTGTGCGAGCAGTTGGCTTTGGGAGGGGTCAGGCACGTTGGATGCTTGGATTTCCTGTGCTAGTCTTTTGATTGCCTGCTCGTCAGACAAGGCAATGTGAAGGCGTAGTCGTGCTGATAGGACCCGGATATCACTATTGCCTACAAGTTTTGATGCAGCCTCGATCGCCTTGTATGTTTGATCCAGAAACTTTTCACGGTCTTCCGCGGGGGGAGTTTTCTGCAGGGCAGTTGTTCCGGTTGCCGCAACGACTAGGTGTGTTACGGGGTCGTCTGGATTTTCGGCGGCAGCATCCATGGCGACTTGCATGCTTTTGGAATAGTCTCCTTGTCGCAGTGCGAGGTTGATTTTGGTAGCGATCAGGTCACTCGGTCGGTGGGCCGATTCCAATTCTGCGAGCTGAATTTCTTGTTCTGCTTCATCGGTGCGGCCTAGTAAGATCAGTTGTTGCCATAGCAGACGGCGGATGTGCATTTGGCTGCATCCGGCATCGATTCCCCGCCGGAGTTGGTCGACTGCTTGGTGGGGCTTCCCTTTCAGTGCGGATATCCAGCCTTCCAACGCCAAGGCATTGCCCCAACGAGGGCGACGAGCCAGGATGGATGTCACCAGGTCGTGTGCCTGTGATAACTCTGGCTTGGCAGTGTCTATATCTCTTCCCGCGGACTGAAGAGATTCAAGTAGTCCCAGTGCTTTCAAATACCGCCAATGGGTTCCTTCATCGCCTTCGCGATTGCGAAGTAGGTCAAGCCAGTGCTGTGATAGTTCTTGGGCCGATACCTTTTCGTTGTTTAAGTGTAGGCTCGCAGATTCGACTGGAAGACGAGCAGCAATTCGTGTGACCGCAGTTAGTGTGGAGACTGTCTGATGTTCTGGAGAGATGGAAGAGAGGGCCTCATAGGCCAGTTCCAGGTCGCCGGCTCGCGATGCAAAACTTGCCGCTGTTTGCAGCAGGTTGGCTTTGGATTCTCGCAAGTCAGCGACTTCGTCCGGTGGAGCGTTCCTGCCGAGGGGATCCCGGCTATTGGCGATGTCGATTAGATAGTTGGCTGCGTCTTCATGAAGTCCTAGACCGGCGAGTGTCCGTGCACGAACGATAGGAATAAAGACGCTGTTGCTGTCGTCAGCATTTTCGAGACGTGTCAGGGCTTCCAAGGCTGGTTCGGACATTCCTGCGTGTGCTAGTCGTTCCGCAGCGAAAGCTTGTAGCGTCGCCTCACCCGGATGCTTTTTCGAAAGTTCATCGATTTTTTCCGCGAGACGAGTCGAGGTGAGGTGGTCTTCGCCCGACGTGCCGTCCTGAGGAAGCGTCATTTCGAATGCCTCGACATAAAGAAGCCGCGATCGGAGGCTTTCTTCATCGTCACCCGTTTCTTGTTTATTGAGTGCCCCCTGTTCGAACGATAGAGGGGAGTTATCAGCGTTTGGTAACAACGAAGTACCGCTTACTGCCTCCGATGCGATTTGGAGCTCTTTCTTAAGTTGGCGAACGTCTGTTCGAATGTCGTCGAAGTTTCGCTGTTCAGGTAAGAGTCGAAATTGGAAGTTGAATCGAGCTTCGATACGTGCAATTCGGTTTGAAAGAGAGGTAGATGTATTGACGAAGTCCCAGTGTCGCATTGCTTTTAAGCTATTGCCCGACTGATTCCATGCGTTCGATGCGGCGATGCGTAACTGCTCGTTGTTTGGCGCAAGGGCAATTGCTTTCTCGAGAGCGATTGCCGATGCGTCCCACATGCCCTGGCTTCCGTAAAGCTCCGCGAGACGAATGCATACCTGGACTCGCTCTGCAGTCTCGGCTTCCGTGTCTGAGTCTACCACTCGTTGAAATTTTTCGATGGCGACGAGTTCATCGCCCTGTTCAGCGGAAATTGTGCCAAGCAAGACATCGAGATGCCATTGCGCCAAGTCGAGTCGCCTGTTTGCAGCGACTCTTTCTGATTGAGCCATCTCCGACTGTGAGGCGCGGTTGATCTTGGTTGTGGCTGTTTGAATAGCCTGCTGCAGAGTGCGTGCGGTATTCTCGGCTTCCTTGTATTTGCCTTGGTTCACATAGGAGGCTGCAATTGCTCGTGGCAAAACAACGCTTTCATCTGCTAGTTTAGTGAGGCCTTCTTTCCAGGTCTGTACGGCCTCCTCGTGTCGCCCCTGTTCCAAAGAGACCATGCCTGTTTCGAGGTAAAGGTGCTCGATCTGTTGTTTGGGTACAGCGTTTGAGTCAAGCGATGCAAGGAACTGAAAGTGTTTGAGTGCTTCCGTTGGAGAGTCGTGTTTCGTTTGACGGGCATATTCGTAGAGAAGCAAGAAATCCCAGTGCGCCGATGGTCGTGGGAGCGACGTTTGAAGTGGTGCATTGAGCGGTTTAGTATCCGCCTGATTTGCTGAATCGATCCCACTGCGTACTAGGTTATTCGTTGCGTGTTCAGTGAAAGACGCGAGGACTCCTATTGCTAAGTCTTGTTTGTTCAGGGTTTGGTAGTAGTTGGCTAGAAGCAGTTTGGCGCGACTATTCTTGATCTCTTTGAGTGCTTTGACACAAGCAGATTCCGTTTCAGCACGCGTCTCAGGGGAAAGCGATGTCTCAGCTTCTTGGTCACCTCTGAAAAGTTTTGGGTGTGTTTTCCTAGAAAAGAGGAAGTGAACGATGAGGTCGAGGTTGTGCGTGCTATGCGTTAGAGATTGATCAAGAAGATAGGAGGCGGGCTGGTTGGCTAACCACAGCCAGTAGTCCTCGTCTTGAGGCACGGATTTTGGATCACGAACTTTGTACGTTCCATCCTGAATTTGATTGGCGATCGCGACGGCTAGGAAACGTGTGGCATCGGGATCGTCCGTGCTAGCGCCGAGTTGCAGGATCTGACGCTCTGCTTCTCGGTTCCATGGCCCTCCCAGTTGTAGAAGACGACTGATAAGTCGCTTGCGGAGTTCCAGGATCTTGGAGGAGTCTTTGACGCCTAACTGTGCGATTGCATTGCTTAGAGTCTTTCTCGCGTGGTGAATTTGGGGGCCGAGTAATTCTCCTGGGCTATCCGCAGCTCGGTCGGCTGCGATTGCGGTTTGATAGATGGTTTGAGTGTCTTCGGGGACCAGCAGCGAATACCGCTGCAGCCACTTGGACTGACCCGCATAGTCATTCTGCGATTCAGCGATGTGGGCGAGCTCTAAGAAGGTTGTTGCGGTTTTGAAGAGTGGTGGTAATACGATGCCGTGCCTGCGATCAGAGCGAGCAGGGTGATAAGACAGGAGATTGCCAGTAGACGTGTATTCCAGCGCCAGCGATAACGTCGCTGAGTGAGCTTGGCTTCGCGGAAGGAACTTGTGTCCCCTGACGCGGAATGGATCGAAGGCGCATCAGAAACGCCACGCGAATTTGCTTCCGGTTCAATGTCTGGTGACATTTGAGCGATGTGAACAGGTGCCTTGGACATCGGGGGCAGTATGGGGTGGGGCGGAAATGGCAGAGGAGTATTACCAGGAGGGGGGCGTTCCACATGTGCCCCTCTAGACGTTGGGGATTAAGAATTCCTTGAGGAGCGAGTGGCGTAACTACGTGGCAACGGGCTCGCCACCGATAGCGTAGTGATAGTCTCCGTACCGGTAGGCGTATTGGCGTGCGGATACTCCCGAGAACACGGTGCCCGCAACGCTGGCTCCGCTCGCTTCTAGGCGCCGAGTGGTCCGCACGACACTTTCTTTGCGACTGACATCTCTCATGACGCAGATCAGAGTTGAGTCAACTACTGCCGTTATTGCCAAGGTTTCTCCCGCCGCCAAGACAGGAGCCGTGTCAAACACAACGTATTGATATTGTTCGAGTGCGCTGCTCACGAAGTTGTCAATGTTCGCTGGGTTTATCAAACGGTGTGGGCTTGCGCTTAGCCTGCCCGCGGGCAGCAGATGAATCAGGTTTCCGAGCGAAGTGTCAACGACGTCTTTCAGTTCTGTTTGCTTGGCGAGTAGGCTGGTCAGGCCGCGTCCCATGTCCAAACCAAATATTTCGTGTTGATCAGGACATCGCAAATCGGCGTCAACGAGCAAGACCGTTTCTCCGGTGGCTTTTGCGATTGAGAGTGCGAGTTGCGAAGCAACACTACTTTTTCCTTCGCCCGACATGCTGCTAACCACGGCGATGGAACGTGTGTTTCTGGTGTCCATTGAGAGAAATAGGTTTGCACGAAGTGTGTCGATGCTTTCTTCAAAAACTCGACGGCCCTTGGCTGCCCCGTGGCCAGCAGGAAGGCGAGCGATCTCACCGAGTACAGGGGCCAAGTCATGGTTTTTGTCGTGCGTTTCTGCGTCGGTGAGTCGTTGGATTTTGTACTCCCATAGCAAGCCTAGGAAAAATGGCACCGCGAATGCGATCGCAGACGCCATTAGCAGTTTCTTGTATGGCATCTTTTCAACGGGGCTTTTGGGGGGAGTTGCCGACGCTAGTGTGCGAACTGCACCGTCTTGCCTTCGCTCGGTTCGAATCGCCGCGACGCGACCGCGAAGTTTGGTTAGGACATCCGACGCGACGGTCAATTCGTCATTGGCAAACTGCAGCTCAGCGGTCGTTCCGCCGTACTGTTCGAGGCGTTCCCTTTCTTCGTCGTGTTGCGCTTGGAGGATGTTGAGTTTGGCGAGTAATGCTTTGCGTTGTCTTTCGCGTTCGCGTTCTTGCGCGGCAATATAGGCTTGCTGCGCGGCTTTCTGTTCTTCGGCAGAATTCGCTTGTTGTTTCTTGAGTTCCTCCTGCTGTTTTGCCAATTGCTCTTTTTGCCACGCGAAAGTTCGGGCTACTACTTCTTTCTGGCGTTCATATTCCTCTTCGACGATTCGTTGCAGTTCTTTTGTGGCTCGGTCTCGCGCAAGAGTTCGTTCTTGTGCAAGTTTGCGTTCTGCTTCTTCCATGTTTTTGCGCATCTGGTTGTAGTAGTCGCGGCTAACGCGAACCATGTCTTTTACTTCTAGGTCCAAGACGATTGCACTGTAGCGATCAACCACTCTTTTGGCTTCTCGAACCTTCACGTCGTCTTCGACCGCGGATTTGATATCCGATTCATTTACGATTCTTTTCTGAACCTTGATATCTGCAACTGCGGGGACAGACGGAATCGCCTGCGGCGAGGAGGAAGTGTTTTCGAGAGGGAGGGCAGGAAAATCTTCGGTTGCATCGAACAATGCGAGTTCGATTTTCAATTCGCCGATTTGGGCGCGAAGGTCAGATAGCCGACTGAGGTTGGACTCGCTTTCGGCTCGATCAAGGTTTTGTCCAGGCGCGAAGCCCAACGCCTTTTCGCTGAGCATGTGGACGCGCTGTTGGCGACTTTCGACCTCCTGTTCCCAGCGTTGTATTTCGGGTTCCAGCCAGCGTTCCAAATTATTGATGCGGGTGTCGTCAAAAGAATCGCGTTGACGTAGGTAAGACTCGACTACTGCGTTGCATACCATTGCGGCCGCCTCTCGATCAGTGTCGGTGTAACCCACTACGAGTCTCGCCTCGGTTCCTCCGCTACTGACCGAAAGGTTTTCTCTTAGCTGGGCTTCTGCGGTCTCAGCGTCTGATAGGCTCGGTGCACTGCGTAGTTGCGGGTCAGCCAAAACAGGGTCTAGGACGATCGGGTTAAAAAACAAACTTTTCTCGTTGCGAGCCAAATCCTTTACGACTGGCATCACGCCTTTAAAAACTACAAAATCTTCGTTGGCTTCGAGCAGATGAGTTGCCTGGTATCTCGGCACAAAGCCAAGCATGACGGCATAGGCAGCAATGCCTGCTAAAACTGCACCGCAAGGAACCGCCCACGGCCAGCAGCGTCGGAAAGTGACCCAGAGGATCCATGGGTCAAATGCCGGAGTTTCAGACGACGAGGCGGCCGATTTTGCCATTGCTGCTTGAGCTGATTTGCCGGAGTGTTGAGTTCCGCCGTTTGAGGGCAATGCTTGCATGTTGTCGTTCGTGTTCTTGGTCATGATGAAAACGCCTGCGAACTTAGGGCCGTGCTCGTTTGTTTGCTTTCGAGGCGAAAATGGGCGGCGATTAGTTCTGTGTTGATGATGGTTCGATTGGGATAATGTTCAGTATTTTGCGTTGCATTGAGGCGGAGTTGAGAGCTCATTAATGTCATGACGTCGGAACGAAATCCTTGGCTGTCAGTTGCTCGACGGGACGATATAACGCCTGCCAATAGACTTTGATCGCCCATAGCAAGCCAAAGGCAGCGGGAATCATCAGATAGCCGGTCCAGTCGTGGATCGCGGATCTCATGGCGTCACTTTCGAACCATTGATAAAGCAAGCCAACACTGACTATTCGAAGTGCGTTGACGACAACTGCGAGCGGCACTACCGCGACCAGCAGGACCAATCGGTCGATCCATTTACGATCGGCCATGACTGCCCAGAAGTAGGCTAACGCCGCTACGCCTATAAAAATGCGAAGCCCTGAACAGGCTTGTTCTACGAGTAGTCGCTGGTCCGAAATCCAAATAACGTGACCCTCTGCGACGGCAGGTTGCCCCGCCACTCGTAGCAATGTTGTGCTCAGTCCGGTTGCGATTCCTTGCAGTTTCCAACTAAGCAAAGTCTCAGCTTGATATGGGAGCGGGATCATGAAGAACAAGAAAACGATTGCCGGCATAGCCCATTTCATGGCTTCCCATCCCAGCAAAACCCACACGATTCCCGCGATCAATGGCAGCATGGAGTATCCGTCGAGAAAATCCATGTACAGCATTCGCCCCGCGAATCGCATTGCGATTGCTGTGAAAATGAGGAGCGTTCCTGTGTAACTCGGAGTAGATCGGACACCAGGAAATTTGTGGGCACGGTGCCAAAGCATCATTATCGCTAATAGCGGAACCAAGTATCCGTGTGAGTAGTCGGGTTGGCGGTTCCAGGTATCTTCCATCCATACGAGGGTGGGCCAATAGGCGTAAAATAAGACGGCAATCAGCGGAAGAAGCCGAATCGTCCAAAATGCAACGTTCCCCAGCGACGCCATGGAAACGAGATTCTCGGTCGTTTTTGCTGGCGAGTCCCTGCGGTCGACGCTACGCATAACCGGTTGAGCGGTGCGGCGTTTTCGTGTCTTGGTTTTGGTTCGCGCCACGCGATGAATCCCTGAGTCAGCTAGGAACGGCTACGTTATACCGAGAGAGGGGAGAGGTTTGCGCCTTGTCTGGCCCGTAGTTAAGGAGGCTGGGTGCGGCCCTTGTGGGCTAGTTGGTTTTCTCCCTGCAGAGCCGTATCATAGCCACTCCTGTGGCGGTGCCAAGGATTTGAGTTCGGAAAATGAACCTTTGTTCTTCCAGGTAACGTTATTCGGTTGCTGGTTTTTGCGGTTTTTTTGAGATTCTGTGCGATTCCCCCCGTGTGTTTTGTTCGTTCTGGGATGGCACAGAGAGGTGGGTTGCAGGTTGAATGGGGCCTCTGCGCCGTTTTGTGGACACTTGGTTGCTTCGCACGAGAGACTCGCCTTTATCGATGAATCTATCCCGCTGGCTTTGCCAAGGGAGGGGTGTTCTTGCAGGGGTGGCCTGGGTGCAAGGGGGGCATCTCGCGCCAAAGGCAACACGGATGAGCAAAAGGGATTAGTATGGTGGCAGGCGTTCACCCCTTTCGAGGTCCCTCCGGTAGATGTGGGTGTCCTGCTCTTGTCGCTTCTTGGAACCTGTTTGGAAGCCACGGTAATGATTTGCCAGCGGGGGATTAGCCTCTGGTTGTCTGTGTTTACTGCAGCTGACGCCGATCTTTTGGCGAGTGTTCAGATAGGTTCTTAGTGTCCTTCGGATGTCTCTTTTCTAGTTCCAAGGTCTTTGACGACCTTTTGATGCGATTATGCACTGGACAAGTTCTACTTGGTTGATAACGAGTTCAGTGGCCGGTTTGAGCAAGCGTTTTGTGCCAGATCGACCTTTTGTGTTGATCGGTCCGGGCGAGGGTTGCGATGTTTGTGTTCCCTCTCGAGGCGTTGCGTCAGCGTGCTATTTTGCCTGTTGTTTTGACAGGAAAATCGAAGTTTGGCCGCTTTGCGCTCTGGCGTTTCCGCACTGGGGAATTGTGGAGAAGGACACCGAAGTGCTGCTTGGCCAGCATCGTTTGCGTTTTGCCCATCTGGGTGACGCAGCAAGGGGAGGAGAGGTGGCGGATTCCGGTGAGCCAGTCGACAGGCTGGATCGAAATGGGCGGCAGGGCTGTGATGCTGAATTGACTCTGAGTTGGGGAGAGATTGTGACGAAACGGAAGCTTCTGCGTTCCGTCACGATATTAGGCGAAGGCCACCCAAGCATCCTCAGGGCTCGTGGGCGTGGGCTGCGTCGGTGCGATCACGCAATTATCTGCGTGGGTGACCGTGTTTGGATCGTCGATCTCAATCGTGAAAACGCACTGGCGGTGAAGGAACCGGGATCCAAGGGTGGTTGGGATACTTCTGAGTCTGTCTGTGAACTGAAGTCTGATGGGCTGTATTACCAGATCGGTGACATGAAAATCTCGATCGGAGACGCCCGATCAGAGAGTGAGCAGTCGGTTAAACGCCGGCGATATCTAAGCGAATTGCCGGACCGGATGTCATGTGAACCGCAGATCGTTGCTGGAGACGGTGCGAAGGAGGTGCCCGTCGTTTGCTCTGGCAATTCATTCGACACCGAGGAACTGCACGCCGCGTCTGCAGTCACTCAGGAATCGTTGTGTCAATTGAAGACCGCTGGGGCAACTAACGTTCTGAGAAGCGAGTCTGCAGGGCATCGCGAGGATGACGACGCAACTTTAGGGGGGCTAGAAAGTGCTCGCGAATCCCCGGTTGTTTCGATTGCAACTCAGGAAGTTCTTGAAGGCGAAGAGTCGACGATCGAAGGGTTTGATTGCCCTGAATTGTTCACGTCGCACATTACCAGTCGGCTGGTCAGTATTAATAAAACTCGGATTACGAAGCGCAACGTGGTGTACACGCTCTGCATGCTCGCCGTCTTTGCAGCAGCAGCGGGTTTTTTAGTTTGGCTAGCTTGGTAGGCAATCGGGAGCGTTGCAATTGCGCGTGCTAGCTGTTTTTTTGCGTGTCGCTCGCCGGACTTTCTCTTTCCTTCTCATACGTAGGGCTTGTACGTAGTTGGCGAAAAGGTTGAGGTGCCCATTTTGTGGCATGGTAATTGCTCGCTTGAGAGCCGGTTGCCGCCGCCTTGAGGCGTGCGTGTCGGTCGGTGTAGTTCGAGCGAGGTGGCAACTTCAGTAACTACGGGGCAGCGTCGACGCGGGGCAACGCGATGCGGGGCGCACTATTGCAATGGTAAAACCAGCGAGTAATGGACAAGGCGGCAGTTCGGGCAATCGTCGCTTTATCCTGAGCTCGATGTAGCCGAACTGTTGCTAGTAGTGGTTTTGGGTTGACAATCGAAAACCTCGCGACCATCCTGCGGTATTTTCAGGGTCACCTATGATAATCTTCAGTGTTCTGGCGGTTTGTGCTGTCTGCACTTGCGTTTTGATTGTGTTGTTTCGGCTTGCCCCGCGAATCGAACCCCGTGATTGCTGCGCGGGGGACGGTGTCGGCACGCGTGCGTGCGAGATTTCAGCCGGCGTGGGTGAGGGTAAAGAATGCTCTTCGGAAGTAAGCGAACCTGCGTTTCCTGCTAACATTACAACGGGGGCCTCGCAGAATCATGGCGCTCCTGCTGAATTGCGTAGTCGTGATCAAGCCAGCTTGCATAAGAAAGACTCTCGCGTTTAGGGCATTGGGAGTCGTTGCTGCGATCGATGTCCTCCACTGTCAGCGTTTTGCGTTTGGGCGCTAGTGGTTTTTGCGGTCTGCAACGTTAAGTGGCTGCAGGGTTTTGTCTCGATAGCTGAGGATTTGCTTCCTCAAATGAACCCAGGTGTTTAAGCTGGGAAAGCTGACAAGACAAACTCGTGATAGGTCAGCAGCTTGAATTCTTTTCTTACTAGGGCGACCCAGTTACAGCGTTCTTCCGTGCTCTTGTCGTTGGGGGTGTCCAGTCTCTTGTTTGGGGTTTGCCGGGCCAGTTCTCACGCGGGAGAGCTCCGGTTTGAACGCTCGCAATCCGAATATGCGTGGCAACCAAAGGCAGGGGGGCTAGGCGTTCCGAGAATTCGGGATTGTGGGATGACGGTGCCAGCGATTCTTGGTGGTCGGCAAAGAGATGTTGGATCTCAACAAGGGTTGGGAGTAAGCCCTTGGTGTGAAACGCTGCCTCGTCCTGCAAGCGGGGTCAGCAGCGGTTGTTGGGATGATTTTGTCGGGAATGGGTGTATTTCTTGTGCAGATGCCGCGGGAGATAGGGCCGGTTCTGTAGGTCGCGGTGTCGGGGGGCACTGGGCGGGCACAATTCGGAGCGAAGTGTCTGTTGCAGAGGCGAGTGCGATTTCCGGGGGCGTCTTCGGTTCAATCGGCATGCAGAGTAGACGGGAAGGTTGGATAGGGCTTTTTTACAGGCAAAGCGGACGTTGGTTGCTGCCGCGAAGCACTCGACCTGGGTATGAGCACGTTGACGTTTTGGGCAAAGGTTCTCATGCAACCGTCCCAATAGGGCTTTCTTCAGGGCTTGTTTCGAACATCCCCGAGGGAGATCTGACTAGGCAACTACCTGAACCGACGTCATGCCTGATTTGGGCTGTTGTCGTCTTTGGGGCGTGTTGTATTCGGCGACCGATGTGGCGTAGTCGCGAGTTTGCGCTGAATTGAAGCCGTGTCCTTGCGAGTCTGCTGCGAGCGGCTATGCCGGTGCGCCGGCGTGTTCAGAATTCCATGTTGAGAGGCCACATTTACCGTCGCAGTGTCTCAGAATAAATCCGAGAGTCTCACATTGCGATGCTTTTGAAGTCGAAATGTACTCGGCGATTTTGAAAAAAAAGAAAAAAAGCCGAAGGTTTATTGGGGACGTGAGTTTGAGCTGACGTTTGGATGTTCAGTTGCGGGTTGGTTTATCTGTGTCAATGTGTTCAGTACGTTATTTGCTGTTGCGTGCTCTGTCGTCATTGGACTCGAGTCGGGTACTGGCCCGTTAAGGCAGCGTGGGCTAGTTGCCCTCGCACGTGGTTGTTCTGGCGATCTTCTTTTGATTGTAAGTATTGCTTTAGGTATTCACGCGTCTCCTTGTCCCAGGGTCGAGGGGACACATCTAAGGCACTTGCCATTGAGCCAAAGAACCTGTCGTAGAGGTTGGTGCCTTTGTGGTCATCGAAACGTAGCGTGAGCATGACCGCTGGGTTCCCATTGGCGTAGGGGCAATCGATGACATCGCCAACTTGCTCAAACGGGAGAACGCGTTTGTAGAGGCGGGCGTGTCGCGGATGAGTTGCCACGACAAGTCCGTCGTATCCTCGCACCTTTGCGGTTTGGGCCAGCATTCTTCCCATGGTCGCGAAGGTTTCCATGAAGCGAACGGGAGATTCGCGTCGATCGGCAAGGCATCCTACCTCTGCCATTCTCAGGCCTCTTGAGCGAATGTTGCTTATTGCGTTGGGGTAGATCGATTCGACAGGCAAGCCCAGGAAGCCGTCTCCAATCAATGAGACGGTCGAGACCACCTGGCTTTGATACTGTGTCACAAAGACTTCGGTCGTCGGTAGGAAGTGAAATGGAGTGATGCGGATACCATCTGGGTTCGCCTCCATCAGGCCAGTGCGAAGATAGGCCTGGTAGACCAACTGAAAGGCCTCTGTTAGTTCATCGAGTCGGTGAGCGATTCGGTATCCCAGAGGTGAGTCGAGTGGGCGCCGTCGAGGAAGGCTGCTCGATTGGGCACATTTGGGAGCGTCGTTTTGGCTTGGGTGAAGCGGGCACGGGCGGATGCCCTGTGTCAATTCGTGACTCGTGGATAGCATCTAAGATCAGAAAAGGGAGGACCACGCATGTGTGGCGTGCCGGCCACGTTGCGATCGGATTGGAGTGTGTCCCCCCGGACAAATTTCCTATATCCAAACCTACGTCAGGCTCTCATCGTGAGCCCGGAATTCTCTGCTCGAAGTGCTCGTGTCTTGTGAAACGGGGCGTTTGTAGTGATTGCAACATGCCAAGTCAGAAGGCAGTGCTGACCGTTCGCGCTTATTGTTGTTTAGTCTGTTTTTTTACGCGGCGTTTGAGCTGAAGTTATGCTCGTTGGCCACTTTCACGCAGTAACAATACCTGCGTGTTTTAGTGGTTGGATTTTGTTTTTGCGAATGTTGTTTTTGCGTGTTCTCGATTGGTTGCGCAGTGGAGTTTCGTTTTCACGTAGTTTCACCACCGGTTTTAATCGAAGGGCGTCGTACTGTGTCACACGATGTCAGTCGTGATTGTTTTTGCGTTGCCGATTTGATCGCAAGCGTTCGATTGCCTGCTTTCTCAAGGACGTTTAGGGCAAGCGGGGGCGATGGAGGAGGGTGGTGGCTGTTATTGCGAGGATGGGGATTGCGGGGGAGCGCATGCGGGGGTTGCTCCAGTAGACGGCGTGGACGGCGCTGAGGGTGAGGACGAGGGTGGCGGCCGGCCACCAGGGTATCCATCGTCTCCAGTTTCTAGGGTGAAGGTTGGCTCGGTGCCGGTAGGCGGCTGCTAGGATGCAGGCGTAAATGAGGCTTTGGTAGATGCCGACGGCCGCGATCGATGCAGTCGAACGTCCGCTCGTTGCGTGAGGAAACGGTTGCCATAATCGAGCGAGTCGCACGACGCAGGAATACCAAAAGGTTTGTGGGCGGGATTGGATGGTTGACTTGGCGGCGTTGTAGGCGACTCGGTCGTCAGTCCATTCGTCTCCCGTGCGTGGCATTTCGCTGTAGGTTTGAAAGAACTCGCTCGGGTCCCATGCTTCGCTCTTCCATGGCAGTTGCCATGGCTTTTGTTCGAGGTAGTCGTAGAACGAATCGTTGTTGGCAAGCAGCAACGTGTAACCGCCGTGTGTTGTTGCCCAAACCGGATGTCCGATCACGCTGAGGTTGCGCATTGTCCAGAGTCCGACTCCGGTCACGATGATCGTTGCGGTGGTGGCGATCAAAGCCAACCGGCGGATGCGGCAATGTGTAAGAGCAAACCACATGGATGGGATCAGTAACGCTGACCAGACCAAAAATGTAGGCCGGCATAGAATGGTCAACAGAAGCAATGTTCCCGCAATCGCAGCGTTGACGTAACCTGTTTTGCGGTCGGTTTCGCAATGGACGTTCAGGTCGTCGGTTGGCGTTGGCATGATGCGAACCACCCACCACCACCAGAACACCACGACGAGTGTTGCGGCGATGGTCTCGGTCATGATCAGTGTCGACTGCCATAGCAAGATCGGATCAAACAGCACGAGTGCGGCGGCCAGCCATGCTGAAGGTGTCGCCATCAATCGACGTGCGATGTCCCAGGTAAGAAGGACGGTGATGCCGCCGAGCAGTAGGTGCAGTAACGCGGGAGCTAGGTTGTGCAGTTGGCCGTCGTCGCCGACAAACCATGCCAGGAGCCAGGGATAAAGAGGTGGACGAAACGCTGTCGGCCGTGCGCCTGTGTCGCCCGTGGGCAAGCCGAAGACGCCTGTTTGAGAGAGCGTTTCGGCGATTACCCGATAGGCGTCGGGATCGTCATTGAGTGAGTCAAACTTCGCAACTAAGAATCCGCCACGAATGACAACGACTGCGATCACCAATAGCAGAACGCTGCGCCAACGGATTCGTTTCTCGTTGCTCAATTCCAATCCATTCCTGACAGATCGGCGACCGCGCGAACGAGTGCTTGCGTGCCGTCTTTTGCGCCGCCTTTGGCCATCACGGAAAGATAGAGTTGTTCGGCAAGAGCGAGGCCAGGTAGGGACAGGTTCATTTGTTTGGCTTCGGCGAGCGCGATCCCCATGTCTTTTACGAAGTGTTCGACAAAGAATCCGGGGTCGAAATCGCCGTCGATCATTCGCGGGGCAAGATTGCTCAGCGACCAACTTCCCGCGGCACCTGATGAAACCGATTGAAGGACCGTTGGCAGATCGAGTCCCGCGCGGGATGCGTACACGAGGGCTTCGCAAACGCCAATCATGCCGGTGGCGATCAACGTTTGGTTCACCATTTTGGTGTGTTGGCCGGCGCCGGGGCCGCCTTGGTGGACGATCGTTTTTCCGAAACACTTCAGGCATGGCATCACACGTTCGACCGGGGCGTCCTCGCCACCAATCATGATGGAGAGTGTCCCCTCTCGGGCGCCGCGGTCGCCTCCTGATACTGGTGCGTCGAGTGAGTGGAGCCCGCGGCGTTTTGCGGCTTGGTGGATTTCGACCGCGAGCGAGGGTTGGCTCGTTGTCATGTCGACGAGAATTCCCTCAGGGCTCAATCCAGCGATCACCCCGTCGTGCTCATCGAGAAAAACCTGTCGCACATCGGACGGGAATCCGACGATGCCGAACACGATGTCCGACCGTTGGGCGACTTCTTTGGGATCGTCTGCCCAGCGGGCGCCGCGATCGAGCAGCGTCGACGCTTTGGCTCGCGTCCGCGTGGTAAGCGTGACTTCATAGCCGGCGTCGAGAAGGTGCCCGGCCATGCTGGCCCCCATCACTCCGGTGCCGATCCATCCAACGCGAGGTATGTCTTTCGCATCGGACGCAGGAGTCCCGGTGGCGTTCGTATTCAATGGTTTCGACCTTTCGCGATTCGATCTTGGCAATTGGTTTGCCGGGAACGAGATGGCGAGTGATTACTTGCCAACGTTCTTTGCCGCTTCGCCGAGTTCTTCGTCGACGTAACCGTAGCCGCTGCGTCCTTCGCTCACACGGCTTTCGACGTCATCAAGGGTCTCTTGTGAAGAGGCTTCCCAGAACTTGCTGATCGTTTCGGCTGGCAACTCCTCGAGCGACCGGAACATGCGAAAGCCAACGCCTCGCGACGGATCGCTGGTGAACCACCAAGGGCTCCGTGGGAAGTTGGGGTCTTCCGATTTCCATTCTTCGTCATCGGAAGCCAAGCGAGCGGCACTTCGCAGATCCGGCGGATCCATTTCCCAGCTACCACCGCGGGCGACACACGGATAAGGATTCTCGGGCCAACGGGTAGCACTGGTTGCGTCGCCTGGGTTGGCTTCGTTCATCCACTCGTATCCGTCTTCGGTGTATTCGTTGACGGTCCACTCTGCCGCGTTGCCGTGCATGTCGTAGAGGCCGAACGGGTTAGGCTTTTTCGTGCCAACGTCACCGGGGCCGTCGAGCGAGTTGTCGAAGTACCATGCGTAGTCTTCGATCTCATCGGCGTCATCGCCCCAACTGTACGCGGTCGTGGTTCCCGCGCGGGCGGCGTATTCCCACTCGGCTTCGGTTGGCAACCGGTATTGGATACCGGTCATCCGAGAGAGCCACTTTGTAAATTGCTGAGCGGCGTACTGCGTCATCGTGACGGCAGGTTGCGTTTCTTTGGAACCGTACTCAAACGTGAACGAAGGGTCGTAAAGTTCAGTCGGCGCCGTCACGGCATCGGTGATGTTCGAGTCATCAACGAGCCGGACTCCTTGCGATTCAAACTCTTTGAACACGCCATACATTCTCATGTATTCCTTATACATGTCCCAACGAGTTTCCGTCTTGGCAACCCACATCGGTTTGACTTTCAACGGGATCGTTGGCCCTTCGTCTTCGACGAAATCGTCTGCGTCTTCAGGAGTCCCCATCGTGAATGCACCGCCGGGAACCGGGATCATCTCGAACTGGATATCTGTGCCGGGGATGCGTTGGATGTAGGGGACCATGAACGTCCCGTCCTCCAACATGACCGAAGGCCCTTCGGCCGGCTTTTCGGTGGCGATGCCCGGTGCGGTCTTGGTGGCACTGGCATCCGCGAACGAATACGAGGCAGCCGCGAGGGACGCGAAAACGCAGACCGTGGCGGTAAAGAGGGTCGAGAATTTCAATTTTCTGTCTGGTGTAGTGCAATGCATGAGAATCAACCCCACGAACACAGCGAGGCGGAATGAGAGGGAGGGGAGTGAGGCGGGGGGAAGCAATTCCTGTAGGTACCCATTCTAAACGTCCTGACAGTCAATGCCACTGCCGTACTATGCCGCATCATGCAGAATTTCCCAACCGAAACGCGGCAGCAAGCAAAAAACGCGTCGGTTCGGTCGACGCAGCACGGTACTTGGGTCAATCGGTCGCACGAGGACTCGATGACACCGCAGCGATCGGCGAGGCTCTTTGATCGCATCGGCGGTATCTTCTGAGGTTGGCCGTCGGGATCTCCCGATATTGGCGGTCGGGATCTCGTGAGATCAGCGGTCGGGTTTTGCGGGCCGGAAGACGGCGAATCTGACTTCGTGTTCTGATTTGTTTTGTGTTAATTCGGTGTGAGCTGGGTAGAATGAAACCAAGCAATTCCCCACGCGAGCTGATTTCATGAACCATTCCCAGCCCCAGAGCGTTCGGTCTTCTGTCAATGAAAACGGTGCGGCGTCCTCCGACGTGTACCACAGCCTCTATCAGAAGGCGGCCAGCTCGCGTCAGTGTCGGAGCGAACGGCTCGACCTCTGTGTGTTGCGAAAGGATTGTGACGGGCGAATCCTCGAGGTGAATGATGCCTTTTGCGATTCGGTTGGTTTGGATCGCAGTGAGGTGATTGGCTGCACCGATTTCGATCTCTTTTCGTCCGAGGTTGCTCGCGTCGGATGGGAGATTGAACAAAAGGTAATGGAAAGTGGGCAGCCCGATCACATGATCGAAGAATACGCTCCCAATGTTCGCGAACGCGACTTGCGCGACTTTGACATGTTACGGGGCGAAGTGAAGTCGTCGTGCTATCTCGAGGTCATTCGGACGCCAGTCTACGGAGACGATGGGGCGGTCATCGGGGTCGAGGTGATCTGTTGGGATGTGACGCAGCAGAAGCGGACCGAGGCGGAACTGAAGCACACGCGTTTTTTGATGGATGCGTGGTTTGATAACATTCCCGACGCGGTCTATTTCAAAGATCGCAAGAGCCGGTTCATTCGCATCAGCCAAGCCCAGGCGGAAATGTTTGGGCTCGAGAAAGCGGAAGACGCGATCGGAAAAACAGACGCCGACTTCTTTGGCGAGGAGCACGCCACCGACGCGCTCGAAGATGAGCGACGGATCATCCGCACCGGCGACTCGATCATCGGGAAAGTTGAAAAAGAAACTCGCGATGGCAAACCCGATACATGGTGTTCGACGACGAAGATGCCGTTGCGAAATGATCGGGGTGAGATCATTGGAACCTTTGGTATCTCTCGCAATGTGACTGCACAGGTTCGCGCCGAAACCGAATTGGCACGCGAACGCGATTTGCTCAAGACGATCATGAATAACATCCCTGACATCATCTACGTCAAGGATCGTTACAGTCGTTTCTTGACGGGGAACCAAGCGATACTCGACATGCTCGGCCTGAAAGAGGTCAGCGAACTGATCGGCAAGACGGACTACGACTTTTCGCCGCCGGAGCTAGCGTGCAATTTTGTGACCGACGATCAGGTTGTGATGCGATCGGGCGAGCCTCTGATCGATCAAGAGGAGACGATCATTCGCTCCTCGGATGGGAAGTCAACTTGGTTGCTGACGACGAAGGTGCCGCTGTCTGGAAAAGACGGCAAGGTGATGGGCATGGTTGGTATCAGCCGGGACATCACGGCGCGGCGGATGGCGGCGGAGGAGTTGTTGGCTGCCAAGGAAATCGCCGATGCGGCGAACTCGGCGAAGAGCGAATTCCTGGCAAACATGAGCCACGAGATCCGCACGCCGATGAACGGCATTCTCGGGATGACAGAGTTGTTATCGGGAACCGAAATGACGACCGAGCAGCGAGAGTTCCTGACGCTTGTGCAGCAGTCGGCCGACTCGTTGCTCCGACTGCTCAACGATATTCTCGACTTCTCGAAGATCGAAGCCGGGCGGCTCGAGTTGGACACGGTGACGTTCAACCTGCGTGATTGCATCGGCAAGGCGATCAAACTGCTAACGCTCAAGGCGAATGAAAAAGGGCTCGAACTCGCCGGACGGATTGACCCGAGGATCCCCAATGAATTGGTGGGTGACCCCGGGCGACTCCGGCAGATCGTGGTCAACTTTGTCGGCAACGCGATCAAGTTCACCAACAGTGGCGAAGTCGTCGTTGACGTGAATCCGGAAACGCTCGACGACGACGAAGCGGTGTTGCACGTGACGGTGCGAGACACCGGGATCGGCATCGCGAAGGAGAAGCAGGAAAAGATCTTCGAAGCGTTCTCGCAGGCCGATGCCTCGACGACTCGCCGGTTCGGCGGCACCGGGTTGGGGCTGACGATTTCGGCGCGGTTGATCCAGATGATGGATGGGAAAGTGTGGGTCGAGAGTGAACTCGGCGTTGGAACGACGTTTCACTTCTACGTCAAATTGGGCGTTTCGCCCGACCAGACACCGCGTCGTCCGGCGGCGTTCTCCAAGATCGCGGGCACGCGAGTTCTCGTGGTCGACGACAACGCGACCAATCGCCGTATCCTGCAGGAAATCCTGCAGCTCTGGAACTTGAAACCGGTCATGGCCGATGACGGGGAAACCGCACTTGATGTGATCGCAGAATCCATCGCGGAAGAGGATCCGTTTGGTTTGATCTTGCTCGACTACCACATGCCCAATTTGGATGGTGTCGGATTCGCCGAGCAACTGGTGACTCGGTCGGACGAGCTACGGCATGGCCCGATCGTGATGTTGTCCTCTTCGTTTGCGGGGCTCAGTTCGCCGCGGATGCGTGAACTCGGTATTAACCGCTATTTGACAAAACCTGTGATCGCGTCGGAACTGCGCGATGTGGTTCTCGAAGTCATGGGAGTCGATCACGAGAAACGTTTGTATCCACAGCAGCGGACGTCGCTTCCCAAAATTGCTCCTCGGAAGATTCTTCTCGTTGAGGACGGACTCGTTAATCAAAGGGTCGCGCTCGGATTTCTCAATAAATGGGGACACCAAGTCGAGTTGGCGGTCAACGGCAGGGAAGCGATTGAGGCTCTCGAGAAAGAGAAGTTCGACATCGTGTTGATGGATATTCAGATGCCGGAGATGAACGGTTTTGAAGCGACGACCATTATTCGCGAACGCGAAGCGGAATCGGATGAGCATCAGTTTATTGTGGCGATGACCGCGGAAGCGATGAAAGGCGATCGCGAGAATTGTCTGTCGGCCGGGATGGATGATTACATCTCGAAACCTTTTGATGTCGCCGACCTGCAACGCGTGCTCGTCAAAGCACCTGCAATGCTCAATGCGGATGACGAGGCTCTCAATCCCAAGCCCGGCGAAGCGCCGACGGAAGCGTCCGTTTTCAACGAGCACTCGGCCGAAAGTGAGGCGTCGGATCGGCATTTTGCGCCGCAGACGCCTACGATCGACGACGTGTCTGAACCCGAAGAAGAGCAAGAGTGCGATGAGGCAAGTGAGCCAGTGTTGCCACGCCCGTCTGCGCGGCGACGTGAGTCTCTCGACAACGGGACCGGTTCGCAATCGACGGCTGCCGTTGACCGATCACGGTACGGTTCGAGGCGTGACGAACTGCAAAACGAAGACCACGAGCCGGATGTGAATGATCTCTTCTCGGAGCATGAAGCAGAGGTTGAAACAGCCCCGAAGCCGGGGCGGCCTCGTCGTGCGCCGCGAAGAAATGTCGGCGTGAGGCGTGAGGGAGCAAAGTCGCCCGGTGATGTTCGTGGCCAAGCCGAGCCCTCGCCGGATTCGTCGACGGGCGATCATGAAGTTCGCAGCAACGGACGGTCGACCAACAAAACAGCCAAGGCAGCAGATGACGATTCGCTGCCGTCCGCCTGGGTGACGGTTTTGAACAAAACTCGTGGCGACGAAGAGATGGCGGGCCAACTCGCGGTTGCTTTCATTGAGGAAGCCGAGCAGTTGTTACCGTTGATGCGGGATCAGCTCAATGACTGTGACGCGGCCGCGCTTCATCGCAGCGCACATACTCTGAAAGGAGCTGCCGGGTGTCTCGGAGCCGATTCGGTAATCACATCGGCGCAGCGGTTGGAGCGACAGGCGAACACCGGTGATGTTGCATCGGCCGGATGGATGCTCGATGAGTTGGTTCGTTGCACGCAGTCTTACTTGAAAGACCTCAATCGGTCTCAGACGTCGCGTCCGCCTTCTGCTTGAGCATGACGATTTCGGTCCCCTCCGAGTTGTGGGTGACCTTGTCCATGAAAGCGTTGATCAAGAGCAGTCCGCGGCCGCCACACTCGCCGAGGTTGCTGAAGTCGGTTGGGTCGGGCAGCGCGTTGACGTCGAACCCTTTGCCTTGGTCACGGATGGTGAATTTTACCTGTTGTCGGTTGGCCTCCATGAGGATCGTCACATGTCGGTCGCAATAGGGAGCCTGCCGCTGCCGCGTGTGGACGATCTCACGGAATTTATCGTCCGATCCTTCGTACCGCAGTTCCGTTGAAATCTCGAGGTTTCCGTGAATGATCGCGTTGATTAAGGCTTCATCCAACGCGGTCGAGATTTGCATTTGCATGGTGTCGTCGAGCAGGCCGAGTTCGGCCAAGGGTTGCTCGAGACGGGCGATCACACTGGGGACTTCGATATCGTTGTTACCGAGCGACATCTCCAGGTGAACTGATTTCAAGATGGACGATGGCTTGGTGTGGTGATCGGCCACATCGACCATCGACAGCATTCGCTCGATCGTCGGAACGAGGTCTTCGTTGAGGGTTCGTTTGGGAACGTAGCTCGACGCCCCGAGTCGCAGTGCTTTCGCAGCGATTTCTTCACTACCCTTGGCGGTGGTCAGGATAATCGGCAAACCGGCAAACTCTTCACGCAGTGCCGCGACCAATTGCAGCCCATCCATTTCCGGCATTTGGAGGTCGGTCACGACGACGGCGGGTCTGCGTTCGCGGATCGATTCCAAGGCGGTGCGGCCGTTGCTCGCCGTCACCACTTCATAGCCGTGTTGCTGCAGCATGATCTGCATACCGGTGACCTGAGTGATGCTGTCATCAACGGCGAGGACGAGGGTGGGTTCAGGCATGTTGAATTCGTGACAGTTGAATTGGTCAAGCAACCAACGGGAAAACCGACGAGCCGACGACACTTTTCCGGTTTGCCGATACGACGGGTGCAATCGCCGATTGTATCAGGTCCGCGGCTTCTAGGGTGGTTACTTTGATTTCTGGTAGATCGCGGTGAGCAGAGATTCGGTGTCCTTGAATTTGCGTCCGCTGGCGATCGCCTCGTCGATCAGGTGTCGTGCGTCGGCTTCGCTGTGGCCGAGCATCACGAGGGCTTCGTAGGTTTCCTCGACGACCGGCGAGCTCTGCGTGGTGCCTTCGGAGGACAGGTCCTCGCCTGCAACGATAAGGGCGAATCGAGGCATTTTTCGTCTCAGTTTGGCAACAATCCGCTCGCTCGTCGCGGCGCCGATACCGGGCAACGTTGAGAGCGCCTTCGTGTCTTGTTCCTCGATCAAAACGGCGAGCTCGCGAACAGGGCGGACCATCGCCCGCAGGGCTTTCTTGGCCCCGACACCGTCAACGCTGCAGAAGAGATCAAAGAACTGGCGTTCCGGTAAAGTCAAAAAGCCAACCAGTCGCGGTGTCAAACGTCCGCCGGTCGTGTTGCCCTCGATGTAGTCGAGCGTGTGAAGGCGGATGTCTTCGTTCAATTTGGGCTGCAGTTGCCGGCGGGTAAAATCGCCAACGTAAACTTCGTAATCGAACGGTCCCGCCTGGATCGTGACACTCGTTTCTCCGACGTGGCTGAGCTTCCCAGCGATCGCGCTAATCAATTCGTTTTCTTCCTGAATGAATAAACAGTAGTTCGTGTGTGGGTCTTCGCAAAAGCGAATTTAGTGGATGGCTACGGATGTCGCCAGAGTTTGCCAACAGGTCTTCGAGCGTTCGTCGGCAAGTCGTGTTCGAAACGGGAAGTATTGCCTGTAACTGCCACGCAACTGGTCAGATTGTCTCTCTTGCTTAACTTTTCACGAAACTTCTTTTGGGTGCAAAATTCCAACGATTCGCGGGGGCTAAGCGGTTTCGCGGGGCAAAATGGGATTGTCGGATCGGCGGAATGCATCGCCAAAGTTCGCTCTGGACGATACACTTCGTGGCAGTAGTTGGTTACCGATGACACACTGTCGTTGGGTGCGGCTACAAGACACCAAATAGGAATGAACAGATGGCAGAGGGTACGATCAAACGAATCACTGATAAAGGATTCGGATTTATCGACACCGGAAGTAGTAAAGACTTGTTTTTTCACTTGTCCAACCTCGATGGGGTCGCATTCGACGACCTCCGCGAAGGACAACGTGTGACTTACACCGAAGGACGAGGCCCTAAGGGACCTTGCGCAGAGAACGTCTCGCTCGCTGAGTAGTAGCCTCCCCGGCGGATATCGCGGCGAGAGACTCGCTGGTCTCATTACGATGAGCAGCAGTGTTCTCAAACCAAGTTTTCGCTGGATGATTGATATACAGAAGTGAAGAAGTGACAATTGGACAACGCGGCAAACGGCTCTTTACGAGCCGGTAAAATCTGCCGCGTGAGGAAGTTGAGCGTTCGTCGAGAGAAGGTCGTGCACGACTCGATCAGGCGAATCGCTCCCTCCCAAATCGATTGACCGGGAAACTCTTTTCCCGATGTTTGCAGTGCCTCTGCTTGGTACGCCGCTAATTCGGCGGAACGATAGCTCTCTCTTTTAGGCAGCTGTTTTTGCAATCAAGCTCGCCCGGTGTGGCTTTGTTTCTGCCTGATGCTCGAGATTTTTCTCTCGGCGGTGATTCGCTTTTGATGCGGACGAGACACAAGCAAGAATTTTGAATGATCGGTTAAGTTCTGTGGCGAACGGGTGGGTTGGCGATGAATGTCGTTCGTTTGTGTGGTAGCGACACAAGAGTCGCGTAGGCGATACCGTCAGGCTTGTGGGGCCTGATTCTGGCGGATCCAGTTGCGGGGATCGGAAGCATCGAATCTCGAAGTGCTCTAAGCCCATGCCGCCACGGCCCACGAAATGATCAGTAGCGCGATCGTGAGGGCTGCGGATGCGAATTGAACGGTCTCGCTTGCGAGAACGCGTTCGGGAAGTCGGCAGCATCCCCAACCGACAGCCATTCCGGATAGGAAGCCCGTTGTGTGGGCCAGCACGTCGGTGCGTTCTCCTTCGAGTCCCAGGAATGCGAACATCAGCAGGCCTGCGATCAACGGTGTCCATCGTTGCATGGCTGTCGATGTGCTGCCCTTTCGCGGACGGAGTGCGTGCGAGACGAGCATGCCCAGCGCCGCGAATACTGCAGTGGATGCACCGATAGATACATGGTCGGCGTCTCGCATGAAGGCATTGGCCGCGTTACCGAGGGCTCCGGCGACAACGATCGCCAACCAGGCAACGCCGCCGCCAAGTATTCTTCCCGCTAGTAGTCCGAAGAAGCCGCCGAAGGCGAGATTGGACATGAGGTGCAATGTGTCCGCGTGGAGTGTGAGTGCCGTCACGGTGCGCCAAATCTGTCCTCCCATGACGTCGCCGGCACGCATGTGGCCGACGTCGCTCCACTGCACGCCGTACGCGGAGATTCGATCGAGGACGTTGACCGCGCAGAGAATGGAAACATAGAAGACCACGCCAATGACCGCGCCACCAAAGAGGCGTACTCTCGATTCAACGCGCGGTACCTCGACCGATTTATCACTGAGGTAGTCTTCGATTTCAGTAATCGCTGCGGCGTGGCGAGCGTCCGGCACGGCGACGACCCAACCGGTTTCGTCTCGGGCAATGGCGGACGGGATGCCTACCGCCTGCAGAACCAGGCTGACTTCCTGGCAAGGGTCGCGGTGGGACGATTCGAATACGGCAACGGGTGGTGATGAAGAAGAGGCGTTTTCCATTACCCAATCGTCCTCTCGAAATCGCTTTCGAGCAACCCGGTAAGGGTCAGTCTTTGGGAGGAGTCGCAGCCAGGGATTTGGGGGGAGTGGCAACGAAGGTGCTCGACGTTCCCAGCGAACCCATGGATGCCGAATCGCTTTGGTCGAGGACGAATGGGCCCGCCGACCGATCCAGGTGCATCAGCAGCACCGTGTCTGGCGTCGGGGTGTTCCTCGGTGCCGGGGTGAAGGGACCGGAATAGATTGCTGTGTTGGAAAGACGTACCTCATCAATCAGGCCTCGCATCCCACGGGTAGGTGCGCCGCGGGCGTTTGTGTCAGCGCCGATGTACAGCGGCAGTTTGTTGCGTTTTCGTTTCAATACAGCCGAGCGGTCGGTGCCGGCGACGTGGGCGACTTGGGAATCGACTTCCGCGCCATCGACAAAGAGTCGAACGAACGCGCCGTCATACACTCCCGCGATGTGCGTCCACTGATCGACGATCATCGGTCGTTGTGATTTTGCAACGACATAGCGCCCGCCGACGTGTACGGAGAACTCCGGTGCGCCTTCGTTGCTAAAGATCGCAAACTCGGAGTTCTCGGTTTTTGCGAGTACCCCTCGATATCCTTGGATGCTCGACGGTCGGACCCACGCCTCGGCTGTGAACGGGCCGTCGTGAAGCGGAACGTTTTTCGACTCCACACGAATCGCGGAGTCCTCGTCGGTAACCATCAAGGCTTGGTCAGGGTTGCCGGAGAAGAAGCTAGCGGGGACCTGTCCGGGAACGATTTTGATGTACTGGTCGATGGTGGGTAAACGTACTCGTGCCTCATCCATCAAAACGTCAACCTGCATGCGGATCTTTGGAATGAGTAGTTTGCCGAGGGCGCCCGCGTTTCGGGCGATCGAAAAGGTTAGCTCTTTAGTTTCATCGCTGCGGAGCACGAAGTGGCTGTGGTCCAGGCTCGATTGCCAACCGTTGTCGGACGTTCTCGGTTCGTTCGAAAGAGTGATGTCGACGTCGCGAGGGCCAGGATTTTTAATCGAGAATGTGACTTCTCCGTGGCAGACTTCATCGCTGGTGAAGACCAGTTCCGGTGATGTTTGCCGGCAACGGATTTTGGTCGCGGCTTCGACTTCGGCGAGAAACTCAGGAGTGAATTTCTTTGGGTCCATTACCGTCCCGATCGGGATTGCCGAGACCGAGATGCGTTCCTTTCGGACCGTCACCATATTGAGGTGGTGTAGGAAACCCGCGTCAGGAATCTCGGCGTGCAGTGCACCACCGGTCGTTGCCAATGCGTAGTAGGCGATGCCGTCCTTCTCACCCTCGTACCGCATGTGGTGGATGTGACCCGCGAAAACGGCAGTGACGTTTCCTGCCTTGGCGAGCATCTCGTGCACACGCGGCCAATTGCTGCCTTCGTATCCACCGCCGATCCATCGAGGGTGATGAAGGAAGACAAAGATATGGTCTCGATCGCTGTGGTCGTCGAGCGCCGATTGGAGGAATTCGAGCTGCTCGTCGCTCATGTTTTGCAACGCACCGACATTGAATGCCTTCAGGTTGGTCGCGGTGTCACCTTCGTCCGAATAGAGGACGATAAAACCAGAGTTCTTGTGAGCGAAGCTGTACCAAAGTGGTCCGAAATGTTTTTCGTAGTTGGCTTCGTGGTGTCCCTGCGGAGCCGAGGTTTGGCCGCGCCAATAGATGTCATGGTTTCCGGCAACGGGATACCATTTCATGTTAAGGCGATTGACAATCTCTTTGAACTCATGCATTTGTTCGGTCCACTGATCGGTTTCGTTATAACCTTGGATCAGGTCGCCAACTGTCATGACTAAATCAGGGTCGAGAAGGTTGGTATCGACAACCGCCTGTTCGAGTACTTTCAGGCCTGCCGGAACGCCGCCGGTGCGATCGCCATAGATGACGAAATGGAACACGTCGTCGCCCGCGGGAGGCGCCGGCAAGATCATCGTGTTGGGACGTGATGTTGTCACCGCTGTGGAAGATGTGTTGCCATGTTGATCGGCAGAGTGTTGGGACTCAGGATGATGGTGTCCTTCATGCGCGACGGTTGTTGCCGCGTCGATGCACATCAGAGCGATTACCGGTAACGCTGCGCATCGAATCAACTTCGCAAAGTCGAAGCCTCGGAATCGGTTGACTGTTTGTGATGAACCTAGCGTCAGCATTTGAGTCTCGATTTCGGCAGCAAGATAGAAGTGGGTTTGGCGGTTGCCCGGACGGGATTGCGTGATCTGTCCACACGCGCCCGCACCGATCGGTGTGCAAGCGAGGGAGGAGAACAGGCAGTCGTTCGGAGTGCATTTCGGCTCTCTTGATGAGAGCTGAGTTGTGTCTGCGTGCGGCTCAGCCGCCCTCGGCGGGTTTTCCGCGCCGAGCGATCCACTCAAGGTTAGTGGGGAGATCAGCGCGAGTGGTTAGCTCAGGTGGTAAGAGGCCTTGGTTTTCCGCCGCGCGACCCCGGTTTCGAGTGCCGCGGTGGAGACCGCTTGAGCGACCACCTGCGAGACCCTTCGATCGAAGACGCTGGGGATGATGTAATCATCGAGTAGATCGGAGGGCGGAATCACGTCGGCGATTGCGTCCGCTGCAGCAACTTTCATCTCATTATTGACGGTCGTCGCGCGGACGTTAAGCACTCCGCGGAACAAACCGGGGAAACATAACACGTTGTTAATCTGATTCGGGAAGTCGCTTCGTCCGGTTGCCATGATTCGGACGTGAGGGCCGGCGAGGGATGGGCTGATTTCAGGATCGGGGTTCGCGAGTGCAAAGACGATTGGATCACTGCTCATGCTCTTGATGTCATCGACGGTCAGCACGTCCGCGGCGGAGACTCCGATGAAAACATCTGCGCCCCGAATCACTTCACTCAGCGACCCCGAGACGCCCTCCGGGTTTGTGTTTTGGGCCAGCCATTCTTTGGTAGCGTCCAATTCCGTTTCTCCGGCGTGCAAGGCTCCATTGCGGTCGCACGCGATGATGTTTTGTGCGCCCGAGGTGATCAGGAGTTTGCAGATGGCGGTTCCGGCCGCACCGGCGCCGTTGATCACGATGCGTACCTGCGACATGGCTTTCCCGATTCGTCGCAGCGAGTTCTTGAGTCCTGCGAGCACGACGATGGCGGTGCCGTGTTGATCGTCGTGGAAGACAGGGATTTCCAATTTCGCATCGAGTCGTTCTTCGATTTCGATACAGCGAGGCGCGGAAATGTCTTCCAGGTTCACGCCTCCAAACGTTGGAGCGAGGCACTCGACGATGCGGACGATTTCGTCGGTATCTTGGGTGTCGAGGCAGATCGGAAACGCGTCCACTCCTGCGAACTCTTTGAACAGCATCGCCTTCCCTTCCATCACGGGCATTGCCGCGCGAGGTCCGATGTTGCCGAGGCCGAGGACGGCTGAACCGTCGCTGACGACGGCGACGGTGTTTTGTCGAATCGTGAGGGCAAACGAGGCGTCAGGGTCTTCGGCGATCGAATTGCAAACCCGGGCCACGCCGGGCGTGTAGGCCATCGAAAGGTCGTCACGAGTTTTGATCGGTGATTTCGAGAGCACTTCGACTTTACCGCCAAGGTGCATCAGGAACACGCGGTCGGACACGTGAACCACTTCGAGGCCTTCGACCTTTCGAAGGCATTCGACGATCCGCTTGCCGTGCTCGACGTCCTTGGCGTTGACCGTGAAGTCACGTGAGATCGCGTGGCCCGTGATGTTAACAATATCTACCGCGCCGATCGCACCGTCAGCATCTCCGATGGCGGTTGTGATTTTCCCCATGGCGCCCGGGGCATCGGTGTAGCGGAGGCGGATGGTGATGGCATAGGTAGGACTGTGCTGGGTCATTGTTTTTTACCGTGAGAACAAAAGAGCGAGATGCGCCATTGCAGTCTTTTACCATGAAGCAGCGTCGCGACACATCGGAGGGCGGACCGGTGGGGCTACAACCGGCACAACAGGTAAAAGTGTGTTGACATGATTTCCTGTGTCGGGCTGTTTTTTAGTGCACTTTCGTTTTTAGTGCACTGTGGCGTTCGCGACGTAGGTTTGGGCATGTTCTGGCTCGCATTTATTTTTTCGATCGCTGCGCTTCCCTGGCTTGCTCCGCTAGCGGTGCGGATGCGTGTGTTGTCGTCTGTGATCGCGATTTTGGTTCTCGGGACCGTGTTTGGGCCCGCGTTCTTTTCGGTGCAGGGACCGGTTTCGCTGAGTCTGGATCGCTTTCTATGGATGGCCGCGCTGTTCGTGCTCGGGCTTCGCATGGTCCGCCGGAGCGAATCCATTACCCCGCTCCATCGACTTGATTTTGTCGTGATCGGGTTGGTGTTTTGGGCGCTGCTGAGTTGCCTGCGATTTGGAATGTTTGACGCCGAGCAGCCTCCGATCGCTCGTTGGCTATTCTATATTGCGATTCCTGCATCGATGTATTTCATCGCGCGGACCGGGTTTGGCAATGACGGCAAGGGACTTACCAGCTCGATTAATGCACTGGTGTCCGTCATGGTTTGTCTGGGGACTTACCTGGCTGTCACGGCGGTGTTTGAGATGTTAGATCTCCGTTCGCTGGTCTTTCCGAGGTTCATCAATGACCCTGAGGTGTGGGAGTTCTACGGCCGCGGACGTGGCCCGCTACTCAACCCGGCGGGTAACGGGATTGTGATGACGGTGAGTTTGAGTGCGTGTGTGATCCGTTTCTTCTCGGTGGGGCGACTCGGGAAGTTGCTCTATGGAGGTTTGGCGGTTGTGGTACTCGCCGGTTGCTACGCGACGCTGACTCGAAGCGTTTGGTGTGGGGCGGCGATGGCACTCGCGATCATGGGAATGTTGTATGTCCCCGTGAAGGTGCGAGTGGTGGCCTTTGCGATGACGATTGTCTTTGCCGGAGCGATGACGCTCGGCCTGAAAGAACAGTTGCTATCGATGAAGCGCGACAAGGCTCTCAGTGCCAGCGAGGCGGCCAAGAGTGTGGAGTTGCGTCCGTTGCTTGCGACGGTCGCCTGGGAAATGTTCAAAGATCGGCCTATCGGAGGGCACGGGTTCGGTCAGTACCTGACCGCCGCCGAGCCCTATCATACGATCCGCAGTCATGGAATACCGCTCGAGAACGTTCGTCCGTACGTGCAGCACAACGTGTTTTTGTCCCTTTTGGTGGACCTCGGGCTGATCGGTCTGCTACTTCACGTATTGTTTGTGTTCAGCGTTCTATGCATTGCGTGGAGGCTATCGAGAATGCATCCCGATGGAATGCCGCAGCGGCAGATCGGCATGCTGACGATCGGAGCGTTTTCCGGCTACTTCTGTAACGGGATGTTCCACGATGTCAGTGTTATCGAAATGGTGCACACCTATCTCTTCACGCTCGCCGGGATGACCGTCACGGTGTGGGTGCATTGCGACGCATTGGTCCCCGCCGCGAAAACGGCCCCCTCGGTTCTCTGCCGGCGGGAGGCGGACCGAGTGCCTCAGCACGCCGGGTTCGAAGGCGCTCTTTCGCCTTCGGCTCACCGATAAAGATTGAGTTCCACGACATGTCGAACGTGCTCATGTCGTCGGGGTCGTCGTTGGGGCCTCCGCGAACGACGATGTCCTGGATCTGCTCAGGAACTTTCATTCTCGCGGTAACATTGAGTTCAGTCAGAACACGGCTCTCGGCGAGCGGATCGAGGTCGCCCGGTCGAAGTCGGCATCCGCGCACGGAGATGGCTTGCAGGTCCTCGCACCTGGCCAGCAACTGAATCGATCGTCCGGAGATTGCGGTTCGGTCCAGGTTGACGCGGCTGAGGTTTTTGATCTTTGCCAGTGATACGACATGTTCGTCCGATAGTGGAACGATGTCCCCGTTTTCTTTCTGGATTCGAAGCAGCTTGAGGTCAACGGTCGAGAGCTTTTTCCATTTCGGGAACTGCTCAAAAAGGGATTCAGGCACCACGCAGTTGGGCAAGCAGAGCGTCTGTAAGTTTTCGCACTTTTTCAGTGTCTCAAGGTGTTCGGGTTTGAACTCGCTGATTGCAACGCAGAAATGTTCCAACGCCGAAACGCCGCTGATGTCGGCCGTCTTGGGGATGCGTCCCGAGATGAAGATACCTTGGAGTTGGCCGACGTTTGCTAGGTTCAGTTGATGGATTCCAGTTCGTGTGAAAAGGTGGTCTCGTAGCCGCGGCAGGTTTTCGAGTTGGATGGAATTGGCGACCAGTTCTCGATTCCCCATCGCGCTGCGCAGCAGTGGTTGATTGCGAATTTCAATGTTTCGCAAACTGGACCAATCCACTTTGAGGGTTTCCCATTGAGAGTTCGCAGCGAGTAGGCGCTGGATCGCTTTCTCGGAGAGTTGAAAGTTGGGTGCATGGAGTTCACGCATCGATGGCAGTTTTGCAACGGCTTCGAGCTGCTTGATTGTGGCGTTGCAACCGTCCAGCCAAACCGACTTAAGGTAAGGAAGGTTTTGGAATCGAGAGAAATCAACGCCCCGAATGTTGAGGTTGACCAACCGCAGCGAGTTCACGCCCTGCCGTTGCGAAAGCCAGTCCCACAGGGGAGCGAGAGATTTGACCGTTGGTGTGTCATCGCTCGGGTCGTAGCTTCCTTCACGCATTTCCTCCCAAGAGATAGGTGGTTGTTCCTTTGATACCGAGAGCCTGCGCATCGAGACGCAGTTGTCGATTTCCCACCGGAGCAACTCTGACGTGGTGATGTCGACAGATAGCAGGCTAGGTGCGTTTTTGATCGTCAGTGCGTGCACGAACGGCATGCTGTCGATCCCGTCGTCGTCGTCCATGCTGAAGAACGCACGGGCTTCGAAACTCGTCAGGAGCGGAAGGTCGGATAAGGTCAGGTCGAACTCTTGCGTGCGTGGCAGATAGACCGAATGGAGGTTGGGGAGATCTTCGAGGACCACGCGAGTCGGTTCGGTGCGTACGCGTGTCGAGCTGAGCGAGAGTGTTTTGAGGATTGGCATTCCCGAGATGATGAAGCTGTCCTCCATCTCGCCCGCGATTTGCCAGTCGAATTCTTGTAGGTTGGGAGATGTCTCAATGATTTGTGCGAGGTCGATCGCTGACTCGGGAACATGTCCGAGTTTGAGGACTCGTAGGTCGTGAAGGTGTGTGAGGTCGAACTCGCCTTTGGCAAATGCCGCATCGAATGTTTCGTCGGAGTCACCTTCCGTTTCTGTTGAGTCGTCGTGCCAGTCTCGCCCGTCGGGCATCTGGTAGTCCCAGCCACGTCCATAGAACTCCATGTCGTCATACGAGTCCCACTCGTCCGGGCCCCGATGCGACCGACGGCGTGCCATGTGAATCTCGAGTGTGTCGAGCAGCGGAGCTTCGCGGATGATTTTCTGCGCCGATTCGATGTTTTTGACTCGATAGAAAGTCAGCGAGTGCAGTAGCGGGCGTTTGGCGATCTCCGAAAAATCCGTGTCGTCGAGCGGTCCGATCAACCCGACCGTTTGCAGGGCCGGGTAGGCGGAAAAGTCGATCGGGTTGAGTTGCTGTCCCCGAGACCAGGATTGCTTCGCCGTCGAATTTTGGACTGCCGCATAGACCTCGAGTCGGTGAATGTGTGTCCAAGCCGATTGGAACCATGTCGGCATTTGGCTCATGAATGGATGGTTTACCGAGCGGATCACTCCGGCTTCGCGTGCTTGATAGGCTTCTCGGTTCAGCCGGTCGCAGGTGCGAAAATGCTGGGTTGCGATGGGGACCAGAAGGCCGGTCGTGACGGCGAGGCCGATCAGCACGCGGCTGCGCTTTTGATCGCGGGGGCGCAGCGTTGTGAAGATCGTTTCTCTGGGAGATTCGACGTAGGTGAAAAAAATGCCTCCCACAAACAGGATCGCGTTGGCGAGGAGGTTGACCGTCATCGCCACGCCATTGAACGCGACTCGAGTGTTTCTGCCCTTTTTGACAATGTGATACGAATCGACCGGAAATCCGCCGACGCTCCATCCCTCCTGGATGCTCAGCAGCGATCGATTGCTGCTGTGCCGGCCGCCCTGGTGTGTCGCCCGTTGGTAGTCGAATTCGGCCGCGCCGATCGTCGATCTGGGGGAAAACCAAATGGATTCGGACGAGGAGACCGTACGCGGTGCCCACATCCACGCGATCGCGAAGACCATGATTGCCCCCACGACGATCGCTCGGACGATGCGCCGTGAGTGTTCGTCTAGCGAGTTGGGTCGCCAACGATGGGAGGGAGAAATCATGTCACAGCTTTGAGGTCAGAAAAGATGAGGCGGCGCACCGTGCCATAATTCTAGCAACGAGGTTGCGATAACTGAACTAACAGTGCGGCAAGAAAAATGTTCTGAAAAACACCGCGAATGCTTGCCGGCGTATCGACGCGTATCGAAGAAAACACTACCAATTCGCCGCTGTTTCCTTTCCCGTCCGGAATCCACCTACGATCGAGTTCGTCGATGAACGTTACCGAATTTCTCGAAACACATTTTCGTCATTTTAATGCTCGTGAGCTGCGTGATGCGGCTCGGTCGTATGGTGAGTTCGTGAACCAGGGCGGCAAAATGATGGTGACGCTCGCCGGGGCGATGAGTACCGGCGAACTGGGGTTATCGCTCGCCGAAATGATTCGTCAGGGCAAAGTGCACGCAATCACCTGCACGGCGGCAAATTTGGAAGAGGATTTGTTTAATTTGGTTGCCCATGATGAGTATCAGACAATCCAAGATTGGCGTGCTCTGTCAGTCGACGATGAGGTGCGTCTGCGGGATGCCGGGTTCAACCGCGTTACTGACACCTGTATACCAGAAACCGTAATGAGGCACCTCGAGCATCGGTTGACGAAGCTTTGGGTGCAGCAGGCGTCTAGCGTCGAGACGTGGATGCCAGCCGACTTCATGTTTGCCTTGTTGGATGATCCCACTTTTACCGAGCATTTTCAGGTGCCGCGTGAGAACAGTTGGGTGGCGGCGGCAAAAGATGCGGGAATTCCTGTCTATACGCCGGGGATCGAAGATTCGACACTCGGCAATATCTACGCCGCCCGCGTCCATGATGGCACTGTCCCCAATCACACCGCGTTCGCGACCGGCACCGAGCAAATGGGACGATTGATCAAGTGGTATGAAGCCACTAGCGCGGACGCGCCGATCGGGATGTTTCAGATTGGTGGCGGCATCGCGGGAGATTTCCCGATCTGTGTCGTCCCGCTGCTGAAACAGGATCTCGAGAAAGACGTCCGGCTCTGGGGGTACTTCTGTCAGATCAGCGACGCTGTCACCAGTTATGGCGGCTACAGCGGCGCGGTGCCCAACGAAAAGATCACTTGGTACAAGCTCGATCCGGAGTCACCCAAATTCATGATCCAGAGTGATGCCTCGATATGTGCACCGCTCGTGTTCGCCCATGTCTTGGGTTGGTAGGGATTGAATCGCCGAGATCGGCGTCGGACGCGAGTGGCTCGCGTCGCGACGTGGTCGATTCGAGCTAGCCGACTGTTGAACCGATTCCGAACTGGTCGAGAGACTCTTGCAGGATCTTTCGCTCGTCCTGGTCCAACGCGACCATCGGTAGTCGCAGCTCGCCGGTGTCCCGGCCGAGCATTTCCATGGCGGCTTTGACGGGAATCGGGTTGGTCGACAGGCCGAGCATGATGCTGCAGAAGGAGTACAGGCGGTGGTGGACTTCCGCCGCGGTTGCGTAGTCGCCGGAGGCCGCAGCTCGGACGAGTTCGAGCATCACGTTGGGGACGACGTTTCCGGCAACCGAAATGACGCCCTCGGCGCCGACGCTCATCATCGGCAGTGTCAGCGAATCGTCACCCGAAAGGACGGTCAAATCCGTCGAGCCGAGGATCGCGGAGCACTGATCGAGCGAACCGGTTGCTTCCTTGACCATCGTGATCCCAGGCAACTCGGCGAGTCGTTGGATCGTTTCGACCTCAATGTTTTTCCCTGTTCGACCCGGGATGTTGTAGACGCAGACGGGGATGTCGACGTCTTCGGCGACCGCTTTGAAGTGCTGGTACATGCCTTCTTGGGTCGGTTTGTTGTAGTAAGGCGCGACCTGCAGCGTGGCATCAGCACCTTCGGCGGCGGCACGGCGGGTCAACCGCAGTGCTTCGGCGGTACTGTTGCTTCCCGTGCCGGCCATCACTTTCACGCGGCCTGCCACGCAGGAGATCGTTTCGGCGATGACCCGTTCGTGCTCGTCATGTGACAGCGTGGGGGATTCGCCGGTTGTGCCAGCGGGGACGATGCAGTTGGTGCCGGCGTCGATTTGGAATTCGATTTGTTCGCGGAGTCGAGCGACATCGAGTTCCCCGTCGCGAAACGGGGTAACAATGGCGACGGCTAATCCTGCGAACTGGCTCCCTTTGCGTTGATTCATTGGAGGCTATTTCTTTCTGATAGAGAGGAGGTTTTGGGCGGTTAGGTTACGGGCTGGGCTGGTTTGCCCGGGCCAAGTTGGGTGGGGCTAGGTTGGGTTCGTTTGGGTTCGCCGTCGATCGGCAGTATCCGAAGCGGTAAGCGGGAATAGGCAAGATAGCGAGCGGGGAAGGCGGTCACGGGTTCGGCCGCGGTAATGAGTCGGCTGCGAACGAATTGCTGCGAACGAATTGCCGCCGACTACATTGTTGTTGGCGAAATGCCGAGTGTACGTGTCGGTGAGGTTTCTGTGTACTTGTTCGTGTCAGTTGTGGGCTGGTGTTAGATCCGAGATGAAAGCGTGGTTTAGTAGGTGGTTCGATTTCTGTGGCGATTTCTGTCTGGGACCATTTTCATGCGTTCGCCGTAATTTTGTCGCGTCGGGGGCTGAGTTGCCAGTCGGTTTCGCACTCCGGCTGTCTGCCGACGTGCACCCTCGCCTCAATTTGTGAGGTTTGCCCTCTCTTTGAGGATCGGTCGCGACAGATTCGGGTGCGGTGTCTCGCGTCGCCGAGTACAGACGGAAGTACCGATGGCTGTTTCAGCGAGACGGCTTTTTCGGTCAGTAACGTGTGTGGGGGCGGGGGCGCGGCCGATCAGTACTCGCCGGTAGATTCCTGCCGTATTTGTGTCTGACCAATTAGCCTCCGCCAAACTGCCCGGAAGCGTCTGCCGAATGGCTCAGGAAACTCTGCCGAAATCGCCCGGAAAACTCTGCCAAATAACTCGCCGACTCGCGGGTTTTGGTGCGGCGTCGACTAGAAAAAGGCGGCGTCGTGGCGGTGTTTGGCCCGACAGTGTAACGGCTGGGAGCCCTGTTTCACGAGGGCTAATCGCGTTTCATGACGGTGGAAAAACAGACTCCCGCGTTCGGCCTTGACAAATCTCCCTCACACGCGATACTTCGCGGCTTCCATCGACTCACCCTTTCGTTGTCAATCGTTCCGGTCGATAAGTGTCACCGGGCGGTTTTTACGTTTAGATTTCCATTTATGCCCACAATCAACCAACTCGTCCGTAAGAATCGGAAGCTGAAAAAGAGCCAGAGCAAGTCGCCAGTGCTCGAGAAATGTCCTCAAAAGCAGGGCGTTTGCCTCCAGGTCCGGACGATGACCCCGAAAAAGCCAAACTCCGCTCTGCGGAAGATCACTCGTGTTCGGTTGAGCAACGGCAAAGAAGTCACAGTTTACATCCCAGGGGAAGGTCACAACCTGCAGGAACACTCGATCGTTCTCGTCCGTGGTGGACGTGTTCGCGATTTGCCGGGTGTTCGTTACCAGGTGGTCCGTGGGTCTCGCGACGCGTTGGGCGTCGACGGACGTAAGCAGTCGCGTAGCCGCTACGGTGCCAAGAAATAGTTTTGGATGCCTCGGCGGAGGCGCTCCCTTTCTCACACAACCACACACAAACCTTCTAACTTTACCGACGTACTTTCATGGGACGAATCACTTCCAGTCGCTCACAGCTCAAAGGCGATCCGCGGCACCAGTCACTGCTCGCCAGCAAGTTCATCAACTGCCTCATGCTCGATGGCAAGAAGACCACCGCTCAACGAGTTTTCTACGATGCACTTGAGGAAATAGGTAAGCGACACGAAGGCGAGGAAACTCCTTTCGAAGTGTTCGAAGCGGCTTTGGAAAATATCAAGCCATACATCGAAGTGCGTAGCAAGCGAGTCGGTGGTGCGAGTTATCAGGTTCCAATGCAGGTGAACAAGGCTCGCCAGCAGAGTCTTGCGATTCGCTGGATTCTCGGTGCCGTTCGTGAGAAGAAGGGCCGTCCGATGCACCTGAAGTTGGCCGACGAATTGCTCGCCGGTTTCAAGAAGGAAGGTGCCGCTTACACCCGTCGTGAAAACACGCACCGCATGGCGGACGCTAACAAGGCATTCGCTCACTTCGCGTGGTAGGTCGCGGGTTTGCCTTCGACGGCAATCCCCTCTGAACTCGCTCCGTCGGATCCGACTCGGCTATCCGGCGACGCCGAAAATCATCACAATTGCTCGCGATTCGGTTTCTTCCGGATCGCGATTTTTTTTGCGCCCCCGTCATCGGCGCATCGTACCGCTCGACAACCTGCTTTCTGATTTCCCGCTCATGGCCTCCGACATATCCAAGCTTCGCAACATTGGCATCATTGCTCACATCGACGCCGGTAAAACGACCGTCACCGAACGGATGTTGTACCTCAGCGGAGAGAAGCACCGGGTCGGTCGGGTGGATCACGGAACGACGGATACTGACGACGATCCCGAAGAACAGGACCGTGGCATTACGATTTTCAGTGCCTGTGTGAAATACAGTTGGGGCGACTACAACATTAACCTGCTCGACACTCCAGGCCACGTTGATTTTACCGCCGAGGTCGAGCGTTGTTTGCGTGTGCTCGACGGCGCCGTGGTTGTGTTCTCTGCTCGCGAAGGCGTGGAGGCTCAGAGCGAAACGGTATGGCGGCAGGCGGATCGCTACGAAGTCCCGCGGATCGTTTTCATTAACAAGATGGACCGCGAGGGTGCGAGCTTCGATGACGTGTTCAACGACATCGGGCCTCGTTTAGGCGGGCGTCCTGTTGCTGTTGAGATTCCGGTTGGCCAGGGGCCGACCCATGTCAGTGATCCGTTCCGAGGTGTCATTGATTTGGTCGATATGAAGTTGCTTCAGTTCGATCCGGAAACCGAAGGGAAGGAAGTTACCGAGACGTCGCTTCCCGATGAGTTGATGGATGATGCCACTTTTTGGCGAGAGCAGATGCTCGAGGTGGTTTATGAGCTGGATGAAGAGGCGATGGCCCTCGCTCTCGAGGAGAAAGAGGTTCCTCGTGAGATGATCGTAGCGGCGTTGCGGAAGGGATGTCTCGATCGAACGATCCAGCCGGTCTTCTGTGGATCGGCGTTGCATGGGATTGGCGTGCAGCCGTTGATGACGGGAGTCGGCAATTATCTGCCGAGCCCGCTCGATCGGCCGCCGGTCACGGGAATCACTCCAGGGAAAGAAGATAAGCCGCAATCGCGAAAACCGGATTCGAGCGAACCGTTCTGCGGTTTGGTCTTCAAGATCCTTCCGGCGAAGACCGGGGACAACTATTGGATTCGCGTCTACAGCGGAACGTTGCAGCAGAACTCGCGTGTCTTATGTCCGAATAGGGACAAGAAAGAGAATGTGGCTCAGATTTGGCAGATTCACGCGACCAAGAAAGACCGTGACGGGCAGAGTGATTCGGTCGGTGCGGGCGATATCTGCTGCGTGATCGGGCCGCGTTTTGCCATCACCGGCGACACTGTTTGCGATTCGAAATCACCGATCGAACTGCCTAGCATCAAGTTTGCCGAAACCGTTTTGTCGATGGCGATTGAACCGGAGAGCACGGCGGATCGGAAGAAGCTCGAAGAGACGCTCGACATGCTCCGTCGGCAGGACCCGACCTTCCGCGCTGTCGAAAACGAAGAGATCGGTCAAACGATCATCAGCGGAATGGGTGAGTTGCACCTCGAGGTGATCCAGCATCGGCTCACGCGTGATTTCAACCTGAACGTGAAATTCTACAAGCCGCGAGTGAACTATCGCGAAACGATCGGTGGTACTGCGGACGTGGTCGGTCAGTGCAACCGTGTTGTCGGGGCGACGCAGATGTTTGCTCGGTTGAAGACCCGCGTGATGGCGACGGAAGACCCGTCCGCACCGGTGGTTGTCTTCGATCGTTTGCCGCCTGACTGTCCGCTGCCCAACGCGGTTCGCACCGCGGCGATCGAGGAGATGCGAGAACGGGCAGGCGGCGGTGGAATGATTGCCGGTTTCCCGCTGTCGGGCGTTCGGTTCGAGGTCTACGACGCGGAAATGCAGGATGAGGGTAGCGATGAAGTGGCGTTCCGAATCGCTGCCGGCGACGCGTTCGAAACTGGACTCGAGAAGGCCGGACCGGTGTTGCTCGAACCGATCATGCGAGTCGAAGTTACCACGCCGGAAGATTACATGGGCGAGATCGTCGGCGATCTTCAGCAGCGACGCGCGATCATCGCTTCTACCGAAACCAGAGGCATGATGACGGTGATCACCGCACACGCTCCTTTGAAAGAGATGTTCGGTTACAGCAGTGCGATTCGCAGTTTGAGCCAAGGTCGTGCCGGCAGCAGCATGGAGCCTTACGGTTACCAACCGGCACCGAAAGAAGACGCCGAAGGCTTTCAGTTCGGCAACTAGATGGCGGTATCGCCAGTAGGTTGTTGCAGCCAAAAATGAGGGTTGATGGCCGTAGCGAAAGTCGCCAAGACTTTCGGTGATTTCATGACATACCGAAACTCTTGGCGAGTTTCGCTACCGTCTATTGGGGGCTGGCGCGATTCGTTCGGCGAGAGTCAGTTGCTTTTGACCATGCAGTTGCGGACCGCGTCGAGCACTGCATTTTTTACCGCATCAGCGAGCATGCCGTCTGTTTGGATCACGATCGCGTCAGGGGCGGCTCTTAGTCGGCCGACTTCCCGCAATCGGTCCTCCAGATCGCGTTGGTTCTGTGCGGTTAGGACTTCCTCAAACGTTGTCTCTCTCCCTGATTCTTGCAATTGGCGATGCCGTCGTCGGGCGCGTTCTTCAGGGGAGGCTGTTAGGAAGATCTTGCACTGCGCGTCCGGGAAGACCTCCGTTCCCTGGTCTCGTCCCTCGGTGACGATGTCGCGGTCATTGGCGATCCGTCGTTGTTGCATGGTAAGGCATTCGCGGATTTCCGGCGGGTCGGCGACGTATCGGATGTTGGAGGTGACCGCGGGGGTCCGGATTTCCTCCGACACGTTGTTTCCGTTGAGGTCAATCCTGTCATCGTCCCAGGAGAGTTCGGCGTTTGCGGCGTAGGAGACCAACGACTCGACGTCGGCGAGGTCGATTCCCTCCTGCATCGCGCCGAAGGTGATGGCACGATACATTGCCCCGGTATCGAGGAAGGCAAACCCGAGGTCGATGGCTACGTCGCGTGCGATACTACTTTTTCCAGCCCCGGCGGGGCCATCGATAGTCACGATCATGCGTGTGTGGTTCTGTTTGGGGGGCTTACTTTTTGTCTTGCTGCTTGAGCGTGCCCCGAATCATCTCGAGTGCCTGGTCGATCTTCTTCTTCGACGCAAGGTCAGGAGTACGCTCGGTCGGTGCGGAATCCGTTGTGCCGGTCGCACCGAACCGCATCCGATAGAAGAATTGCGTCAGCACCGCGAGCGGGTTTCGAAGGTTTTCGTCAGGCAGGCTGGCTGTCAACTCGGCGGGGGTCTGCCCAGGCGACCGAGCATAACCGGCTTCCTCGATCAGTTCGAGTGCTTCGGCGTAGAATGGCAGTGAGGGGCGAGGTGATTTCTTGGACACGGCGGTACGTCGTCGACGACCATACATATTGGGGAATTGTATCTTCAGGAAAACGACTGCGGCGAATGCAATGAACACGGCAATGATGGCACCGTTGGTGGAAAACAGTTCGCCGCCCCCAATGCCGCGCACCTCTCCTGAGTTGATCTTGAGGGCGAATGTTTTGGTCCGTTCGATCCAGTTCCGGTAGGACTGTGTCATGGGGGCAAACCCCGGAGTGGATAGCAGCGTGGACTCCTGCTTCTTCGGGTCCATCTCGATCACGTAGTCGGTCCAGAGGTTCTGTGCCAAGTCGGCGATCTGCCGAGTGCCCGCGCCTCCTTCTTGGTCGATCGGTCCGCCGCCGCCCGGTGTTGGGTCGAGTCGGAGCCAATACCGCCGCGACTTCGGCTGGCCGTAAACGTTCTTCCCCAGGGGCATGTCCTTCGCATCGATGAGCGCTTCCACCCAAGCGTGTGCGTGGCTTTGTCGAACGTTGAAATACTGGCCCAGGTCGCTGAATTCGTCGCAGTGGTAACCAACTACCAGGCGAGCCGGGATCCCTTGGCTGCGGAGCATCATGGCTAGGGCGGATGCAAAGTATTGGCAGTGTCCGCGACGGTCGATGCTGAGGAACTGTTCGATCGGGTCCATCCCGATGATCGTTGGAAAATCGAGGTTCAGCGTGTACTGATACTGACTGCTCAGTGACAGGTGGCGCTCGAGTGCTTTGGCGATTTCTACCGGCGTGCGTTTGCGGGGTGGAATCTTGGAGAGCACTTCTTCGGCGACCTCACGCGCCGAAGGCATCAACTGCTCGGAGTACTCGAGTAGTTCATCGAGATACTCGAGTTGTTCGGCGATGAGAAAGCTGTCGTCATCTGAGGAGAGGTTGTCGTCCTGCGAGATGCTTTGTCCCCCATCGGCATCCACCATGTCGACGGGCGCGAGCGAAAGGTCGTGGGTCCATTCCGACTGGACCCCGTCTCGGAACGCCTGCGTGCCAAAGAAGTATTCCATTCGAGGAAAAGTCGACGAGCCGTCCGAGCTGCCCTGTTTGTCCTTCCGTGTGATGACCCACTGGAACGGCAGGTTGCGTACCGATTCACTGCCGATGATCCGGTGATACGGCGCGATCGCAAACAGATCGGCGGTACGCATCGATTCGCAGTGGACTTCCGCATGGACGCGGTCGAAGAACATCTGGTCGCTGCTTCGTTTCGGAACGTAGCGAACGGGCAGTGCCTGGACAGGCCCGCGGAGTCCAACGGGAACCGTTTGCCACGTGCCGCCGCCTTCGGAGATCTCGCGATCGGCAATGTACTTTTCGAGGGTTCGTCCGCGGAGGTAGATCCCGCCAAGGACCGAGTAGGGTTGTTTCTCGTCCGGGTCGGTCAGCTTCACGCGGAGTGCCCGTTCGGTGCTCGTCTGCATGCGGCCGATTTGGCCGAGTCGGACCGTGCCACTGAAGCCAACGAGTGCTTCGGTCGACGCACCGCGTTGTGCCTCAATTCGACGCGGCAAGGCGAAGAAGATCGTCGCGGCCATCACCGTGACTGCAGGCAGCAAGATGAAGATACTCGTCCACGGAAGGCCCAGCGAGACTTTGGCGAAGGCACGTTTGGCCGCGCGGTTGTTCAACGCATACAGTCGCGTCATAGGGCCGCCCGGGGGCGGTGGCGAGTTTGCTGTCTTGCTGGCTTCCTCGGCACGAGTGGTGGTTTCATCGGCGGCGAGAAATGCCAAGGCGAACCCGGCGGCGATGACGAGCGGTATGAACCAAATCGCATAATTGAAGGCGTCGTTGAAGACGGCGGCGACGACACAGTTCAGCAGCGCGAAAACGAGCAGTTGTTCGAAGAGGCGGTGTGTTTTTTCCTGCAGCATCAGGATCGCCTGGGCAACGGCGAGAAGCTGCGCAACCGCGACCATTTTACGTCCCAACTGGTCCGCGTCCTGGACGAACTCGGCCACGCAAACGAATGCCGTTAGCGCCATCGCTGCGTACGCCACCAAAGACGGAAGGGCGAACAGTTTCTGCCAGTCGACGCAAATGAATCCGATGATTGCAAACGTCACAACGATGACTGAGAGCGACTGCGTGTCCGATGCCGTCCCGAGCAACATTCCGCCCAGGGCGGTCACGATGGCGTACGCGAACTTCGTCCGCAATCGAAGCGGTGTATCGGGTTGCTGCCAAACACCAGCGTCGTGAGGAGGGGCCGGTTTCTTGTCGGCCGGTTGGACGGCTGATGTCGCGGGGACGCTCATTTCAATAGTCTCTGGCCTGTATTAAATGTTTTCCGAGTCGATCCATTGGCCCGCGTCTTTACCCGAGACGTCGACCCAGGTGACCTGGCTGCGTGTTCGCCAGCGTCGCAGGGAGTTGGCGGTGGCCGCATCGGAGGCAACCGCGCGGTTTTGAGAGCGTGAACTGACGACCAGCAAATCGGGCAGTCGCGTTGCTGCGGAGGATGCCTGCAAGAGTGCATCGGCGATCGGGACGTGGGAAGACGGGTTCATCCGTGCGAGCGCCTGCAGCATGCGTTTTCGCCCGACCAAAGAGGCACCGGTCGCGATGACGCCGGTTTCCTGGCCGGCGACAACAAGGACCAATCGGTTTTCACTGCCGTGAGTCAATTCGACTGACAGAGTTGCTGCCAAGCTGATGGCACGTTCGACATCTTCATCGACCGCGAATTCGGTGGCGGCTTGAGACTCTGCCTGCTTCTTGGAGGACGCGGTCTTGGGACCAAGGGCTTTGATGCGGCTGCCCAGAGTGGATCCGCTCGAGGTGGCCCGGCTATCGCCAGGAGCGGGAGCGTTGGGCGACCACGCGTCGACTAGCAGGCAAAGGTCAAAACGCTTTTGTTGTTCAAACTGCCTGACGGCCGGTTCGCCGAGTCTCGCCGTCGTCCGCCAGTGGATATGCCGTGGGCTGTCGCCGTGCCGGTACTCACGCAGGCCGAAGAACACATCGTTGGAAGGGCCTTGCCGATGAACGGTCGCCGAGACGTTGCCCATCCGGCTCGGAAGGAGTCGTTGCCAGGACCGTTTGAGGCGGTAGAGGCGGGGGTACACATCAACGAAATCCTCTTCCCGGATCGACTCTCGAAAGGCGGTCGACAGCGCCAGGGGGGCCACCGTGGACGCTTTCCATCGGCCAAAACGATATCTGCCTCGGTGGTGCGCGATCAAATCGAAATACGCACTGGTGGTTTGGCCGGGCATCAATAGGCCGACGCCGGTCAGGGCCTCGACGCTGCCCAAGGGGACTTGGGTGGGCCGTTTACTCACCGGAGCAAACTCGGTGTTGCTGACCAACATTTTCTCCATCGTGTCGACCAGGCTGATCAGCCATAGCGGCATGAAGCGGTGTTGGTTGTTGATCTGGTAGCGGATCCGCATCGGTTTGCCCGCGAAGGCCTCGGCGGGCATCCGACGGTCGATCCGCAGCGATGTGATCATCGCGCGACTGATCCGCCACTGGACGATCACGCTGCCGAGCGTGATGGCGGCGACAACGATTAGAAGATTCAGGCCGTTGAGCGAGCCACCTAGGATGCCAAAGATCCCGATCAACATCACCTGGACGCCCAGTCGCGTGAGTCGGTGGCGGGTGCTACGTCTTTCCATAGATGAACTTACTTTGTCCGCCTCGTCCGCAGGTGATATCGTTGGCAGGTGAATTCGTTGCAGGCGAAACCGTGTGAGTGGATGCCCTGCTATTATACCGGCACAGGGATCGGTTCGATCAAATCAGCCAACTGTTGTTCGACGACGGAGCGACTTCCGCCCTGGAAGATCCCTTCCGGCAAGACGCGGTGCGCCAACGCGGGAACCGCCAGCGTTTTGAGGTCATCGGGGACGACATAGTCCCGGCCTCTCAATAACGCGAGCGATTGACAGCCCCGGTAGAAACTCAGGGCACCCCGGGTGCTCACGCCAACCTGAAACGCTTCGTGGTTGCGCGTTGCGTTGACAATATCCAACAGGTAGTCGGTCAACGATTCGTCGAAACGCACCCGACCGACTTCAGCTTGAACCGAGAGGATTTCCGCGGGGGAAATGACACTTTGGAGGTCGTTAACCGGCTCGCCGGATTGGTGTGTCGACAGAACCGAACGTTCGATTTCACGAACCGGGTAGCCGATCGAGGTGCGTAGCAGGAACCGGTCCAATTGGCTCTCGGGCAACGCGTAGGTTCCCTCGTACTCGAACGGGTTTTGCGTTGCGATCACCATAAAGGGTTTGGGAAGGTTATGGGTGACACCGTCAACGGTGACCTGGCCTTCGCTCATCGCTTCGAGCAATGCGGATTGCGTCCGAGGTGGGGCGCGGTTGATTTCGTCCGCCAACACGACGTTGGCAAAAATGGGCCCTTTCGAGAACTCAAATTCACCGGTTGCTGCGCGATAAATCATGCTCCCGGTAATATCACTGGGGAGCAGGTCGGGGGTGAACTGAAGTCGTGAAAACTTCGCATCCAAACTGTGGGCTAATGCTTTTGCTGCCAACGTCTTGCCAACCCCGGGCACGTCCTCGAGCAAGACATGCTCACCCGCCATCGCGGCGAGAATAAGCATGTCGATCAACTCGTCTTTTCCCAGGACAACTTTCGCAATGTTGTCACGGAGCAATTGGCAGGTCTCGAATGCGCTGCGCTGGACCATGAAAAACTTCTAAAAGCGAGGCAGTAAGAAAAGGAGAAGCGGTCGAGCGTGTGCTGACACTACCACATGCTAGTGGCTCGGCGCGTATCTTTCCATCGGGCGACACGTTCTCGGCGCTAGGTTGTCGTCAATGTTATACGAGGTTGGCCGTTACAACCCCGCACCACGCATCCAAGTTTCGAGAATCAAAAGATTCCAAAGCCGGTAGCCGTGGTTTTGCTCGCCACTCTCGTGTGCGGTGACCAATTCCTCGATCGCTTGCGGTCGGAAGAAGCGATGAATGGATGCATCTTTTGCCATCATCGTGTCGTGAACGAGCGGTCGGAACTCGTTGCGAAACCAACTTCCAATCGGGATGCCAAAGCCCATTTTGGGACGTGTGAAAATTCCCGGCGGGATCCGATCCCCAAACGCATCCTGGAGCAACAATTTGCCACGCCGGCCACGAAATTTGTGACGCACCGGAAGCGTGGCAGCAAACTCGACGACGCGATAATCGAGCATCGGTTGTCGAACTTCCAGCCCGTGTGCCATGGAAGCGATGTCGACTTTCGTCATTAAATCACACGGCAAATACGTCAACACGTCCGACGTGGAGGCTCGAGTCACCAGGTCTCGCCCTTCGCTGCGATCCCAAGCCGATTCAAGGAAAGCGAGGGGATCCTCGTCGGGCAGTTCGGCGACAAAATCATCGGTATACATCGACGCCCGCAACGACTCAGGAAAAATCTGTAGCCAATTCAAATAGCGCCGTACCGCCGGTTGGCCGATCGCTTCCAAAAAACGTTTCCCACGACGGACTATGCTTCGTCTGCGGTTGGAGTCGGGCAACTTTTGAATGAGGCCGATCCCGGGTAAGGCGTGAATGGGGAACAGGCGTTGGATTTTCTGGCTGAGCCATAACGCACGGTAACGCTCGTAGCCGGCAAACAATTCATCGCCGCCGTCACCCGACAATGCCACCGTGACGCTTTGCCGTGTCAGTTCCGATAGATACCACGTCGGGACCGCCGAGGAGTCACCGAACGGTTCGTCATAGTGCCAGACCAGTTTTTCTAGGATACCGATCGCATCCGGAGTCACCTCAAATCGTGTGTGATCCGTTTTTAAATGCTCAGCGACCTGTGCGGCGTATGTTGTTTCGTCGAAATCCGCGATCGGGAATCCGATACTAAACGTCTTGAGCGGTTTGTCGGTGTGGTCACCCGCCATCGCCGTGATCAATGACGAGTCGATGCCGCCCGAAAGGAACGAACCCAGCGGCACGTCACTCCGCATTCGCAGTCGCACCGAATCACTCAGCAGTGCGCGTAGTTGATCGACGGCATCCTGATGGCTGATGTTGCTTTCGAGGGAAGGATCGTAGTCCCAGTAGCGTTGGACACGAAAACCATCCTGATCCAATACCGCAAAATGCCCGGGAGATAACTTATGAACGCCTTTCCAAATGGTGCCTGGGTGCGGGATGTATTGGTAGGTCAAAAAGTCATCGATGGCAGCCGGATCGATCTCCTCGCAGACCCCCGGCACGAGCGACAAGGATTTCAGCTCGCTGCCGAAAACCAGTCGGCCGTTCTTGAAGGAATAGTAGAGCGGTTTTTGACCGATTCGATCTCTGCCGAGGACCAAACGATTCTTACGGGCATCCCAAATTGCGAGCCCAAACATTCCGTTCAGGTGAGAGAAACAGTCGGTCCCGATGTCCTCATAAAGGTGCAAAATCGATTCGCCGTCACCCTGCGTTGCGAATCGGTGTCCCGCTCCTTCGAGTCGCCTGCGGAGGTCGAAATAGTTGTAGATCTCGCCATTGAAGATCAACTTCACTCGGCCGTCTTCGTTACTCAGCGGTTGCCGGGCACCTTCGACGTCAATGATCGACAGACGCCGAAATCCCAAGGCGACGCCCATCGGATTTCCGCTCGCGTCTCGATGATCGGGGGCAGTCCAGATTTGAGAGTCGTCAGGCCCGCGGTGCGAGATAATCTCCGTCATTTTGCCGATCAGCGAATCATCAACCCGCTGATCATCTCGCAGCCAAACCGAACCCGTGATACCACACATAAACGCTAAATCGACCGCACGATGATTGAAAGCAAAACAAGAACGAAAGAACAACAGAGGCAGTATCGTCGACCTGACAACGATAAAACAGCCCCGCGCCGTTTTGCCGGTAGGGCTTGCCACTAAAACGTCATTGCGACGCCACTCGATCCTCAATGCGTTTTCGGGCAGTTGCTCCGTAATTGATACGGGCAAGAGCTTTGCTCGATCGCTCGATCAAGCATCTTTTCCCGCCAAATCGATCGCCGACCGAATCGGATTTTGAATGATGCCCCGAATTGGTGCCCCGCAATCCGGTGTGATGGTGGGGGTGTGGAAAGCTAGCAATTGATCGCGAGCGAACGCGCTAACGAACGTTTGGCTTCCCTCATGGAACGCCAAGGCTAAAATCTCCGCAGGAGAAACTTGAAGCCTCTGCGGGTTCATGGAGGCTGACCCAATCGAGAAAGACGATCGGACGAGGACTTCCACAGGGACTCGGCCAACGTCGACTCGGCTTACATACACGGAAAGGATGACGTGCGATGCATCGCAACTCTCGTCGGCGACAGAGAATCAGAACATTCGGTATGGAAGCTCTTGAGCCGCGACGGTTACTCGCCGCGATCGCGGTGGGGAACGAGCCAGCCGGTGACGTCGTGGAGGTGTCCACATCGGCTACCGGGGAATTCTCCACAAACGTCAATTTTGCTCCGACGTCCGATGCCGGCTCGACGCTCGATACCGCAGCCGACATCGGGGCGATGGATGGGGTGCGGTCCTTTCGTGGACGTCTCGGTTGGTACGATCAAAGTGACGTCGTACGTTTCTCGCTCGATCGACCTGGCGACGTCGAGGTCGAGCTTTCTGATCTGACTCGAAATGCCAACGTGTACCTCACCGACGCGAGTGGCAGCCTGATCGACTACTCGATCGAAACAGGTCTAGCAGATGATACCGTCGCGGTGACTTTAGAGGCGGGTGAGTACTGGATTGCGGTGACGTCCACATCGTTGTTGACCACACATTACACCCTCACCGTTTCCGCAGATCTGCAACCGGAGTTCGACCGTATTGGGCCATCTCCGGAGGACGGCGATGAGGACAACGCAGGTGGTGTTCCGGTTGTGTCACCGCTTCCTGACGTTGCTTACTACGGTTCGGATCGCGAATGGAACGTCAATGCCGTCGGGGCACCCGAATCTTGGGCGGCCGGCTATACGGGGCAGCAGGTTGTTGTCGCGGTCGTTGATACCGGAGTGGATCTCGATCACCCCGACCTCATGCAAAACCTGTTCGTCAATCCTGGGGAAATCCCAGGCAACGGTCTCGATGACGATCAGAACGGATTCGTGGATGACCTTCACGGTTACGACTTTGCCGATGGGGACAACAACCCGGATGATCTTCGAGGCCATGGAACCCACGTCGCCGGTACGATTGCAGCCGCGGCGAACGGGTACGGCGCGACTGGAATCGCACCCGACGCGACGATCTTGCCGGTCCGTGTTCTGGGGGCGGATGGATCGGGCAGTTCGAATGATGTGGCGGCCGGTATTCGCTACGCCGCACAAATGGGGGCAGATATTATTAATCTTAGTCTCGGAGGCAACTATAGTCGTTCGATCGATGCGGCCATTGAGTACGCGAGTTCGCTCGGATCGCTCGTGGTTGCCGCTGCAGGAAACGAGGCTGCGTCTTTGCCGGGGTATCCGGCGAGGTTCAGTTCGTCGAATTCGAGTGTCATTTCCGTGGGTGCTTCGTCGTCGAACTCAGCACTGGCTAGTTTCAGCAACCGTGTGGGCGATAGCGGAGCGGTCCAAGTCGACGCTCCCGGCGTTGGCGTTTTTAGCACCTACCTCGGCGGGCGCTACGCGACTCTTTCAGGGACTAGCATGGCGAGCCCACATGTCGCCGGCCTGGCTGCGTTAGCCTTATCCGCCAACACGCAGCTTACCGGTGTGCAGCTTCGCAACCTGATCGTGTCGGGGACTCGCGAACAAGCATCCGGATCGGATTCGATCGGAATCGCAAACGCGGCCATCACAGTGGCTTATGCGGCGGCAGGCTATACATCGTCGGCGCTGCCGATTGGTCCCGTCATCGGCGGGGCCAGCGTGGTTGCAAATTCGTTGGGACAGGCGGAGGCCACGCAGAGAACTACCGAAGCGATCGACCAGTATCTGGCAACGTATCAGTTCGAAGGAAACGACAGAGACGATCTGATTCCCGAGAGGATGCACCCGGCCGCGGAAACATTGGTCGATCAGGCCGGCTTCGTGAAGTCAGAGAGTCACCCGCAACCGATCCACCACGCTTTGCGATCCATCGCTGACATCCTCGATGTTGATGTCAGCGGTAACGATGTCTCAGGCGATAACGACGCTCTTGCCGAGTTGTCGATCTAACGCAATCGACTTTCAGCGAGTTCAATCGTTCGAACGAGGAACCGCGTAGTGATAGTAGCCGATCATCATTTCTTCCCAGGTTTGATCGCCCCATCGTACGGTGGCGGTCGGGTCGGGATTGCTTAGGTTTTTTTCGCTGTTGTCGTAGGTGGCCCGTCCGACAAAGCGACCGCCTTCGGGCAGCGGCATCGGTTTGTCGAGGATGTACGACGTCTGCCAATTGAAGTCGTACTGGGGAACATCCAACAACACCTTCGAGTTCTTTTGAGACGACCACCAGGATCGTGTGGTGTGCATTTCATACTCGAATGATTTCCCTCGAACATGCATGTGAGGCATCAGCGCGAGCAACTGCGAGTTGGGAGGGAACACCGGACCTCTCGCTGTTACTTCATGGTTCGAATCGCCGGGGGGAATCTGAAACCGCGTTTGCACGATGCTGTCGGTTCGAATTTCGTGACTGATTTCAGATTCCTCCGCTTCGACGATCGCAAACTCGCTGAGGTCTTCCTGGGGTGCCCCGGTCGGCGTGTAGTGGACTTGGAAAATGAGTTCGCTGCATGCGGGGATTCGTTTGGCATATCCAGGTGCCAAAGGGATGGCCCGGTAGCCGGGAACATATCCGTCGAGAAAACCACGTTGAGCATGCAGTCGTTGGGATGACCCCGGTTCGCGGGCGAATACCAAAATGTGATGCACCACGCTCCGGTTGCCCGGGCGGAGTTGCATCGCCGATGCCCATACGTCTTTCTTAAAGCCAGGGTCGACGCGGTAGTACCGGTATTTCACTTCGCCGGTCGCCGGGATTGATACTGGTTTTGGTGTGATCTTAAAAACGTGATCCGGTTGCCGAGGCAGTTGCCAGTATCGCCCGTTCTCATCCCGGACGCCAAAGTGCTCGGCTGTCGACGGTTTGTCCCTGCTTGTCAGCGTCGTAGGTTGGCCTTCGCGGGTGCCGGTATCTGCCCAACGAGCTAGCAGGTCGAGTTCCTGCTTGGAAAGCGTTCTCTCGTTTCGAAACTTGGCCGTGGAACGAGGCCCAGCGTGCCAGGGTGGCATTCGTTTCTCTTGCGTGACTTCGACAATCATGTCTGCCCACCCGGCGACTTCATCGTATGCGTCCAACGCAAACGGTCCGATCTCTCCTTCGCGGTGGCATTCAACGCAGTGAGTCTGCAGGATTGGATTGATGTGTTGATGATAGGTGACAACATCTGATTCTTTGGCATCCTCGTCAGCGGAATGAAGTTCTTCCTGACTCGCGGATTTGCGTCGTCCGATGATGCAGCCGACCGCGTCGGTATGGGGGACAGAAACCTTTTTGCCTGCGAGTACTTCCACGATTGCTTCTCGCAAATCGCTGCGCCGTGGACGGTCGAGAATCGTGCCGATCCCATACTGGTCGTCAACCCGTCCTCGGTATCGCAGTTCGCCGTTTTGGTCGAACAGAAATACTTCAGGCGTCCGCTGCGCATCCAATGTATCGGCCAACCGATTTCGCAGGTCCTTGCCGATTGAAAACGGCAGTCCGCTGCGGCGTTCAAAGGCGGCGATCTCCTCTAGCGAGTCTTGTCGGTTGCTCATGACTGCGACAAACGAGACCTGCCGAGGGTGGAATTCGTCGTGCAGATCCGTCAGCGTTTGGGCGTAGAGTTTGGCCAGCGGGCATTCTGTCCCGAGAAACGCAACGACGAGACAGTTGCCGTCCTCTCGGACATCGTTATTGGTTAGTGAAAGGCCGCGCGGATCTTTCAGTTCGAACTCGGGCAACACGACGCTCGGACGACTCGTGTCTGCGTTTGCAGGTTGAATCTCAACTGTTGTCACCGCCGCAGCGAAAACCAACGCCAAAATTCCTGCAATGAATCGATGGGGTGCCGAATGAGGAAGCATCGCCGTATCTAAGAAAATAGGTTTGGTAGAAGAGTGGTGATTGGGGGACACGTCGCCACGCGGTTTGGACGGACGTTGGTGGTCGAACCGACTGCGTCACGCTATCTTGCCGCGGTGCAAGCTTGCTCCATTGTATCGATCCCTTTCCTCCGTGTGACTGTCGTTTCTGTATGTGTTCGGAAAACGTTCTCGCTGAGTTGGCCCCCGAATTGGCAGGGTGGGAATTTGTCGAGAGACGGTCGGTGGGAGGAGGGTGCATCAGTCAGGCGGAGCGGGTGACGATCGAGTGTTCCGATGCGGAACCGAATCGCCGGACTATATTCTGGAAGTCGAATTCAGCGGACTTTCTCGACAATTTTCGCTGTGAAGCAGATGGGCTGCGGAGCCTCGCCAAGACCGACTCGCTGCGAACGCCACGTGTCCTCGGTGTCGGAGAGGCGAGCGGTCGATCACACCTTCTGCTCGAAGCGATTGAGCGTGCGAGAGGCGGGGTGGAATATAGACGTTTCGGTGATGCGCTCGCGGAACATCATCGCTCGACCGAGGGAAGCGAGATCGGATGGATCACCGACAACTATCTCGGTGCGAGCCCGCAAAGAAACCAATGGGATAAAGGCTCGGGCACATGGCCAGACTTTGTTGTGCAGCGAAGGATCGAACCGCAGGTACGGATGGCGGCGGATCGTGATCTGCTCGATCCCCGATTGAAAAGTTATTTGAAAGACATCATCCGCAACATGGAATCGTTGTTGAGCGGTCGTGAGAATCGTACGTCGCTTCTGCACGGAGACCTATGGAGTGGCAACTTTTGGTCGGATCCGTCGGGGGCCCCTGTCTGGATTGATCCGGCGGTGTACCGCGGATGTCGAGAAGCTGAGTTCGGTATGGTCGAACTCTTTGGAGGTTGTTCTCGCCCGTTTTATGAAGCCTATCAATCAAGATGGAGCATGCCCGATGGTTGGAAACGGCGTGTTGAAGTCTATGTTCTGTATCACTTACTCAACCACCTGAACCTGTTCGGCGTCAGCTACCAACAGTCATGTCGTGATCGCGCGACGTCGATTTTGCGGGCGTCCTAGTTTTACCTGTCTCGCTCACGAAAGAACCTCATGTTGGAACCGATCACGCTGCCGCGTGACATCGACTCTCGGAAGATCCCCACCCCGGTGCACTCAATGGTTCACGACCTGAGGTGTCGAATCGAAGCCTTTCAGGATCGCTGGGACGTGCCGCAGATCGAACAGTTTGTCGCGGCTGACTACGAACTGGTCTTTCAGACTCTCGAGTGGATCCGGCAAACACAGATGATGATCGGAAATCGCTTTCTCGAGTGGGGCTGTGGTTTCGCCGCGGTGACGGTTCTCGCCGATTACCTCGGTTGGGACTGCGTGGGGGTGGAATCGGAGCCGATATTGCTCCGTCACGGACGCAAGACCGTGTCCGATTGGAGTCAAACGCTGCAGTCGCCGGTGGCCAGTGGAACAGATCAATCGGGCAAGTCTGCGATGACCGTGGCCGAACCAGGCAGCGAGTTGCGTCCGAACAAAGAGATACGCCCGAACAAAGAACTGGGGCCGGAATTGGTGCTTGGGAATTTCCTGCCCGCCGGTGCGGAAGAACTCGCGGATGATCCGACGTTGCCGAGTTTGGGGCACGCGGGCGAAAACGCCTACGAGGTACTGGGTTTAGAGCTCGACGATTTTTCAGTCGTGTACAGCTACCCATGGCCGGGCGAAGACGAATTCCATGAGGCCGTGTTCGATCGTTTCGCCGCACGAGGAGCGATCCTCGTGCAGTTTTGTGGCCCAAACGACGTGCGAGCATGGAGGGCGGTCTCACGCTCGTAGTCGTCATCGCCGACCGCACTGATTGCGGTCGTGCGATTGAAAGGTCGTTCTATGGTCGCGATGCGATTTCGATCGGACGAACGAGTCCGAGGTAAGCCATCAGATCACGCACCTCGGTGAGGGTGAGTTCATCGATCAGACCGCTCGGCATGATGCTCATTCCGCTCGGCTGAATCGAATCGACTTCGTCTTCCGCGATCACGGTGATTTCGTTTCGGGAATCGCGAATGTGCAATTCGTCACCCACCGAACTCACCATTCCCACGTAGACCTTGCCAGAGATCGTGAGCACTTTCTTGCTCGCGTACTGGTTGCTGACCACGTGTGACGGGTGAAGAATCGACTCGAGGATTTCACGTCGGGTGAACCGTTTGGCCATGTTGGTCAGGTCGGGGCCGACGGAAACACCGGCGCCTTGGTGACGGTGGCAACTCGCACACTGAGCACTTTGATACAGCGCCAATCCGGTATGGAGGTCGCCTGCCTCTCCCTCAGGAGAATCGAGGAAGGTCAACAATTGTTCCAGATCCCATTTGGATTCATCCTCGCGAGGCAGTTCGGCCGCCGGACGATCGGGGAAGGTTTTTGAATACCATCGTTGCCAGAGAGCCATCGATCGGGCTGCACCCTTGGGGCGTGTCATCCCGGTCCAGTGTTCGAGCAGTTTTTCGATGTTCTCAAACGATCCGTGATCCTTTTCTTGACGCAATCCCATCAGGATGAGGGCGCGGAGTGCCATCGGGTCGTCGGTGGCAATCGGAACTGTTCGCAGTTTCGAAACGACTTCCTCGGCCGAAGGGCCATCGAGGATGTTCAGGCTGCGGACAAGGTAGTCCCAATTATCCCCGTCTGGTTTTTGTGCTAACGCGAGTGCGACAACGGCACGACGCTGCGGCTCGGTACGCCAGATCTTGCGAAGGTGGTCGGCGGACGCTTCATCCGAGGCGGTCGACAGCATCGCGATGATGCCCGTTCGCAAACGACGGTGGACGTCATCGATCGTCGGTTCGGCAACCAATTCATCGTCCAGGCGACGCAGTTTCTCTGCTGTCGCTTCGTCGATTGGACGTTTGAGTCGGAAGATGGCACCGAGTGCTGCGTTACGCCAACGTCCCCCTTCATCCAAGATTGCTTGAATGTCGTCCTCGGACAGGTGGCGTGCGAAGTCACGTGTAACCGCGACCATGTACATCGGCAGTGAGCCTTCGGAGTCTTCGCTTGCGATGCGTTCATACATCTTTAGCATTGCGAAGCGTTCTTGCGCGGTCCAATCGCGATCGATTCGTTGCAGGCACATGGCCGTCAGGACTCGATCGAGTTTGGGAGCGTCCGATTCAATGTATTCCATTGCACGCGGAATCATCGACTCGGCTTGCAGATAGGCCGCCAAACGGATCAGTTCGTGGTTGATTCGTGAGTCACCTGATGGGAACTCCTGCGCGATTCGGTCACGCAACCAAGGCACGGCTGTCGGTGGGAT
>NZ_ANOH01000118.1 GCF_000346505.1 Aporhodopirellula sallentina SM41
TGGCCGCTCCGGCAATGCAGATTCCGGTCCCCGCTTGACGGGAATGTAGAACGCCTTGCCACCTGTGTGCCAAAGCTGCGAACCACGCTCCGCCCCGAAAACGGCAGTCGGGCCGATCACATGAACAGCGATGCGAGCCCGGCGACAGAGTTGCACCGTGGGCTCAACCAAAAGTGTATCGTCTCCCGATTCATCCGTCAGAACAACAAAAAGAATCCGTTCCCGTCTCCGCTCTCTGACTCGATAGTGATAGGCAACTTTCTGCACAGCCATCATCACGTTTTCCAATCCACTTGAATCGACGGGGATTCGCAACATCGCATTGCAGGCCTTGGCACCGTATCGTTGTGGCGGAACGATTTCGCGAAGACCCTGACCGTACGCCGCGACCGCACTGAACAGCGTCGATGCTCGCGTATAGTCGTTCTTGTGCGTGTTAAAGGAGTCAACTCGCTGGTAATACTCCGCCATCCGATGACCGAGATTGACGCGATCCGGTACCAGGCTGATGGAAGCATCCAACAACCAAACGACGAGTGTGTCGCCCAATTCCAGTTCTCTGTCGATTGAGTTCGAGACAATCTGAGAGATCGAGTCGTAGCCGCGCGCTTCTCGCAACTCGTCGGTCCCCGACGCTGCTCGCACAACATCTTCGACATCAATTCGCCGCATTTCCTCAAGGTAATCGACATCAGACTCTGCCAACAACTCGGCGGACTCGAGGGACAGGTCGTCACCGAAGGATGGCGAAAAATCCTCGATGCGATCCCGATTCTGCGATTGTTCGAAATCGACTTCAACCAGCTGCTCATCCAGCAGTCCTTTTTCAAATCCCGATTGCTCGGCGTCATCGAAAGAGAGTTCGACACGTGTAGCAAGCGTCAGCAGCTGCTCCTCATTGACATCGTCAGCCCAGGCAAAATGGAGCGTGTTCGTCTGAAAGTCCCTCTCGAAGCTTTGAGGAAATATCCAACAAGCCATCAGAACGAGGATCAGCAAATGGACAATCAAGGCTGTCGATAGAGACTTGACGCGCCGCTCAATCACTCGCCCAGCGATAGTCTCGCCGACGGCGGGTTGTTTGACCGCGAGAGTTTTGTTTGACAAAGCCACCGGCGGCGACCCTCGCCACCGACTGCCGGCAGAGCGTTCAGGATTGCAATGCCCGTGCTCGCCGAGATGTAGATCTTGCTTGCAACGGTGGTCGCGCGAGTTAACTGATCGCAAGGTCAAGTCCTCAACACTATCTTCGAATGTTTTTTGTGCCGGCGGCCCGCAGGTCGGCGTAGAGCTTCTCGATCGCCCGGTGCGCTCGATAGCTTTGCAAGACTTTCATCGTAAATGATCGCCCTCCCATTTGTCCTGGCTGGATGGAAGCCGGCCCTCCTAGGAGGTTCCAGCTACCTAACGCAATGACATTGGTTGTCGCGTGTTGAAGGGAGTCGAAATCAACCATCCTCAGCCTTGGATCTTGCAGGACGATTTGCGTCACGTCGTGGTCGATCGTGAGCAAGCGATGCTCTTCCTCCTGTCCTGAAATGATCTGAAACTTGCCATTTTCGACTGACCAAGCGAGGGATAGCTGGCCAAGAATCAGGTCGAGCACAGTGTCCAGTCGCGTCGATTCGAATTGCGCTATGACGGGCACATCCTCAGTTATTCCGATTTCCTCAAGGCTTTTGCGATCGATTTCGAATTCTATGCCGATTTGTCGTTCAAGTTCGGCACAACACTTAGACAAACCGGTGAAACGAAAGTCGACAGTGACCGGAGTGGCCAACGCTTTCTCGATTTTTGTTTTGGCAACCAACTTTCCTACGGATCGACGCATCACTGCTGAGAAGCGTTTTTCAATCTCAGCAATTGTCCGCCAATCGTGATTGATAACAAGGATCGACTGCCCATACGGGACCGCTGTTGCCATCCCACCACGGTACTCCCAAGTCTTCGGCTGAACTTCTTTTAGCACGCGTTCGTGTACCGTCTTCGCGGTCGATCGCCCCGACAATCGGAAGACTGCCGGGCGATAGTACTTTGTGATGTCCCCCCTCGAAGTGACGACAACGATGTCGCGACACACCGTCCAGCGTAAATCCGTGTCGGCTGCAACCGAGTCCAGTGAATCAGATAGGCTGTAGCTTCCTTGAACCGGACCGATGTCCGTGCGGTCGGAGATCCCAATTCCTTCCAAGGCTCTTCGGTCGACAAAGATCTTCGCGTTAAATTCGCGTGATAATTCCGCAGTCAACTCTTTGAGCGGCGCTCGCGCGATATCGACTTGTTTGGATTGTCGCAATTGCTCCTCAATCGAGGCTGATCTCTTGGGAGCTGCCGCCCGACGATCACGAGCCGGTCTGCCTGGCGGCGGAAACCGTTTCTTCACGATAGCTTGGTCCGCTTCACACAGCTTTTTAATTTCGATGACGATCACGCGGCCCGCCGATGTTCGAAGAGTCACTTCGGGTCCCTTCACGCTCGCCAGCTCTGCAACAACCTTATAATTGCCTGTTGCGTCCGTCCATGTTCTACTCTCTGCGAGCGCTGACTCAACAGGTAGCGCGCCGACGCACATTGCGAAAATCATTCCTAGATAAAGTTTGGGGATCATTTGCTTGTCCGTAGGCGAATCGATGCTGTATCAAAGATTTGGCAAACTCTTTCATCACCACGTTCTAACGCCGCCTCGCCTCTACCGCACAATTCGAAATCGGCTGAATTGAGTCGATACAACGCGACCGGCAATGCGTCGGATTGGCATCGAAACTGAAAAGCGTAGAAACAACTCGAATCCGCACGAAGATTTTGGTGTTTTTGTGAACGAACCGACGCTGCCTCTCACGGAATTCCTTAATCGCGGAATGAACGCTGACTCGGACACCGACAACGAAGCGTTTGCGCGTTTGCATGAGGAGCTCCAGGCGATCGCACGAAACCATCTTCGCAACGAGTGTTCGGATCACAGTTGGGAACCTTCGGATTTGGTCAGCGAGTGTTACCTGAGAATCTTCGGAAGAAAACCCGAATTTGTAAATCGCTTCGAGTTCTATCGCATCGTCACCAACACCATGCGACAGTTGCTCGTTGACTACGCACGACGCCGGTCTGCTCAAAAGCGAGGTGGCGAAGTTTGGAAGAAAACCTCGATCGAATGGTGTTATCTCACTGTGACGCACAACGGTGTTGACGTGGCCGAGCTCAATGAGGCGCTCTCGTCGCTTGCCGACGCTTCGTCGATCGATGCAGAGGTCATCAAGTTGCGGTACTTTGGCGGCATGAAATGGGAGGAGATCGCTTTGCTATTTGGTTGCAGCGAAGCCAAAGTGAGGAAGGATGCGAAGCGAGCCGAGGCTTTCTTGCGGCGGGCGTTGGACGGAGATCGACGGATCGATGAGTGACCGGTCGCTCTACAAAGAAGCCCAAAGTCTCTTTGACCGGGTCAGTGAAAAACCGGAGCAGGAGCAATCCGCATTCTTGGATGAGCAGTGCGGAGACGATCACGAACTCTACGAGTACGTGCTTGGACTCATCCGGTCGGCGCGAGCAAACGCGAAAGCCCCAATCTTTGGATCGCCCGATTCGACGCCACGTACTGCCACCGAAGAAGGCCTCGTCAAGGTTGGCCCACACAACCTGACGGACCTCGACTCGTTACTCGGGAAACAACTCGGCGACTATCAGATTGTGGAATTCGTGGGGCGTGGAGGCATGGGAAGCGTTTACCGGGCTCGCCAGCTGAGCGCCAATCGAGATGTTGCGATCAAGTTCATTCGAGCCGTTGCCGGAGCCGCGGACGAAAGAATCACGCGGTTTCGGACCGAAGTAGAAGCAGCTGCGAGCTTGGATCATCCGGAAATTGTTCCGGTCTACGATGCAAGGATTGAGGAGGACTTCTGCTTTTTTTCAATGAAGCTTGTCGAGGGGAATGATCTCGCGCACCGATCCCGGCAACAGCGCTTTTCCCCGCTCGATGCGGCTCGCCTACTTCGCCGGGTTGCAGAAGCAGTCCAGTACGCACATGAGCGAGGAATCATTCACCGGGACATCAAACCAGGCAACATTTTGATTGACGCGGATGGAAAACCCCTCGTGAGCGATTTCGGACTTGCGAAATTTGTCGACTCAGGGGTCGATATTACGGTCACCGGTCAGGTTTTGGGAACGCCGAGTTATATGTCACCTGAACAGGCGCTCGGGCTGCAAGTGACGCACTCGACCGACATCTACTCACTTGGTGCCGTGCTCTATTGCCTGTTAACAGGTGATGCCCCCTGCGCAGGAATGCCGACGCCACAAGCACACGACTCGATCAAATCGATACGTGATTTCGATAAGAACCTTCCGCGGGACCTTGATGCGATCTGCCAAACCTGTCTGCGTTGGGATCGCGATGACCGCTACAAGTCGGCACAGGCGCTTGCGAATGATCTGGGGCGATTCCTCGATGGTCGACCGATTCACGCTCGGCGTACAAACACTATTGGCCGACTTCACAAATGGTCTCGGCGGCGTCCACTTGCTGCTTCGACGCTTCTGCTCATCCTGTTCTTGGTTCTATTGACGCCCATCCTGTGGGGCAATTGGCAACGTCTCACGGGAAGACTCAGCCAATTAGAGCGGGAGCGAAAACGGGATGCAGATCGCGTCGCTGTCATTGAGCAAAGCGCCCTCGAAAAGTCGATGTTGGCTGACGAGCGGCTTCACGAGGCGGCGAAGGCGGATTACCGGCGTTTTATTCGGGAGGCACACGAGCATTGGAAGAACAATCGTCCTGAGCAAGCAACTCAAGCGCTGAAAGCTTGCCCGGAAATTGTCCGCGGCTGGGAGTGGGATTACCTCAATAGCCAATGCAATTCGGCACGGCAGACTCTGGCAGACGGGAATCATCGTCGACTCGCATTTAATGACGATGGCACTTGGATCGCATTGGTTGGCGGCGGATCAAGTATCTTTGTCCATGACGCACTGTCGGGTGCGCGTTTGATGGAGCTACGCCAGATTAGTTTTTCGACTGCATACTCACAGGTCCACTTTCTCGACAATGACCGACTCATCAAGGAGGATCCGCGGCGACTGAACGTTTGGGATACGCGAACGGAACAGATAGAGCTTTCATTGACACTTACGGACGAACTCGTAAGTCTTGCGGTATCGCCTGACAAATCACTGATCGCCGGCTGTTTCCAAACCAAAACAACGCTATGGGATTCCACTACCGGAGACGTAGCCGTTGAATTCCCGACCGATCTATTTCCGACCGATGTGGCTTTTTGTCAGGATGGGAGGGTTGCCATTGTTGGACGGGACGCCGTCGGGCCGGTTCTGCATTTTCGAGACGTTTCAAGCGGAGAACTCCAGTCGGAGAATCGACTTCCGGGACCCGCGCGTGTGGCGATTGCTTCCCAACGAGGTGATTTTCTTGCGGTCGCTACGGACGAGGAACTGATTTGTTGGGTCGCTGATGCAGCGCCCGTGATCTTATGGAGAACTCCACTACGCGGCGTACAATCGCTCGCGTTCAGGGAAAGTGGCGCGGTCCTCGCCGCAGGAGGTGATTTTGGAATCAACTGCTACAGCCTCCGAACACGAGGGCTTGTGCGAACCTATCGCGGCGAGGAAGTCAAGCAAGTCGCATTTGTCCCACGCAGCGATCAGCTCGTGTCGATCGGCCGAAGAGAAGGCGTTAGAAGGTGGACCACCCCGTCAACGCAATGCAGACGAGACTTTGCTTTCCACGTAGGCTGTCTTGACCAATCCGGCAACCGCTTCGCCGCAGGTATTCCCGGCATGGGAGATCTGCATGTCATCGACTTCGATCGGGATTACGAATTCGCCTCAGGTTCAGGCGGTAGCAGACTCATCGAAATCGAGAGTGGCCGGGATGCAACATCGATTCGCGTTGGACAGCCCGTGCCGAGCGACGCGATGATCCATGCTCGAGCGATTTCATTTGCAATGGACCCTCAAGGAAAACGCGTTGCTACCGCAAACCAATCCGTTGTGATTTGGAACGCTCTCGACGGATCGCGCCAGAAGACACTCGGTGAGGCGGCGCGCGGTATTTCTGTTATCGAGTTTAGCGAAGACGGAAAGCTGCTCGCAGCGTGCGAAGAACAACGCGTGAGGATCTGGGACTTGGAAACGGAAAGTGAGCTTGGGCCGATTGAGTTCGCGGGATCCGCTCTCGTATTTTCCGGGTCTGAACGACTTGCGATCATCGAACGACCATCGAATCGCTACCCCGGTGCGCAACCGGAATCTTCAGTGTCTGAGTTTGATCCTCGAACAGGTAAACAACTCAATCAGTTTCGGCAATCTCATCGTGAGGAATCGTTGTGCCTGGCCTACGATGAGGGCGGAAGGCGGCTCGCAATAGGTGACTCTGCGGGTGGTGTTTCCGTGTGGTCGACCACATCGGGAGAGCTCGAGCAACGATCAAAGACGCACGATGTAGGGACCGTCGGAATCGCCTACTCGCCAGACGGCGATCGGCTCTTCACCGCCGATCGATCGGGCGAAATCAAGCTTTGGGATGCAGCTGACCTTTCCGAGCTGATTTCGTTGCAGCGTTCACCCGGTCAGCAGACAGTGGCAACTGTTGCCGAAAGAGATGGCAAGAATCGGCTTAGCTTCTCATTGGATGGATCACGGCTCTGTCACTGGGACAATTCAATACGGCAGATATGGGAGATTATCAAGCCGAACCAGGAGCCAGGCACCGAAAACCCGTTTCGACTTGTCGACGAAGGCGCGGAACAACTCCGTCACAACGATTCTATTCCGGATGTTTTTCGTGAGCGCGTCGAAGCATGTCGAAAGGAGTTTCCCGGCTATCCCGTGATCTATGGGACTGTACGAGTCGAAGGTAACACCAGCCCCACTGACATTGCGGCACAGATGTCGATCGAAGACGACGGGACGTTTGCTTGCAGCGTTGCCGATCTCGATGATCCAATTGGTTTCCGCAAGCACGGCTACGATCCGATTGACCTGATTCCGTCTGATTTTGGATCCGAAATTGTGGCGGTGGGCGAAGTCCTGATGACTCCCGTCGAATCAAGCGAATCTGCGGCAGTGATCGGACAGGTCTCTTCCGGAATCTCAGGCATCAGGTCGCTGTCCATCCACTGTACTCTTGGTCCGATCAACAGCCCGCGCGGACGAACGGATCCGAACAGTCACCAGCCGAGAGCGATTCGTATAAAGACCGATGATCACGGTAAATTCCAGATTGAAGATCTGTCACCGGCGAGTCATTTGGTCTCCATCTCAGGTGTCCGATATCGACCGAAATATCTACCGTTGCACCTAAAACCTGGGCAAACAATCGATCTTGGTGAGATCACTCTTGATCGACCCAAGAGTGTCGTCTTGGAATACACGTTTCTCCAAAACGGAAGGGTCGACCGCGAGACGATTCAGAGAAGGCCTGTGACGCTCGGTGAAACTTGGCGCCCCCTTCCGAACGAACAAGGATGGGAGATTGGGTTTGGACAGCACAACGAGGCCGTGATGCTCTCGACGAACTATCCTCGCATCATTGAATTGGGGCAAACGAGCCTCGAAAATGCTTGGGTAAAAACTCGGAACGACGCGGGGCATCGTAAGACAATGACGCTCATTGACGGTAGCGTCGTCGCAGTCGTGTACGAGGAGCGCACTCTGTTGATCAAAGCGACGATCTCGCCCGCGACCGATGACGAACGCGAGGCCGCGTTTCGCAGGTTCACCTCCACGCAACCTTTCACTTCGATCGACTTCCAGGAGGACGGTCCTCTAGCGAATGATCGATTTGGAAGAAGGGGGAACCGCGACGGCGTCTTTTTTGTTGAGTCCCAGCGTGGTTGGCAGGCATGGAATGAACTTCGGGCTAAGGGGGGCGCCTTCGCGGTAAAAGGCAGGTTCGATTCAGAGTCTCCAGGGGCCTGGCTGGTAACCGTGACCAACCCGAAAACCAAACGTGGCGTTGCTCTCGCTGTCCACAACGATGGACGGCTGATCTTAGGGCCCAGCCCATTCGACAAAACCATGACCCCAACACGCATTCTCGCGCAACTCAATCGCGATCAGGTCGAAGGTTTTCATGTAATCGGTTTTACAGTTCAGAAGAATCGTTTTGAACTTTTCTGGGATGGGAAGTCGATATGCGAACCAGTATCGCTCGATTATGACTTGTTGCCGTGTGTTGTGGCCATCGGATCCCGAGGCCGCGGGCTCGCTGAATTTGAGCAAATCCACTACTGGCAACAGAATTAACATGAATGGCATAGTACTCCGTGCTTAGAGCGTGCCAGCCAGATACTCGGTCTCATCCACTCGGATGTCGATTTACGTTGCATCCGGTGTCCGGATCTCGATCACCATTGCAAATGACAGTTTGATCGGTGTCGCGTTACCGATGATCCACTCGTGATTGCGATCAGTTCTGCTATCTCGTTTGTATTCTGGCGTTTGCACTCTCGATCTGGCTTCCCACCCCGCGGCACTTTCCTGCCCCACACTCGACCCACAGGGCGGGTAGCAATAATGTGGCGAGAGGCGGGCTGGCATTGAGATAAGCTATCAGATGAAAAGCTATTCTGCTCTAGCTCGCGCTTTGTCAGCTGTCAGCATGGTTGCTTTGCCGGCGATTAGCGTCTCGCCGCCTGGTCACCCTTTGTGCCATCGGTTGCATCGACCGACGTGGATCAGAATTTTCGCGAGGTCGCAGCGGTAGGCTGCCCGCCCTGAGACCGAAGCGAGTTTGGCCGTCTCGACCGGTTGAGCCGCCGAAGTCGGCCGCCGGTGCGCCGAAATAGCCCGTCGAAAGTCGCGTCGGTGTCTGACACGGCCTGCAGTTTGTGGGATTTCTTCGTTCGGTAGGTTTGTCCAACCTCGAGCTCGAAATCGTTGGGGCGATGTTCGAATGACCGGCTCCAATTTCGGCGTTAGAACAACGCTGAGCACTGACCTATCAGACCTGAACAGGTCTTCACTGCTATGTGCACAACCTCTCAATTAGCAACGCCACGAAGCGGAGATTGCTGGAGCTATGAGAAACTGTGTGAAGGGTGAATCAATTCATCTGATTAGCTTCTAATGAAATCGCGAATTTTGACTGTTTGATTCTGGGTCGAGGTGTAGGATGCGTCCGCGAAATGCAGGATGTCAAGCCCAGACCCCGAAGGACAACGTTGTGAATAGATATATCCCAATTGTGTTCGGTTGTGCTTTGAGCGCATTATTGATCGATAGAACCGCCATCGGAGCGAACATCACCTTTGGGAGCGGTGAGAACGCCTTCTCCATAGAGTTCGTTAAAATCGGCGACCCCGGTAACGTCCGCGACGCCTCGTCGGGATATGGTTCCGTTGGCTACGATTACTTGATAGCCGTGCACGAGGTGAGCCGCGATATGATAACGAAGGCTAATAACGTGGGTGGCTTGAAGATAAGGATGCTATCCCACCGGCTAGCCAACTATATTGCTGGTGGAACACGGCCTAACATGGCGGCAGATGGAATTAGCTGGTATGAGGCGGCAAAGTTTGCCAACTATCTGAATGCTGTTCAGGGATTTCCTGCAGCGTACAAGTTCGACGCCAATGGAAACATCCAATTTTGGCAGTCCGGTGACGCCGGGTTCGACCCGTCGAATCCCCTTAGAAACAGCAACGCAAACTTTTTCATTCCTACGAATAGCGAATGGCACAAGGCCGCCTATTACGACGGCAACGGCAACTACTTTAAGCATGCAACCGGCAGCAATTCTACACCGACTCCTGTCGCAAGCGGCACGGCTGCTGGCACTGCCGTGATCAAGCAACCGATCAGTCAGGGGCCAGCGGACATCACGCTCGCCGGAGGCCTGAGCCCTCTCGGAACGATGGGGCAATGCGGAAACGTGATGGAGTGGACCGAGAGCGATGACCAATTCAAGCTGGCAGGATCTGCCCGAATAAATCTCGGCGGATCCTGGCATTTGGGGTGGGGGAGGAATACCAGTTCTGCTGCTGGACCATCGGGAAAGGGCTACAGTGATCTGGGGGTTGGCTTTCGGGTTGTAAGTCTCGGACGGGAACCTGAGTCGAGGTCGATGTTTGACCCCAATGTCACTGTAAAGGAGGGCTCAAAGAAGACACTGAAGCTCTCGCATCACTCAGCGGAGTATATCGAGGTTCCGCTGGAAAGAAATCCTTACGGAAGATGGGGCCCTTACAAGCTGGAGCGAATCGAGGGGCTCAGGCCCTGGGCGTTTTTTGTTGTGGAGAGGCCAGGAAACATCTCGCTTGGACTCTACGTGCCTAAGAGGTTGAACCAGGGAGGAAAGGACTACGAGAGGATTGAAATTGGTGGTTACTTCGTACGGATGGCTTACCTCGAGAACGGGACTTTTGCAAGCCCCTCTAAGATTACTGAATATGAAATACGCGGCACGCTCTATGACTCAACCGTCCAATTCGATGTCTTGAAACGAAAGAGACCGGAGTTCAGCATTGAAGTAGACTTCGCTACTGGAATTGGGAAGAGATGGGATAAGAAACAGAAAGACCGAAATCCAGAATCTGGAACATACGTAGCAGTGTCGCGAGGCGAAGATCCGATGGACATCGAGGGCTATCGCTTAGTGCTGGAAGACGCGTTTGTGAAACTGCTTGATGACATGAATACCCATGCCCAGTTTCATCCACATGCGTTTGACGAATTACGGAAGCAATCATGCGTGCTTTTTAAAGAGCTCTACCACGGTCACAGCAACCTCCGCGCTAGTGTGATATTCGAGAGACACGGTGTCGGTTTTAGGATAAGTACCGAGGATGGTCACGTAGAGCGACATAATAATTAGGCTCGATGAGGTGAGCAAAACAAGGGCGTGTTGGCGGCCTTTGTCGTCTCATCGCCTGAGCTGGCTTCCTACTGTCGGTTGCATCGACTTCCAACTCTGAACCGAAACTCGAATTGCGGTCGGTAATTTCACCGATGCGGCAAACAGCAAAACTCACTTCGGTGAGATACGCCGCCGAATATTGAAGATTATGTGAATCTGCGTCGACTTGTCCAACTTCATGAACATCGAATGGTCATCAACCTGCATTAGTCTGGTGACAGCCGTCATCCATTCCCACCTTGCCTGAAGCTCTAACTGAATCCGAGACTTGAGTCTGCCCCGGATTTATCATGTGAACTAGCCACGGACATCCGGGGCCCCTTATCGAGAGACGAATCGATGGACGGAACATTAATGATAGCCGCACAAAACGAATTAACGCCCGAATTAGCACTCGCTTTCGCCGGTGTGTTTGCAATTGCATGTCCGGTAATGATATGGCTTGGCATTGATGCCATTCGGTCCAAACGCATCAAGCTGACGGCTAAACAGAAACTAGGCAGTCGTGTTTTGTTTGGCGAGACCAAAACTCATGAGACGGGGTTCTGGGCGGTCATAACCGGTTGGGTGTACGTGGTCGCCGGATTCGTTTTCGGTGTGGTATCGATCGCAATGGTGTTCCTCTACTTCAATGGTCGCGGCGCCCCTCCGGTAGCCCAGGGCAGTCGTTCGAGACACGTGGAAATACCAGGCAAGAATACGAGCCAACTATTTGACCCAAACAGACACCAGCGAAAACCTCTCCCTGCCACGCGGAAACCACTGAACCAAAATCACAGGTCGTCCAGCGTTAATCATCTGAAAGAAACCAAACCTATTCAGCAGAGGCAAAACCAAAAAGTTTCTTGGGATACCGGTGAAGACGAAATGCCCCATCGGAGCGCTCTGGAAGGACTATCCCCCAAGGAACAATCCCGGCAGGCAGAAGACGAACACAGGCGAGAGATTGTCGCCCATGGCAAAGAGGGTCAATCAGAACAGGCGGACGTCATCCGGCCCCAGCAAGAGGAGGCGACAAATCGAGATGATAGACTCGCCACTGCTCTTGCCACCTCAGAATCGACAAGCGAGTCAGCAGCGGTTTTCCCGCACGAACATCCCAAGGAACAGGCAGGATCGATTCGTAATTGGGTCAGTGCGGACGGAAGATTTCGCTTTGAGGGCTCTTTTCAAGGCCGGGAAGGTGACAAAATTTTCCTCGCTAAAGCGAATTCGGATCGCACGATCACGGTAAAACTGAACAAACTCAGCCGCGCTGACGTTCGGTGGATTGAAGAACATGCCCCGTCGACGCCAAGTGAGGTCCAAGCTGTGACCACAGTCGACTTCAAGTCTGACGCAGATCAACCAATCAAAGTCGTCACTTCTGCCAAAACGACCACGATCTCCACGGTGGCTCCAGCAATCAATGCGTATGGCGGCCAATTGTGGAAAGCGTTTCATGTCCAAATGCAGAATCAAGATGAATTGACGTTTGGTGATGCCTTCTGTCCGATTGTCGTTTCGGGTCGTGAGATATGGAGCGTGGAAAAGGGAAGCATCGTCTCTGATCTTTCAGGTAGCTACAACGAGAGGTGCATTCGAGCAATCTCTCCATCGGGTAAGTGGTTTGCAACAACCGACAAATCACCCAATCAAACCAATACCACGGTTTCCGTTTGGAACACTGAGACCGGTGAAAAAGAACTTGAATTGCCCGGCGATCCTGATAAGTACGTTGACTTGCTTCAGCTTTCTCTTAACAAACTGTACGTCGGCGGACGTCTTCGAGAAACGATCGAAATCTGGGATTTGCAAAACGGAATGCAAAAATCGATTTTCAGTTTCAAAGGCCTACGGGGTAAGAATTCTGAAGTCGGAATTTCGCGGGACGGGCGATTCGCTGTTCTAGGCTCTAAGGAGAAAAATCTGGTTGTTGTGGACACGCAAACTCAAAAGATCGCTGTCCGTCTTCAAACACCACGCAACGGCTATACCGGATTACCTGGCCGAAATTCCGATTTGACTTTCGAAGCTACCGCCACGAGTAGGTCGCTTAGCCTGCGGACACGGTCTCTCGCATTTTCACCGCGTGGAAATGAACTGGCGATGGTTGTCGATGAACCAACTCACGCTCGAATCCTTTGCTGGGATCAAAACGGCAAAATCATCCTCGATACTGCCTACCCCACGACAAAGTTTGCAGGCGACCTGTCGCTTAAATGGTTTCCAAACGGAAAGGCCTTTCTGGTCGATACAGATGTCATTGATCGCACATCGGGTTTGGTCGTGGTCGCTCACGAGCACAAACTTGGCCATGATCCAAAAATCATTCCAGCGGGAAACAATCACATCGTTGGCACTTGGGCAATCCACGGGAACCGTCTTGACACGGTAGAAATCCCTTGGGACGGAATTAGTCAATCAATCGACACAGCGAAAACTGGTGGAAGTGCGTTACTGAGCCCCGCTCATCCATGCGGAGTCCGTGTCGACATCGGAGACCTTCGAGATGGTGAAAGAGTCGATATCGAATCTGCGCTAAAAAGGAAACTGGCTCACGGCGGCGTGCAGATTGACAACAGTGCGAGTTCCTACTATCAGATTCGTGTGACGAACCCAGATGAGGTGTTGACCGGGCTCGATCGTCAGTTTCTCCCAGACATGCGTGGTCTGACAGTAAACCAACGGTTGCCTAAAGGCGCAACGACATTCGTCCTCGAGTTCGTTGCTGAGGGCGAAGTGATTTGGCGCGAGGTACTTGGTATCAATCACGGACGTGATAGCCGTCGGCTGGCTTCGTCGATTCACCGTTGTTCGATGCCTTACTTTATTCCGGTTTCCGATACCTTACCGATGCTGCCATTGCATACGGCAGCGTTACGGTAAGTCTGTGATGGCCCGCGACTGGCGACACCGGGATTGCCGGCTTTTTAACCGTCGGTGACATCGATGCGAGTTGGCAATTCCCCCAACTCGCGCAGGTTGCATCGACCGCCAGCTCGAATCTCACGGCCAAAGTTGCTTCGGTGTCTCGGAGATTGTGACACCGACGCGCCGAAACTGCGTCTCCAGAATGCTCCGGTTTCATCGACCGGAGCAACTCACCGAAGTCGGCCTCCGGAGCGTGTCCGCTACTTTGCCCACTCACTCCGAGCAAGCGATGGTCAATGCGCGGAGTGCTACCTGCGTCTTAGCCTCGTCCGTTTTTATGCGGAGTTTCATGTTATCGCAGCATTAGCCAATAGCGAATCTCCGTTTCTATTGCGTCGGCAGAAAAGGGATCAACCCGAAAGATAGAATCAAGTTGGCGCAAGATCCATCTTGCACCCGCCGGATCGTTTAAGGCATCCAGCAACGCCTGAATTACTCGGCTTTGCAGTAGGTCCGGGCAATCCGTTCGCCGCAGCAATCTGAGAGTATCGGCAACAATACGTGCTCTCTGGACTGGAGGGTGATTCGTGTTGGCGATCAAAGACAAAGACTGCTTCAGTGGCCAGCGATTTGGATCCCACTCAGATTCTTTTGCCGCTGCAACAACTGTGGAAGCGTGCCAGATGAGTTGGGTGTAGTCCCACGATGCGAGTTTTGCTGTGTACAGATCGAAGGCTTTTTGATCGCAGTTCTCAGCGAACACTTGTTGACTAAGGACGAGTTGAGTCCATACCGAATCGACACCGAAGTCGGCTTTGCCAATCAACCCCAGCACGGCGTCGTCGGTCCAAATGGGAATTCCTAAATCGCTAGCAATGCAAATTGAATCCAAGCCATGAAAGCCAATTGCTACACGGTACAGCTTGCGTCGTTCTGGGTCGATTCCCACGCTAGAACTAGAGGACTGAACATGACAATTCGAAGCAATCCAATCGCGCATCTTTTGCAGACCATCGACTCGTGACTGTTTTTCTTCGCCAGAAATCTCGGTCATGACAAGTTTGCCATCCTCACCGAGATTCATGTAGCTCGACGCCTTATCTCCCTTTGCGCGATCTATCCATTGATCTACCTCTTCGACTGTTGACTGAGTTACAATCATTCGATCAACGATTGGCACGTCTTCCCACGCATCAATATGCCAACATGTCGCGATCGCCGTGAGCTCAAACAAGATTGAGGAATGCTGAAATCCCTTCTCGGAAAGTTGGTGAAACTCTTGTGGAGTAGTCCGCGAACACTTCACGCACCCATCGGGATGATCAGCCAGAGTCTGTAGGGCTTGCGGTATGTTGAAACCAAGTTGAGATGCCAGGAAGTGGATCGTCAAGTTCTCGTCTCGGTATGCTCGAATACAGTGGTCGATGTGATCACGACGCTTCTCTAAGCTGCTTACGAGTGGCTCGATATTGAGCTGGCCATCGTCTTTGAATCCTGAAAACTCCTGCAACACGGACGTATCGGGGAATCTCTTGCGGAAATTGCCGATTGAATCCTGAAACGCCCGCAACTGCTTAGTCTGCAGTTCGGCTAATTCGGCCGTTTCTTCTTGAAAACCTCCAGGGAGTTCGATGTGATCACCGACAGCGCGACCTAGCAAGGTCTTGCCGATTGGGCTATCGGAAGCAAACTCACCTCTGCTCGGCTTGGGCCGGTCGTTTTCAAAAGTAATCCACTGGTCGGACTTGCCTGTCTTTTTCAGGAGCACGGCTGTATCGTTTGCTACACGAGCAGGGGCAGCCCCCAGTCCTGTGTATTGACCATGCTGGAGAACGAAGAAGATGTAATGCGCGTGAGCTTGTTCGCTGTCAAAGTTCAAACGGAGTTGTTCGTACAGGAATTCCAGTGCGAGATCAAACTTGTCCCCAGCGATGTATGGCATCGTGACAATCGCTGCTTCGATTGGTTCGATGTCGGAGGGTGTTGGAAGATGGTCGGGGTCAAGATCAAGCTGATCTAAACGGCCAAGCCGAACTGCCAAGAAGTTCCGAAACGCGACAAAGAAACGAGGGTCACCAGCGGTTTCAACATGCTGACCGGCTAACTCGAAAGCATCTTGCGGTAGATACTCGGATAGCACCTTCAACTCAAGCTTTCGCACTTTGTCATCTTGTGCTTCGGATTCACGAAGCTCCCGACAAATCCGCAAAAGCCAATCATGTCGCTCTAGATGCTGAGCACAAGTCAGGTACTGCTTCATTGAGTCATCAAAGACTCCTGGCGTCACAACCTGCTCGAAGATCATCGCTGCTTCTGGGAACTGCTCCAACTCGAATAGAAGTGATGCGAGCAACTCTAGCTCTTGGCGATGCACTGACTCCGTGCTCTGCTCTAGTGCAAAGGAAGTCTCTTGTTTAGCCTTGTCAATTTCGTTGGTTACCTGGTAGATCCAGCCCTGTAACGTATGTGCTTGCAAAGGATTTGACTTCAGAAACTCGTCCGTAACGCATGTCTTCCCAAGTTCGTAGTCTTGGATCCCGATCGCCCATTGAACCGCATGAAATCGGCACTCAAGACTTCGTTCCCAATCCTGATTTGCGAGCTCAAGCATCTGCTTTATGCACTCTCGCTTCGTCTCGCCATCGGAATTGTGGTACTCAATGCCAACCGCAAGAAACTTACCTTCCAAGGTGTCGAGATCCAGTTTGTCACGAAGCTTCCATGCTTCCTCGTACATTCTGGTATGAAGAAAGAATGACGCTGCCCTTGCAACATAGCTGGCTGATTGAATTTTACAGGCAGCAGCTTTTTGATGATCGGAAGCTGCAGCATCCAGATTATCGAGAAGGAAATTTACCACCCCCCGGTGTGTGAAGGACTCAGGAAGCAAATTCGGATAGTCGCGTTCCGTAGCAAGGTCGATTGCAGTTGTATACTGTTTTAACGCTAGATCGAGGTTCAAGCGACGTGCCTGCCATGCACCATGAACTGCCTCTTCGTGAGCGATGCAGGCATCAGCGAGGTAGGCGTATGGAGACTCGGAGTCTATCTCCAACGCACGGTCCGTGAACTCGCGAGCTTTCTCGTATTGTTTGCCCGCTGAAAACTTGTAGGCAAGTGCAACACATAAGTTGTCGTCCGATTTAGCAAGTGTTTCAATTTCGGCAAGGTAGGCGTCGACGTCTTCTAATGTATCTGCAGTATGTACAAGATGACTCGCCATTACGGCATTGCGTAGACCGTCTTCAAAATACTGTTTCGCCAGTTCGTGTGCCTCATTCGGCTTGCCTTGCAAGAACATGCCGTATACTCGGTTTTGCTTCGCTTCGTCTGAGTCTGGAGTCTTGTCAAACGCTGAAAGAAAACACTTGCCCGCTTCAGAGTACTGCCCGTTTTCAACCGCCACCTTGCCCTTTAATCGTAGGTAGCGGTACTGCTCCTCAAGAGATAGGTTTCCGGTTGAATTGAGGGCTTCCAGCTTTTCAAGTTCGTGCTTCGCGGCATCGAGCCTGCGATCCTTCAGAAGTTCCTCTACGAGCGGAGCGATTTGGTGTGCTCTAGGGATTTGCTCCATTGCACCGGCAAGGATGTTTTGACCATAGACAATGATCTCCGCTTGAACTCGGTGAAACAGGGAGAGTAGTTCGCAGATGTCTTCCCAAAAGTGAATCTCAACCGTGAACTTCTTGTTTTTTCGGCGGTTGAGTGTGGCAACACAATTCTGTGCGTTCTTGGTTTTTTTGGCCGTAGTCGCAATGATGTAGTGGCTGAGTGGATGTGGGAATTTCTCTGCTTTGGCAACTTCATCTTTGATCTCCTGGGGAGGCAGCGTTTTGTGCGGTTCGTGATGTTTGCATTGAACGGCAGATGTTGGTTTGAGACACAGCGGATCAAAGATGTCCACACCATCCTGCGATTCACCGCGTTTCCCGTAGCGTTTCAGGTTTTGACGATCTAAGTGTTTCCGGTAGAAACGCAGGCAAAAGTCCTCAAACTCATCTTCGTTATCTGGTTGTGGGTATCTCATGAGGCTGGTATAGGGTGATAGTAAACGGGAACCCAATGTTCAGAGCTGGCCTAAATCAGTCGTGCTCTGTGCCTAGTTCCGAAGTTCAGTATCCACTTTGAGGATGCTGACGGGAACGGGGACTGGAATGTTCTTGCACCTGAACATCTTCGGTCAACCGGAAACAATGAATTTGCGTCTAGCGCGCTCCGGTGGCCGACACCGGATCAGTGCCCCGGTCGATGAAACCGGAGCACGCTTCGGAATTACTTGCTCAAGTCGGTTCGTCATGTACAGCTGGCGATGTTTCTTACCACCGCGTTCGTTAACTATTTCGACATGAAACGGGCGGCCCTTGCGCACCGAACTGGAACGCTGTCGCAGAATGTTAGCTTCGGAAGTCGATGACACTGCCGTCATCGAGTATTCCGAATTGTTGCAGTCAGTGTGTTCTAACTTGCTATTGCTCCACTGTTAGCCTTCTGGTTCACCTACCTTGCGTTATCTTGAACTTCGTACTTGCTCAAGTTGGCATCGGCAGGCGCCCGCGAATCGGTCGATAATTGCTCAGTCCAGTAGGCGATTCTTGTCTTGCCCGATTGCCGTGAAAGTTCTTCCACAACGGCGGTCAGCTCTACGGCGTTTTGTTGCAGAATCAGACTGTTGCCGCGCCAGCCCAAAACGTTCCAACCGTGATCGGTCAACAACTTGCGAACCGCTTCCCTGGTTTCTTCGACGCCAACACTCGTTTCATACGAGGCAATGTTATAGTTCACACTGACAAAGGTCGCGCCGGGCGGTACTGGCAGCTTGCTTACATTGACGTTGCTTTTATTCTTCAGTCGCACCACGACTTTTCCAGGCTCGTCGTGTAGTTGGACGGTGACATAGAGGTGAAATCCGGAGCGGACGAACTGACCTTCGGCGTATCCGTTGGAGATATCGGATTCGGACCACTCCTCCCACTGTCGCTCCAGCAAGTTGCGGCGCTGAAACTCAAATACGTTTCTCACACCAAATGCCTTGAGTCGAGCTTCATACTCCAAACAAGCAACAGTTCTCGTCGTAATTTCCCCGGCGTCGGGCAGGAGTGGAAATGTCGAGAGATCGATTACAGCTGCAGCTTCAACGGTGGTCGCCGGGGTATGCAGATCTTCGTCTAATGGATCCGCCGCCTTGGCGGCTGTCTCGTGAGGTACTGAATTCGGCAACGCGCCGACGGCGGACTTCCCCGGCCCTGCGTCCGCCTGCTGATTTGACTGCGGACCGCACCCCGAGAAGCAGCCCATCATCGATAAGCCTAGTAGCAGCCCGCTGATTGACTCTGATCGCATTAAGTAGTTTCTCCAAGTAAGGCACTGAACCGGAGGGGCTGGACGACCGACTATCCGCCACGTGTAACGTGAATCAGCTTCACGCTCGCACGATTGTATCAAGTGCCTGAAAAGCCCGTGACAAGCAAGTTGGCGAATACGATGGGGGCGATCCAAGACTCAACCCGCGTTGCGAATGGCATAGTTTGGCAGTGTCCTGAGCAGGTTCTCTTTCCACATCAGACGCCGGTAATCCTGCAGCGGTGACCGACACCGATTGCTCGGTTTCATCGACCGGTGATCGCTTAGCGCATCAGGTGGGCGACTCGCAGGATCCGAAACAACTTTCGTAGCATTTTGGCTCGGTGGAGATGCTGTGCCGCTTCGGCCTCAACCTCCAATTTCCGCGAATAGATGTCGCGGTCTTGGTAGCCACATGTCGGACAGTTTTCTTCGCTCGTGCTCTTTGGCTTCAGACAGCACGGACATTTTGTTTGAGCGTTGCTCGACATAATTTGCTCCCAATTGGAACGGTGCGTGAACCGCAAAACTCGCTACGGGCATGACCACGTCGAAAGCGAGGACGATGGAGTGGAGGTTGATTCGAACGGCTCGGCCTGCGGGTCCTGGCGAACCTCGCTAAGACATCGGATCGGGGGCGCGAGCCCGACCTTGATGCAGCCGAGCGTTCGCTGCTCGAAGAATTTTCTTCTTCGCGTTTGCGACTTGAGACGACAGCGGCAACCTGATTTCCTGCAATGCTTTGACCGCAGCCTGCGGATCGTTGTTGTTCCGCAGTTCGATCACCGCGATCTGCAAACGTGCGTTGTTCGAATGCTTCGAAGACCGCGAGGCCAGATAACGAAGCGGCAAGAGTCGCTCTCGGTGCCGATCGTTCTTGGCAAGTTGATTGACGTACGCGATCAGTGCTGAATCGGGAACCGCGGCGACACACGCGTTTTCACGAAGACGGTTAAAACATGCAATCGACTCGTCAACGCGATCGGATCGGACGGCAATGGCGAACGCTTCAAACGCTGTCGCACACGGGTCACGTTTGGCCTGAGTTGTCGAGTCGGTGATCGCGGTGGTTACGGCGAGCGTCGACGCACCGTGGACACGATGCAGGATACTGTCTACTTGCGCTGTATCATTTTCGTTTGAATCACGGCTCGTACCGAAGGGCCGGATCCCCGCTCGAGTCAACAAATCCCAACCTTCACAGTCGACCCACTCATGCTTGAGCATGAAGATTGCAAAAGGGATCCCGACCGACATCCCCAGCAAGTGCAGCATGGGTGTCGACATTCGGATGCCCGTCCAAGCGACTTGCAGAAACTCGACCGCAAAGTAGAAGAACGCGACCACGCTGATTGGGATGTCAATCGTGCCATGAAACATCCAACTCCAGGTATAGAGAAAATGGATGTCGTTTTGGGGAGCCCAGATCACCGCCACGGCGAGCAACGCAAAGATCACCCCGGACGCACCGAGCGCACCACCCTGACCATTCGTAAACAAGAACATCGGAACCTGTCCGATCGCTCCGTCGGCAAGCGCGAGTCCCAAATACAACAGACTGAATCGCTGCCATCCCAATTTGCCTTCGACGACGAGCCCGAAGCACCACAAGAAGATCATGTTCCCAATCAGGTGAGACCATGATGCGTGCATGAACGCACTGGTCACCCACTGCAACGGGTTGATGCGGTCAAACTCGAGAATCAACCAATTGTAGGCGCCGTAGTCGCCCATGCCGGTGAGCACAAACAACGCGACGTTGGTAACGATGATACTGATCGTCGCCACGGGATAGTGGTAGATAGGAGCGTCGGTACCATAAGGTAAGAGCATAGGTATCCACCAAAACGAACCAAAACATCGATTGCTACTTCCCTAGGCAACAACCACGCGAAGACAGGGCGCGCCGCGTTCACGACCAAGAGATGTCCTCGGGAAAGGATCGTCGCGAACGAAAAATGCGTACTGGTAGGCCGATGCTTGATCTGCAAGGAACGTCTGATTCTCAAGAATCGATCCAATAACCTCGACAACCAATTCGCCGGCGGGCGTTGGCCCCGGTTGTCCGGTGGAAACCGCGGCCAAGGCCGATCGGCTGATGAGTTTGCAGATAGGTTTAGAATACAAAACCTGTGGATCGCTCGGATCAATCGCCGCCGACTCTCAATCGCCGACAACGATCAGGCGGCCGAAGCGTCCGTCCGAACCGGATGCGAAGACCTGAGTCTGGCCAACCGCCAATGCGTGAAAGCCTGTCTGACTCATCAAATCCCATTCCTCGCCATCGCGACTGAAGTCGCTGCCAAACGGACCAACGGTGATCAGGCCCAACGGAAACGCTCCACCGCGCGGGGTCGCAACAACAGCACTTCGGAATGCGGCAGGCTGCGTCTTCACCGTACGCCAGGTGACTCCCCGGTCGTGGCTGAGACAGGCGGTCACGTCCGACGTTTCAGACGCTCGATAGTCTCCACCGACGAGAACCAAAGTGTCACTTCCTTCTCCTGCGACCGATGACGGAACAACGCAAACCGAAAAGATCCCGGACGCTTGCGAACTGGGGATGGGCACCGACACAGTTGTCCAATCAGCATTCCAACCAGAGCGATGATAGAGGCGGCTCGTCTCGGATTCGCATCCGCCTGTCCCAAACCACAGTTGTCCCTGTTCGCCAACGAGCAGCGACGAATTGCTGGCGGCAAACGCTGCTTCGCCTTTCCGTGACAACGGCAGCCCTTTCGTCAATCGTTTCCAAGTCCGTCCGCCATCGCCCGTTTCGACAACCAACAACTTGCCATCGACCGGGTCACTGATCGCGATGCCGTGCCTCTCGTCCCAAAACCGCATCATATCAAAGAACGCCGCCGGAGAAGACGCGCGGTAACTTTCCCGCCATGACGCTCCGCCGTCTTCGGTCCGGAGCAATACCGCGGGTGAACCGGCACTGGCGATGCAGGCAACGTCCGCATCGAACGCCTGCACACAGCGAAATTCCAAATCGCCAAATCCTTTCGGACCACACGACGTCCAAGTCTTGCCACCATCGTCGGTGCGAATCACCGTCGCGTTCGATCCGCTGGCCCACACGACTCGATCGTCCACCGCAGACAGCCCACGAAGACTCGCGTCCGTCCCCGTTTCAGTCACGTCCCAATCCAAAGAAACGGGCTCAGCACCATCGGCAAAGGCCAGCATCATGACTGAAAGACAGAACACCCAAAACGGCCTCACAGCGGCGGGAATTACAGAAAGCATGCAAGCGAGTCCCAAGCAAAGATGCGTCGTCAATCATACGCCAGAAACGACTCGGCCAGCCTGACAGCCCGATTCTGTCAAACGGAATCGTCATTCAAGTCGGTTGGAGTTTTAAGAGCGGTTGCGATTCCTAGCGCAGAGGCGAGCACGCCCCCGAGGAAAAGAACACCACATACAACCCACTTGCCACCAATGTAGTACGTGATTGCAATGTACCATGGAACACGCATCCGACCCCCAGTCTGCTCCATGTTGTTGAACAGCATGAAGAGTCCGATGGAGCAGGCGATGCAGAACAATCCAGAACCAATTTGAACGTACCAACTATCCTCTTCCTCCTCGTCTTCTGACGCCTCTTCCTCCATGGCTTTCTTCAAGAGTTGGTCCGACGACGATAAGCCAGCTTGCGGTGCGGTAGTCGGGTGAGGTGCTGGTGGGACGTAGGCGGGATTGACGGGTTGAGGAAAATCAACGTTTGGGAAATCCAACTCGGTCGCCATCCAATCGGGGCTGTCAGTTGGTGCATCGTCCAGGCCAGTCGACGGCAGATCGTCAAATCCGTCCGGCGGCAGGTCATCCAAACCCATTGGTGAAAGATCTTCGAGACCCGTTTGTGGAAACGCATCCGCAGCGGCTTGCGGCGATGCGTTAACGCCTGCCGATTGCAACGACTTCGCCACCGCTGGCTGAACGATTTTGGGAGTCTTCTCGAGTTCCTCGCCGATTCGAATTTTCGCACCACATGGACACTTCAACAACTTACCGCGATTTTTTGAGCCCACCTTCAGCTTGCGATTGCAGGAAGTGCATTTAATTCGAATGAATTCTTGAACGCCTGTTTTCTTCTCCAGTTCATCGCTGGCTGCTAATTGTGGCTTAGGAACGCGTAAGTCTTGCCCGCAAGGACATGTTACCACCTTATCCGCCATCGAATCCTTGGCTTTCAGCTTCTTACTGCAACCGGTGCATCGAAAACGGATCATGACGGTAGTTCCACTTTAAATTTCTCATCTTCTTGTCAGCCCAAGCGCCGAGCTTGGGCGGCGTGATTCCCACGACCTGACGCCAGTTCACCCATCTGACAAAACATACTTGGTCAACCGAAAAAGCGTCCATTCTTTCGGGAACAGCAAGATGCACTATTCGACCGATATTCACAGAACAAACCGAATACCTTCACTTTTCACGCGATGAACGCTCACATGTTGCATCGTTTGCCATTCACAATCTCGCAAATCACTCCGTCGAAGACGTGGCGTATGGGAAATGGAATCAAGCCGAGGCAGCGTGTGTCGACTCGAGAAACGCCCCGCTGCTTGGAAGAACCGCATGGTGCCAGCAAGAGGCCCGGTTCCCATCGGACGCATCCCCTGAATCGTCGTACACGCGACAGCGGCCGGTTACATCCAATTCACCTCCCCGGTGGGAAAACTCCGGCCGGTGAAAACCAGCTCGACGTGACTCGAGCGTCCCAACACAGTGAGCCGAAGTGCGTGAGCACTCGGGTGATGGGCGGGTTGGGTTTGCATACTCATTCGACGGTTCCACCCGAGGCCTCACGGCCATTCGGCTCACTCACGTAGCTCGGTCTTTCCAAGACCGAGAACAGGCGCCGGTTAACTCGACAAACCGATGTGCTGCGATCCGCCCGCTAGCTCAACAGTGGTTTGTCCGCCTCGGAGATGCGGACCTACGTGACTCGAGCGTTGCTGCCCCAGTGAGCCGAAGTGCGTAAGCACTCGGGTATTGAGCGGGTTGGGTTTGCATGCTCTTTCGACGATCTAACCCGAGGCCTCACGGCCATTCGGATCACTCACGCAACTCTGCGGCAAGCGGAGGCTTACTCGGCGTAGCGGACTTTGCCGGTGCCTTCGGTGATGGTGCCGATTCGTTGACATTCGATGCCGAGCGATGAGAGCTGCGTGGTGATGCTCGATGCGTAGAAATCGTTGACGACGATCGCCATGCCGATTCCCATGTTGAACACTCGACGCATCTCGGACGTTTCCACTTTGCCGTGCTTTTGCACCCAAGTAAAAATCGGGTTCGGGGTCCAAGACGTTGGATCGATTTCGGCGTCGACTCCCGATGGCAAAATCCGATCGAGGTTCTCTTCGATGCCGCCGCCGGTGATGTGAGCGATCCCGTGCAAGACTTGCTTGACGCGGTAATGCGACTGGATCGCGCGGATCGCGGGTGTGTAAATCCGTGTCGGTTTGAGGCAAACCTCGCCGAGTGATTCGCCTTCGAATTCGTCGGGCCGATCCTCCCACTTCGTACCGCTGTCGGCGATCACTTTGCGAACGAGCGAGAACCCGTTGCTGTGCAGTCCCGTCGCTCCCAATCCCAGCACCACGTCGCCGGGGGCGATCAGATGTCCGTCGATCAGTCGTTTGCGTTCAACGACACCGACGGCGAACCCGGCGAGGTCATAATCGTCGGTGCCATACATGTCGGGCATGATCGCGGTCTCGCCACCGAGCAACGCCAAATCGCCGGCCACGCATCCGTCGCTGATCCCCGAAACGATCCGCTCCAACCGAGCAGGATCGTCACGGCCCATCGCGACGTAGTCGAGGAAGAACAGCGGTTCGGCTCCCGTGCAGATCAAATCGTTGACGCACATCGCGACCAGGTCGATCCCGACGGTGTCGTGCCGATTGAGCGACTGGGCAATCACGAGTTTTGTTCCCACACCGTCGGTGCCGCTGACGAGAACCGGTTCCTCGTAATTTCGTGCGAACAGTTTGCCGGCGAAATCCAATTGAAACAGGCCGGCGAATCCTCCGTCGCTCGGCAAAACTCGCGGGCTGAACGTCCGGTGCATCAACCGGGGCAATCGGCTCATCGATTCGGCGTAGACGTCGAGATCGACGCCAGCATCTTTGTAGGTCGCGGCCATGGGCAAAGGGAAACAATGGGGGATCGGGGACAAAATGCTCGAAGGCATGCAGGCGGAAGGGCCGTGGCCGTTCCATGACGAGAAGGATTAACCGAATTCAGCCGGAAACCTCGCACTTCCCCTATCATGACGGCAGGATGTGCGGGTGACGAGGGGCGGGTATGATGGCGACGTGAATATTGACGAGAACCATCACGGATCGATGGCGGACGGCCCCCCGAATGCATCCACGTTGGATCCGCGATGGGAAACCGCCGAGAAAATCCTGCGGGATCGATTCGGCCATGAAGGGCTGCTGCCGGCCCAACGGAAAGTCATCGAGCGGGTGCTTCGCGGCGACAACGTCCTCGCCGTCCTGCCGACTGGGCACGGCAAGAGCCTCTGCTACCAACTGCCCAGCCAACTGCTGCCGGGGCTGACCGTGGTCGTGTCGCCGTTGGTGTCATTGATGAGAGACCAGTGCGAGTCGCTCGCCAAGAAATCCATCCCCGCGGTCCGGATCGACCAATCGGTCTCGCACGAGGAGTTTCGCGGCGACTGGCAAGCGGTCCGATCGGGCAACGCCAAGTTGCTGTATCTCGCCCCGGAGCGATTCTTCAACGAGCGATTCGCTGCGCAGCTCGGCGACGTTCCCATCTCGCTGCTCGCGATCGACGAAGCCCACTGCATGAGCCAATGGGGGCACCATTTTCGTCCTGACTATTTGCGGCTGCCTGAACTCGTGGACCGCTTTCGAATCGGGCAAACCTTGGCCCTGACCGCTACCGCCACGCCCGCGGTCGTCAAAGATATCCGAGGTGCGTTCGCGATCGAATCGAAGAACACCGTCCGCATGTCGACGCACCGGGCGAACCTGAGGCTGCATTGCACGCCGACTCCATCCGATCGACGTGACGAGGTTTTGATCGATCGACTCGAGGGGCTGCCGCGCAAGCCCGCCGGTCGTCCCAATGCTCGACCGTCACGCGGCAAACAGCGGACATCGACGCTGATCTATGTCACCCGCCGGAGCACGGCCGAACAACTCGCCGAGACACTTCGCGACGCCGGCTTCGCACCGCTGGTCTATCACGCCGGGTTGTCCGCCGACGAGCGAGAAACCGTACAGCGAGAATTCATCGACTCCGACAGAGCGTTGCTGATCGGCACGATCGCATTCGGCATGGGCGTCGACAAACCGGACATCCGGCGAGTGATCCACTACAACCCGTCGCAATCCATGGAAGCCTACAGCCAAGAAATCGGCCGCGGCGGACGTGACGGAAAACCCGCCGAGTGCGAAACTCTGCTGGTCGCTGACGACCAAACGGCGCTCAAAAATCTCGCCGCCGGGGACCTGCCCAGCGACGCGGCACTGGCTCGGCTGATCGAGCGATTGATCGGCCAGCCCCAGCGGTTTCATCTCGCCCTCGGCAAACTCGCCTGGGAAGTCAACCTGTCGACGCCCGCCGTCGCCACGATGATGATCCGGCTGCAATCGCTTGGCTACGTTCGATGCCTGCCGATGCGATACGACACCTATCGGATCACGCCGACGTTCACCAACGAACGAATCATCGACGAAAGCCTCGCCGCCCACCGCGCGGCCACTCGGGCCATCCTGGCGTCGCTGGCCAAGGGTCGTCGGGGTTTTCGTGTGAACCTGATCGTGGCCTGTGAACAGCACGGTATCGGCCGAGATCAACTCCTCGCGGCGATCGAACAGAACGCGATCGCGGGATTGTGGAACGTCGACAGCACCGATTCGATGCACGGCTACGAATGGATCAAACCGATCAAACGTCCAAAATCCGTACTGCAAACGTTGCGACGACACGCCTACGAGCAATTCGAGCAGAATGTCAGCCGGGTCAACCAACTGATGCAATTTTTTGAGTGCGAGCGGTGTCTACCCATCCAATTGGCCGAACATTTTGGACATCGGCGGTCTCGTTCATGTGGCCGGTGCACGGTTTGTCTCGGGGGCGGCCCGTTTTCCGAAGGGAGCGTTCGCGGTGAATCGATCGGCAACTCCGCCTTGGGGGTGCTCGAAACCGCGATTCGACAATATCCTGACCTCTTTTCAGACCCTGTGGATCAAGCCAAATTCCTGTGCGGACTGAGCACGCCGTATTTTCGGCGTCACCGACTCTCTCGTGACCCAGGGTACGGTGTCTGCGAGGACGTCCCGTTTCAAACGGTGCTGGCCGCATTAAGCCAATAAAATTCAGACCATTTCGAAAGTTAAACACAACGATGATCACCATTGTCGACTACCAAATGGGAAACCTGCGGAGCGTTCAGAAAGCAGTCGAGCGATCCGGCGTGGAGGCGGTCATTACCAGCGACGCGTCGGAAATCGCGTCGGCCGAAAAATTGATCCTCCCGGGAGTGGGCGCGTTCGGAGATGCGATTTCGGAAATCCGCAACCGAGACCTGGAATCACCCATCAAGGACTACCTCGCCGCCGACAAACCGTTCCTGGGCATCTGCCTCGGTTTGCAAATGCTCTTCGAACAAGGTTTCGAGCACGGAACTCACGAAGGCCTCGGCGTCATCGAGGGTGACGTGACGAAGTTCTCGTTGCCGTTGGAGTACAAGGTGCCACACATGGGTTGGAATACCGTCGACATCGGACCGGCGGGTGAAGACCTCGGAATTGCACCCCAAACACACTTCTATTTCGTACACTCCTACTATGTCCGCCCGACGGACCCGAGCGTTGTCGCGTTGACGTGCGACTACGGGGGTTCGTTCTGTGCCGCGGTCCGACGCGGCAACCTTTTCGCGACTCAGTTCCACCCCGAGAAAAGTCAGCAAGCCGGATTGCAACTCGTCGAGCGGTTTGCCCGCGGAACGTTGATGCCCAATACCCTTTCGAACTCATAAGCCCCAACGTCCCGTGACCTCTGCATCTGAATCTTCGCGTTCCGCCACAACATCAATTCCTGTCCCTCATCGGCTAGCCCCTGATGCGGTCGGCCCTCGCGTCGAGTTCACGTGGCAGGGTGACCGGTACGCTCACGTGATTTCCGGTAGTGACGACGAGGCAGCATCGCGTTGGTGCAGTCACGAAGGAAGTCCCAACGAAGATTGGCCGTCCTCGGCGGCGATCCAACAACTATCCACCGAGGCCATCGAGGGTCGAGAAACGATTCTCGGAGTCGGCTGTTGCGGGACGACTCACTTCAGCGTCAGCGTTCAACACGAAAAACTCGATGACGACTCGCTGGCACTCCGGTTCGATTGGGCAGCTCGGCTCTCCAAACCACTCCAGTCGAGCAAAGTTGATCCCGAAGGCGACAACCCAACGGATGCGTTCCTGGGCAGCACGTATCAACCGAGACGCGATGACTCAACGTCCGCTAGTGACCTAAGAACGTTGGAATTCGAATCCCTCGGCGACGCGATGTTGGACAAACCCCCGTCCAATGACACGACACAAATCCGCCCCGGTCAGATCACCGGATCCCGAACGATTGTGTGGTCATACCGGGTTAGGTTGTATCCGCCAATCGACTGACGATTTGAATTATTAATGCAAACCGATTGGCGCCCCTTTTCCGGGACAAGATGCCCGTATGCCGAGCAAAACGAAGTTCCCGCGTCTCACGCTACCAACTACAAACCCATGAGCCGAAGTGCGTGAGCACTCGGGTGTTGGGCAGGTTGGTTTCGCGTGCTCTTTCGACGTTTCCACCCGAGGCCCTACGGCCATTCGGCTCACGGGTGCGTGCCGAATCTCGTTACCAATCCAAACTCGCTAGCGACTCCAACGTAGGCCGGACCAAGCGAAGCGAAGTTCCGGCATTCACCACCGCCGGTTAGGCGATGCCCACACTAAGGATCGATCGCGTTGAAATATCTTCGGGCCGCGTCATGGAACGCCAGCCCCTGCCATTCGGCCGCCCGTCCCTTGGGAATCAGACCGACGAGAGTCGGCTCACGATAAAGCGCTTCCAGAGCCGCAACGACGAGTGCGTCGGAGGCATCCCGCCGGCACACTAAAAATGCGGTTGTCCCCAATGTCTCGATCAGCGAAGACTCTTCCGTCACGCCGGACGTCTCAGGCGTCGGGTAGTCCGTTCGCTCCAACGTCATCGGCCGCAGCGTCGGATGCTGCAGCGCGATCGAAACACTGCCGGTCAACGAGATCAGTTCCCAACTGCCTCGTGCCAGCAGACCTCGCACCAACTCGCTGCCGGGGCCGATGCAAATGATGGCGACCGATGGCAGCCCGTCATCTTCCTGATAAGTGACCGATGCGTCGTTGAGCGTTGGCCACTGCGTCACGACACGAGGGCAGGTGGCTTCGTCTAACTTCAGTGAATCCAAAATCAGCTCGGCTGCCCTTCGCGATCCGCTTCCCTCCGGGCCGACCGCAATCGGTTCTCCGACGAGATCCGCGATTGACTGCACCGGACCTCCTCGCCGGACCAAGACATGCACCGCTTCGTAAAACAACGGAGCCACCACCGCGAGCTGGTCTCCGCCGATCGCCGACGCCTGCATCGGTCCGAGTTGAACCTCGCCGGAGAGCAAACGCGTGCGGTTGTCCATCGTCCCCGACGTTGGCACCACTTCACACACCGCTCCCGTCGATTCGCCGATCGCATCCGCCAAATGCTGCGACGCGGTTGTGTACAACCCTCCGACGAGCCCACCCGCCAATCGAACCTGTTGCGGCATCGCGGCGATACGATGCCGATGCCACCAATTCCCGAGCAGGAACATCAGCGGCAAAACGATGGCCAACGCCACCAAACTCGTCTGCAACCTCCGTTGCCCCAAAGGAGCGTCGGTCGAAGGATGCCCGGTTAACGCGGCAACGACGGGAACCTGCCGGACCCACTGAACGAGTTTGCCGAACCGACCCTTGGACCGGGCCGCGATGGAATGTCCTGCGAGATAGCTATCGAGATCGTCGGCGAGTTTACCGGCGCTGGCATACCGCTGCTCCGGTTGTTTTTCCAAACACTTTTCAACAATTGCTTCGAGGTCCGCATCCACATGTGGGCATATCGAACGCAGCGGCGGTGCGGGATGATGGGCGACCCGCATCAGTGTTTGCATGATGTTGTCGCCGACCAACGGTGGTCGTCCGGCGATCGCCGCAAAGAGAATCCCGCCGAGCGAATAAATGTCGCTTTGGTGGGTCGCACCGTCACTGTTGCCCACCGCTTGCTCGGGCGCCATGTAATGCGGCGTGCCGACGGCCGCGCCGCTGCCGGTCAGACTGCTGTCCGCGTCGACATGTTTGGCCAGACCAAAATCGGTCACGTGGATCTGGCCGTTCTGGCCGATCATCACGTTGCCCGGTTTAAGATCACGGTGCAACACACCTCGGCTGTGTGCGTGTTCGATCGCCCGGGCCACATCGCGAACAATCTCAGCAGCCCGTCGCGGTGGCAACGGTCCTTTCTTCAAAACACGTTGCAGGTCTTTCCCCTCGATGTACTGCATCGAAAAGAAGTGGTGACCGGCCCGGCGTCCGAACTGGTGCACGGCCACAATGTTCGGGTGACGCAGACGAGCGGCGGCTTTGGCTTCGGTGTAAAACCGTCGCACTTCCTCTTTGCCGGCCAACATCCCGCTGCGGATCATTTTCACGGCAACCAACCGATCCAAGTCGCGCTGTTTGGCGAGATAAACGACCCCCATCCCGCCAACGCCGAGCACCTTCAGCAGCGTGTAATCTTCCATCTCGAATGGCAACGACGGACCATCTTGTCCACGCGGTCGGTTCGCGACGGGCAAGGTGGCGTGCGGATCGAGCCCTGAAAAGTCTCCGGTCGTTTCCCCCGGTCCGAGCTCGTCCATACCGAGCGTTTCGCCATCCACCTTTCCACGCGAAATTTTGATCTCGTGCGGCCAGTTGGCTTGGATCGGAGGCACGTTGTCGATCGATGCGAAATCGAGATAACTGCTCGCAGTCTCCCCACCGTTGTCGGTGGACTTATCGCCTGCCGACTCGTTCTCAGCCGATTTGCTGCCGGCTGCGTTTGGCTTTCGCTCGCCTTGTTCTCGCTCGCTTTGTTTTTTCTTCGCCTTGCTCTCTCTCGCCGTGTTTGCGTTCGCCGAATTCCGGCTCGTCTGGATCTTGCTTCGCCGCATTCGCCGCACCGAGTTGATCGCCGGTGTGCGTGTACTGGCCGATCAGATCCGCCGCATCCATGAGTTCACGAAGCTGCGCGGAGAGATGCGGGAACCGGCTGAGGAATTCCTCTCGTGAATCAATCTCACCGCTGTCACACGCCTTCAGGTACAACGCGAACGCTTCGTCGACCTGCGACTCCTCATCGTTCAACGGCGGCACCACATCGTCGGACGGTCGATCGGTCATGTCGCCCACCATGGACTGCTATCGGTGTCGAGCAGCGTACGCATTTTTTTTAATCCACGTTTGAGCAACCCGGCGACCGCGGTTTCGCTCTTGCCCATCCGCTCGACAATTTCCTTCAACGGCAATCCTTCCATGTAACGCAGTCGAATCGCCTCGGCTTGGTTTTCGGGCAGTTGATGCAGCGCCTCCATCATCGCAACGACGGCTTCCTCTCGAACGGCCACACCGCTGGGACTGGTGATGCCACCGGGAAGCTGAGCGATCCAATTTTCGCGAGACCCGGATTCGCCGTTCGCCGCCGCGTGGACCTCTTTCTTGGTACTGCGTTTCTGCGTCATCACGTGATGCGAAAGCGCTGACGCGACGTTGTTCTTCAACATCCCGCGCAGCCATCCGGCAAACTCCGCCGGGGTTTCGCCGCGAAAGGCGCCGAGGTCGCGTTTGGCTTCCAGGAACGTGACCTGCACGATATCCGCCGGGTCAATGCGTCGTCGCAACTGATCGGACAGATACCGATGAGATAGCATCAGCAGATACCCACGATACCGTGACAAGAGCATGCCCAGTGCTTCGTTGTTTCCCCCCTTGGACGCGACCACTAAGGCGGTCGTTGAAGAGGCATCCACAAACGAATCCACGTCTGACGGCTCGCGAGTATCACGGTTCACTGAAAGTGGCTCAACGATGGGTTACGTGGAATCAAAAGGGCATTTGTCGATCATGATCGACTCACTCGGCAGGCGGTGATTCCTCGTCGGAAGGCGTCTCCGCTTCCGCAGGTGCCCCGCCTGATCTCTTGTTTGCTTCGATAAGAGCCGTTTCGAGATCGTTCACAATCTTTGGGTTGATGTGCTTGGACAGCAACTCACGTGTCACGCTGAACATCTCATCCACCTTCCGTTGCTGGTTCGCGTTTCGACCGATCGCCTTGAGGAACAGAGTTTGTTTCTTCCCCATGTCATTGGCGATTTTTTCGTTGGACGGTTCGTTACGCAACATCTCGAGCAACTCGTCGGCTTCTTTCAGTTTACCTTCCTTGATCCGCATACTGATACGTGCTTTGAACAATTCTCGCACGGCGACCAAATCAATGATGGCATTTTGAACACCACGGATATACGCTTCCGCCTGCAAACGCATATCGTCCCCGGCGAGGTCAGCAACGGTCACCTCGTGATGCCCGGGCACCATCGGCAATCGAGCCAGCACGGCGCCACCGTTTTTGACATACAGCAGCCGCAGCGGCCGATCGATTTTACCGACCGTCAATCGCCCGTTCCAATCGGTTCGCCCGACAAACGTCATGCTCTTGCTGTCGAGTTCCTTGTCGTAGATCTCATAACCGATCAGCGGTTGATCCGGTCTCCCCTTCGCGTGCAGTCTCAGCATCGTGTCGTTGCGTTGA
>NZ_ANOH01000119.1 GCF_000346505.1 Aporhodopirellula sallentina SM41
GATTGTGAAATTTGAAACTGCATCGAACGTCTAGTGTTCCGTTTATGACGGTGATTCCAAACGAAAGTATTGTGCGCCCCGTTTCCCTGACAGGACTCAACCGGCGTCCCTCGGGCGACATCATTGCGCGGTCCCCCCCGGCACAGCCACTCCGCGACGCAACGCCCAGCTTAGAAGCGCCGAAAAGCCGTCACGAGTTGCTCGCAGGCCTCATCGATCTGCTCCGGCGTGGTGAACCGCCCGACGCCAAACCGAACGCTGCGGCGAGCCTCCGATTCGCTCAGCCCCATTGCGAGCAACACGTGACTCGCCGACGGGTTTGCGCTGCTGCATGCCGAACCGCTACTGAACGCAACCCCCGGCGTGGCCGCCATCCAGGTCTCGCCCTCAACATGCTCTAGTCGAAAATTCAAATTCCCCGACAGGCGTGATGCCGGGTCCGACAGGCTCGGACCATTGATTTGTAACCCTTCGATCGAACCTCGTAGCGTTTCCCATAAACGATCTCGCAGACTCGCGATCCTTGGGCCGTCATCGTCTCCCAAACCGATCGCGGTCGCCATCGCGATGATGCCCGCCGGATTCATTGTGCCGCTGCGAAGCCCCTGCTGTTGACCACCGCCGACGATCTGCGGACGCAACCGAACACGCCGATCGGTTCCTCCCGCCACCAGGAAACCAATTCCCTTGGGGCCATAAAACTTATGCGCCGACGCACTCAGCAGATCGATACCGAGCTCAGCCACATCCACCGGCATGCGGCCAATCGCCTGCGTTGCGTCACAATGCAACAACGCCCCCGCGTCGTGAACGATTCGGGCCACCTCACCGATCGGATGAACCGCTCCCATCTCGTTGTTGGCGATCATCACGTTGACTAACGCGGTTTGGTCCGTCACCGCGTCTTTGAGCGTGTCCAGGTCGATCGTTCCCGGCACCGATGCATCTGAACACGACTGGGGGTGCACCGGAACGTACGACACCTCGACACCGGATCTCTGTAAATCGGTCGCAACGTCGATGACCGCCGGGTGTTCCGTCGTGCAGACGACCATGTGATTGCGACGGTTTCTCGGGTGTGTCATCACACCTCGCATCGCCAAATTGATGCTCTCCGTCGCCCCCGACGTGATCAGCAGCGAACTCGCCGGGGCATTGACCGTCGACGCGATCGTTTCAATCGCGGCATTCATCGCCTCGGCCGCCTCCCGTCCCGCCGCGTGCGAATCACTGTGCGGATTGGCGAACCGCTCCGTCAGCCACGGCAACATCGCATCGACCACTCGCCGATCACAGGGCGTCGTCGCGTGATGATCGAGGTAGATGCAATCAGACATTGCGTCGCCCACCTTGGACCGACAAATCCTCCGCGTCCGCCGAGGTGCCCTGCAGGATCTCGTCGGTGCTTTGCGGATCGATGCGGCGGCACGTTTCCGTCAATCGGTCTGCCAAATCATCGAGCCAATCTTCCCACGTCTCGACCGTCGTGTTCTCCGGCGGGATGTTCGCCATCTCGTCGAGCAACAAGATCATCCGCAAACAGTGCCGGAACAGAATGCCTTCTTCCTTCTGCAGCTTTCGAGTAACGACGTATTTGTCAAAGTCACCACCGAACTCCATCAACTCGCCCACGATCCAAACCGGACGGACCCGCACGTCATCGACACGCGGATAATCGTCACGGAACAAACGCAGCAACTTCTCACCGATCGTCAACGGCCAAACGCGAGGCTCTTCGAACATCACACGACCAAACCCCTTGTCGCGAACCTCTTCCTCTTCGTCGTCGGTCGCACCACCGAGTTCCTCCGCCGTGGCGAGTCCCCGCTGCAGCAACAACGGATCGAGGTAGGTCGTCGCCAGATTCCCCGGAGGCATGTCTTCGATTTTTGGCATCCGCGTGAACCGCGCCACCGTGCCGGGCACATCGAGCACACTTTCCAACGCAGCGATCCGTTCGTTGTCGTCCGCACTCGCGAGCATGTCGGCGAGGAACACACCGAACAACGGATTGACGCTCTTGAGCTGCACGATTCGTTCCAACCGGTTGCGAGGAGTCGCCGTTTCCGGCGTGTAGTCCTCCAATTCATACCCGCGTTGTTTGATTGCGGCCGCGTCGTCCTCCGGCGTCGATTCGTCGACCGACTCTTCCGCGGGTGCCTCGTCGCCTTCTCGCATGCTGTCGAGCAATTCCCCGAACAAACCACCGGTCGCCGGCGGTGCGGCAGCCTCCGCTTCGATCGCCTTGACGATCTCACCCGGCTTCTTCGGTTTGGCCGGTTCGGTGGGCTTTTCTTTCATCGGCTTTGGTGGCGGGTCGAGCACGATCGCATCGGAATTGTGCAGCGTGATCAGCATCCGGTTGAGATCTTTTTGAGCCTTCTCGATCCCCGCCGCCCGCATCAACCGTCGCCCCACCAGATCACGAATCGGCGAAAGATGATTGTCCTTGAGAATCAGGTAGGCGAGCAACCTCCATGGCAAACGCCCACGCGAAACCAGATCCGCCGACTTCGCTGTTTGCAATTGTTCGAATTGTGCCTGTGTCCAATAGGTCTCGCCGGACCGACGCTTCGGCATCTTCTTCTTAAGCTGTTTCTTCGCCTTCAACAACCCGGGATCTTTGGTGTCTTCGGGAATCTGGTCGAACTTTTCACGCCACCGATGCAACTTCACGTCGTCTTCGTGCGCGAGCGCAAACACGTATCCTCGATCGTCAAACTGCGGACGTCCCGCACGACCAAAGATCTGGTGCGCCGACGCACTCTCGACCAACTGCCGTTTGTCTTTCGGCCCCTTGAGCAAACAGGGCAACACAACACTCCGCGCCGGCAGGTTGATCCCCGCGGCAAGCGTTTCGGTACACACACAAATGCTCAGCAACTTTTGCTGGAACAACTCTTCGACGATCCGGCGATAGCGGGGCAACACTCCGGCATGATGGACGCCCACGCCACGCATGAGAATCTGCTTCAGCTTCGGTCCGACTCCAGAGGTAAAATCAGTCGCGTTGAGAATGTCCGCGAGTTCCTTCTGCCGCGACTTGTCGATCAACGATTTCCCTTTGAGCATCTCGGCGGTCGTCCAGCACTGCGAACGCGAGAAACAAAACATCAACGCGGGGGTCCGCCGCGACTCGGCGTCGCCTGCGGCAATCTTCTCGGCAAAATCATTGAGCAGTTCGTCTTCGACCCACTCGTATTGCAGCGGCACTTTTCGTTCGGTGCCCTGAACGAGCTGCAAATTTTTCCCGTGCGACCGCTGCAGCCAACCGGTGAACTCCAACGAGTTACCAACCGTTGCACTGAGAAGCAACAAACGCACGCTCTTTGGCAGCAACCCCAACGTCAACTCCCAAACGATCCCCCGTTCGTGATCATTGAACGAATGAAACTCATCCATCACCACACAGGAAACATCGTCAAAGGTAAACTGCTCCGGGTTCAACAACCGGTTCAGCAAAATCTCTGCAACGACCACCAACACCGGCGCTTCGGGGTTGACCGTCCGGTTGCCGGTGACCAATCCGACTTGATCCGCCGAAAATCCCCATCGCACGGCGGACTCGCGGAGTTCGTCGAGTTTCTGATCCGTCAATGCGATCAGAGGCGTCGTGTAATACATCCGCGTTCCGGCTCGCAGTGCCTCGTAGACCGCAGCCTCGGCGATCAACGTTTTCCCGGTCCCCGTCGGCGCACACACCAAAACCCCGTGGCCGCCGTTGGCCTCCGGGTCGCCGGTGAAGTAAGCGAGCAACGCCTCCTCCTGTACCGGATAAGGCTGATACGGCAGCGTTTCAAAATACTCGCCGGCGAGTGTATCACGGTCGAGAACAGGTTGTGATGGTTCGGGTGCATTCATGCCGGCGATCTTATCCGATCCCCGCCGACTCCCGTAGACCGCTGTCGCCAGATGTCACCCAACAAAGCGATCCCGCCCGGCAACACCGTCGAAATGAGCCCTACGCCTCCCGCTGTGCCTCCAAGACCGCTTCGGGGGTCGCCGTTCGAATCGCCAGCGACCGCCGCCCGACCGTCGCGATCGCGATCAACACCGCAATCACCATCGCCGCGATGGCGGTTTCCATGATCCACACCGGCGGTTGGTTATCGAGTGTGATCCCCAACGTCCAAACCCAATTGGTCACCTGCCAACCGTTGTAGCTGTACGGTCGATAATCGTTGTAATGCAGTCCGACCGAATACGGCACCAACGCCGCCAGCACCGCGATCGCGATCAACGCCGCCATGCCAACTTCCACCCGCGGATGATTGTTGATCCGCACCAACGCCACAATGCCGCGAACCAACACCAAGAACACAATCAAATAGCTCGAGTACGCGACCACCAAATTGCGAAGGATCGTAAACTCGCGAGCCCGCAACACGCTCCCGGTATCCTGAATCCGTTCGATCCCCATCAGTGCCGCGCTCATCACCAACAAGGTCCCCAAACACGCGAAAACCAACCCCGTCGCCGGCCCCGGCGTGAAAAACAGCAGCGTCAAACGGCTCAAAAAATTCCCTGGCAATTCACGCTGAATTCTCGGAGTCACCGCAGCCGATTCCGCCGCCATCATCGACCCGGCGAACGTCCACAACCCGGCCAAGAACAACAACGACGGGAAGAACACAAACAACACCTGTTCGCGATCCTCACGCACCCATTCGATCGAAAATGCATTGAACGCGATAACCAAGATCGTCAGAGTCAGAATCGACCAACGAATCCCACTGCTGCGGTTTTCACTCTCCGGTGTCAATTGAGCCGCGGTGGTGGTCAACAACAAATGCCCGACCGAGACCGTCAGCAAAATCGCCGTCACCAACAAAAACACGGTCCACCCGAGCGTCAACGGGTTGCCGTACAAAATCGTGTAAATCACCGCGCTGCCGACGAGGTACTCTGCCAACAACAACACCATCAACACGACCAGCAAAGTGCTGATCCGGCCGGTCCGCCCACGTGCGAGCGGCGCGAATGATAACGCGACCACCGTCAGCGCCAACGCCGACGTGATTAACACCGCCATCATCAACGCCAAGGTCGGCAAATCCACCCCGCGCAGCGTGTACGCATACGCCACACAGGGAAACAACGCGACGAGATACAACATCATCTGCAGCGACGCACTGGCGAGTTTGCCCAGCACGATCTGCCATGGGCTCAGCGCCGTGATCGATAACAACTCCAACGTCCCATCGTCAATCTCCGCCTCGAGCGACCGATATGCCGCCAAAGGGACAACCAACAACATCGGCAGCGCGAGCACCACGTAATAGCCGATCAACATTCGCGGCGCCGACGGCGTCGTGTAGATCAACGGCATCAACGACAAACTACCCGCCACCGTCCAACCAAACGCGGCGACCAATAACACCGAAAACGTGATGACGAACTGCCGACTCTTTAATGCCTGACGCGTTTCCTTGATCAGAATCGGATTGGTCGCGTCGCCAAACTTCTCAGCAAACTGATCAATCCGCTGCAACCATACTTCCCCCGACGTGACGCTCGACGTCGTCGTATCGGCGTTGCCGTCAGACACGGCCTCAACGGTGCTCATGCTTGGATCATTCAATTCGGGTGCGGAAGGCTCGGCAACATTCGTCGGCTGCGACCAGTATACCGAATCCAAACGACGACCACAGCAGCACGACAAAGTCCCACAAAGCCATCTACCGCGAGTGGATCGAAGCAATCCCCACACAGGTCTCGGACTTCGAACCTATCCCCAAACCACAAAAACCAGCCGCCCCGCGTTAGCCCCGGTTGTCGATTACAAACCGCAGCGAACGCGGACCGCCTGACAAGCATCCTGACAGACTCGTCGACTGCACAAACAACTCAACGAGAAAATTCGCCGAGGTCCGCTGCCACACCCCGCGTGCTCACACAGATTGTTGGCACAACACACGTTCCAACTCATCTAAATCGAGCGGTTTGACGAGGTGTTGGTCGAAACCGGCGTTGCGGACCGCCTTCCGGTCACTCTCCTGACCATACCCGGTCAGCGCGATCAGGAACAATTCGTGCGTGCCCGGGTCGCGTCGCAACCGCCTAGCCACTTCGTACCCATCCAAACCGGGCAAACCGATATCAATCAAACAAGCGTCCGGAACCTCGCGCTGAATCAACCCCAACCCCGACTGCCCGCACCCGGCCTCGTACACGACGTATCCCTTCATCCGCAACACGCCGGCGAGCATCTCTCTCGCGTCGGGCAGATCCTCGACCACCACGATTCGGTTGATCGCGTTCTCTTGCGGGTTCGCTGTTTTGACAACCGGTTTCTCACGCGTCAACGGAAGGCTCACCCGAAACTCGCTCCCTTCGCCGAGCCCTTCGCTGTACGCTTCGATCGTCCCTCCATGCATCGTCACCACGGCCTCGACGAGCGTCAGACCGAGACCGATCCCGCCCTGGCTTCGTTCGAGCGTGCTATTGACCTGTACGAACATGTCAAAAATGCTATCGATCAACTCGTGATCGATCCCAACCCCCGTGTCCCGCACACGCAACACCGCCTCCCCGTGACTGCAGAGCACGGTCAAACGAACGTTCCCACCAGGCGGCGTGTATTTGCACGCGTTACGCAGCAGATTCGTAACGACCTGCTGCAGACGGATCGGATCACCGTCGACATACAACGGACGGTCACACTGATCAAAATCAAAACGCACGTCGGCCTGACCAAACTGAGCCCCGATCGCATCGACCGCCTCCTCGATCGTCTCGCGAAGATCAAACACTTCACGTTGCAATTCGATCTTGCCCAACGTGATCCGCGAAACATCAAGCAGGTCGTCGAGCAAACGTGACATTTGATCCGATTGACGGATAATCACATTGCCCGCCTTCTCACGCCGAGTCGCGCCGACATCGATGCCATCGTCATCCTCTTGGCCTGCACCGAAACGTTGGTTGACACGCAAACCACTCTCGACGCGATCCATCTCGTCGTCTGCCTGCAACAACCTCGCCGCGTTGATGATCGCACCGAGTGGATTGCGAAGTTCGTGAGACAGCATCGCGAGAAATTGATCGCGACGTTCGATGCTCTCGCGAATCTCGATCTCGGCTTCGACCCGCGCCGTCACATCACGAGCCACCACCGAAGCAGCAACCCACTGATGTTTCTCATTCAATACAGGAGAAACCGAGAGGGCCACGTGCACCTTGCGTTCATCCACGACGATCGTATGCGTGTCGAGCTGCTGTTCTCGCGCGGTCACCGACATCACACCGATAATGTCATCCACCTCGTCATGCATTGTGTCAGGCAACAGCTCCGCCAAGGGCGCACCGATCACCGAATCGTCCCGACCGTATAGTTTCTTTGCACCGTCGTTCCACGTTCGAATCAAACCGTCCCGGTCCACTCGGAAGATCGCATCGGCCGATTGCTGAACAATTTCAGACAACTCCGCCAGACGCGTCTGCGCCTGCTTCAGCCCGGTGATATCCACCAACATTAGCACAACGCCTTCCACACTGCCCCGCGAGAAATATGGCAGGATCCGCATCAGGTAAACGTTACCGTTGCGGTCATTCACCTCGCGTTCAAACGACGTCTCCGATTCGAGAACATGCCGCAACTCCGACATCAAATCATCATCTTCGAGACGACACGTAAAGCTCTCCAGGTTCCGCCCGATGTCCTGCCGCATCAAATGGAACTTCTCGGCAACGCCCGGCGTGAACTTGCGAACCTTCAACTGGCGATCGAGAAAAACCGTGTCGACATCGGTGCTGTTGAGCAGGTTGTCCATGTCATCGGTCAACTCCGTCAACTCATCGATCTTGCGTTGATTCTCCGCGTTGACCGATTGCAACTTTTCGTTGGCCCTCTGCAACTCTTCGTTCGCTCGTCGCAGTTGCTCGTTGGAGGCGACGAGTTCTTGGTTGGAAACCTGCATCTCGCCATTGGCTCCCCGCAACTCATCGATCATCAGACTACGACTGCGGCGGGCGGACGCCAATTCCCGTTCGAGCCCACGAACATGTTCGACCGACGTCTCACCGTAACCGCCCTCCTCTTCAGGAACACCATGTTGGGTCGCACCACGTTCAATCTGCGACTGTTCGTCAGGGAGAAACTCAATGAGAAAGAGCGTTTCGCCCTGATCCGATGAGACGATCGGACGCGTCAACAGGAAAACCAACCCCGCCGAGTCTCCTTGTTCGGATTCGACCGCCGTGGGGCAAAAGACACCAGGCGAACGCACCACCTCGCCACTCCGCTTCGCCTTTCGAATCGCGGCACAAATCGGACCGCGAAAAACGGGGTCGAGCCGGTTGCAAATGTCTCCGCCCCCGCCGTGTTCCATCCGCAACCACCGCCCAGCTCCTCCGAACGTCTCGACCAAAGACCTCCGCTCGGTCACCAAGATCGCCGGCGGCATGTAGATGCCCAACAGCATTCTGCAAACCTGCGACGTCAACCTCTCACCACCTTCGACCGGCGGTCCCACATCATCTCTTTGAAACATACTTATGCCCCCAATAAAAGCCCCGCGAGTGCCCTGCTCCCCCGAGCACTCACTACCTGCTACCCATTTTGCCCTGCGCCCGTGCCGCTTAATCCGCCCCGAATTGCAGCGGTGCGCCCTCACCGCTGGCATCCATGTCGCCGTCAACATGTCCATCGAAATCAAGTGGCATCTGAATCCGCATCGTGACACCGCGTCCAAAAGGCGAATCCACCGCGGAGATCCGGCCCCCGTGACGCTGAACAATTCGCTTGCACAACGCCAACCCCATGCCTTCGCCAGGCACCGAACGAAACTCCAAACGCGAGAAAATGACGAACACCCTCTCGCGATGTTTGGCCGCAATGCCGATCCCGTTATCGTGAAAGTCAATCTCCCACGAGTGCTGATTTTGGCGTGCTTCGATTCGGATTTTTGGCAAGTGATCCTGTCGATAATGAATCGAATTGAGGATCAACTGAAGTAAACACGGTTGCGATCTGCTCCGGGTCCACCGACCGAGGGTCGGAA
>NZ_ANOH01000120.1 GCF_000346505.1 Aporhodopirellula sallentina SM41
TCAAGATGCTTTCCCCGGCCATTGTTCCCACCATGCCCGGAAGAGCTTCCACTGACTTTCGAGGAACGCCCGCTGCGACGGACTCAGCGCGTCCGAGGAATGAAGATGGTGAGTGTATTCCGGGTTGCCTTCCAAGACCATCAGGTGCTTGTAGTGCAGTACCAAATCAGGACCATCATCGAACTTCGCCAGCACCGCGAGAGCGTTGTCGAGTTCTTCCGCCAATCGTCGCGCTTCCACGTCACCGGTCGCCGCCATTTGGCATAGTTCCACCAACCGGAGAATCTCGGTCGGCAGGGCGTTCCCTACCCCGGTGATGGCCCCTGCGGCGCCGCAACGAACAAACCCATGGAAGACCTGCGTGTCGACACCGACCATCAGAGTCAAGTCGGGATCACCGCTGGTAATGAACTCGGACGCGTAACTCAGCGAAGCGGCCCCGCCGAACTCTTTGAAACCGATGAGGTTGGCATGGTCCGCACGCAAATCAAAAAACAAATCGGCTTTGGTTTCAAAGCCATAGTATGGGCTGTTGTAGATCACCGAGGGGAGGCTCTCTCCCGCCTTCAGGATATCCGCGAAATGCGATCGCTGTGCCGTCGGAGAGATTCCTCGCGAGAGCACACGTGGGATCACCATCAATCCGGCGGCACCGACTTCCTGTGCGTGAGCGGCGTGCTGGGCCGCCAAACGCGGGTTCTGTGCGCCCGTCCCGACCACAACCGGGACATTCGCTTCGCATAGCAAACGAACCCCCTCTTGTCGCTGTTCGTCGGACAGCAAGGGCCAGTCACCCATCGATCCACAGTAAACGACCGCTCGCATCCCGTGATCGATTAATTCGTCGCCTTTGCGAACCAATGCGTCAAAATCAGGTTTGCCGCTCGCGTCGCAAGGAGTCATCAGAGCGGGAATACACCCGCGGAAAATTGTTGCACTTTCGGACACACACAACTCCAGGATTGGTAGCGACTGTCGAATCAGTTGGCCGTGGACAGTCAAGGAATCTGAGCGAATCCGGGCAAACCATCGTCCGAACTCTCGACAGTGAAAGAGTAAGTGACAGAGCCAACCGGTTCTTGTCCGCGTTGGCAGACGAAACAAAAAAATGCGCACAATTGCATTCTTTTTGAATCGTACGCCACCGGCGGTAATTCAATCTCATGTGATCCACCTGATTCCAACGACGCACCATGATGTGTCGCTCGGCTCATAATGCATCGGGCACAAATATTCCAACTGAGCATTGACAGGACTCGTGCCCATGCACTCCCATTTACGCTGGAAAAGCGTGGTTTTCGAACTATCGAAGCCGGATCAACGTTGGGGGACGGATGCTTTCGCTGAAACGACATCGTGATAGAAGCGAGGATGCGGTATCGGTATCGTGCATCCATCCGAGAGACACGCTTCGCGGCTCCGATTCATTCATCATTCGATTTGACGGCGTGAGCGACGTAGCTAACATTTTAGAAAACGCGCACATCCCACTAACCGGTGGCAAACATGATCGAGGAAATTTTCCAACAGCTACCGAGCCCCTTCACGGGCGAAGAGCTCTTCGACCACCTCACCGACAGTGTGTTTTTTATCAAGAACACTCGCGGTGAATATTTGGTCGTCAACGAGACGCTCGTCCAACGCAGCGGTGTCCGTGGGAAACAAGATGTGCTCGGGCGAACGGCAGATCAATTACATGATGCTCCGTTGGGGCAACGTTATGTGGAGCAGGATCGGCAGGTCATTGAGACCGGACGACCGTTGCTCTCTCAATTGGAACTGCATCTCTATCCGTCGGGAATTGTGGGTTGGTGCATGACCACCAAACTGCCCATGAAAGACCGAAACGGAAACGTGATCGGACTTGTCGGGATCTCTCAAGATCTCAAATTGCCCGATTACGAAACGGAAGAGTATGCCCACGTTGCAGAAGCGTTGAAGTACGCCGAGGACAACCTTTCGCAACCGCCTTCGGTCGAGCAACTCGCATCCATTGCGATGATGTCGAGGTACCAACTCGATCGCCGCATGCGACAAATTTTTGGAATCAGCACCGGTCAGTGGTTGATGAAGGCGCGTATCGATACGGCTCAAAATCTTTTGATCGGCACCGACATGTCGATCGCCTCCATCGGTTTGGAAGCAGGGTACGCCGATCAAAGCGCGTTCACCCGTCAATTTCGCCGGGCAACAGGACTGACTCCGCGAGAATACCGCGCCGTTCGAAAACGAACCTAAGAGGTAACGTTCTTCGGTTGTCTCACGTTGATGAAGACGCTTTAGAATCGGAAGTGAAACGACGACCGACGAGGACGGGTTCGCACCACGGGAGCCCGTCGCACCGGAGCAACGACTCGAACGGCAGGCTGAGGAGCGACCACGTAGATGCTACTCGATGGTGACACGTACGTTGTCGATGAACTCGCATACCCCGCGGCTTGATTCTGCTGAGACGCCGACTGCACGGCGACGATTACTCCGTCGGAAACACCATTGGATTTCAAGTTGATCAGACCGTCCGGACTCAAATCAAACGTGCCACCGCGTGTTTGCACGGTGTTGATAATCACAGAGTCGCCCAACCCGGATTGCGACATGCGAATCAAATCGAAATTCGTCAGCGAAGCGTCTTGCACCGGATGACTGACCTGGCTCAACGCAGCGTCTCTTTCTTCGCGAGCGTCTTTGGCGTCTCCAACGATCGCACCGGCAACGGCACCGGTGGCCGCACCGATCAACGCGCCTTCCCCGGCATGCCCCGATTGGTGTCCGATCACAGCTCCGGCCGCGCTCCCTAAAAAGGTGCCGACCGCAGCATCTTGCTGCATGTGACTGGTCGTTTGGCATCCCACCGTGCTAACCAAACCGAGGGCAGCAACAGACCAACAAAGACACCGGTGATGCATCAGTTTCATTGTCATGGAACACTCTTGGAAATGGGGGGATCGATGACGTCGCGTCGACTCGCGTTAAAGGCAAGCGAACCGTCGCTATCAGGAGTCTGTCCGCTAGTGAGTTTGCCACCTAAAGGATGACAAACCGGTCGCGAAACGTTCCTCTCTTTCGGCCCCGCGACGACGCAGCATCCAATCATTCGTGAGATACGCACGTCGGTCGTCTTCATGCGAAAATGAATCGTACGGGCCCGAACGACTGGGGCGCCTCAACCGCAAAAGGCATCCATATCGAGCTGCCACTGATACTCGATCGCGTGTCACGATGTCAGTTCGCATCGAACCGATCGTCAATGCGTCAACCGAATCGTCTCTTCGCGATTGCTCGATCGGACAGATCGCATGACAGCCTGTGCTGGGCGAGCGATCGTGGTAGTTTGCAAACGCTACAGCAGTTCAAAAGACAGAGTGCCCCTGTTTTGACCGTTAATCTGCAGAGCTAGTTGATGTGTTCCCGGATAGAGGGTGTATGTCGTGGCGTTGGCACGGAGAACGTGCTTCTTTTGGATAACCGTCTGGCTGCCCTTTTTCACTTCGAGCTGTTTTAATTTGTGCACCTTCGGCGAACGTTTGCCGTTTGCTTTCATAAAATCGATGACAAAATCCACCATCAACCTTTCGTCTCGTCTGGCATCGACAACGAACGAAAACTCGACCGCCTCGCCAGGACGAATTTCGGTGCGCCGCAGAGAAAACTCAGATATCTCGACGTCCGGGCAACTGCGAAAACCGAGAAATTGGAGTGCGTCTCGGTCGCCTTTCTTGACCAGCGTGCGTAGCGCGTGCTGAGACATCCAATGCAACTCATCGGCAGATTGTCGTTCCTCTCGCTTCCATCGCTCGAGCGTTAAAAGCACCACATCCGGATGCGATTTCGAGATGTCGTTTAAATGGTTGGCAACCGATCGCGTCACATAGCGAGTGCGATCCCCGTGCACCTCATCGAGAATCGGAATCGCAGCCGTACTATCAATCAGCAATCGCTTCGACCACGGCAACAACGGACGAGTCCCTTCACTCGCCAACCGTCGCACGTGGTAGTGGGAATGCGTCGCCCATTTACTGAGTTCTCTCATCGTCTCATCGGGATACTCGTTGATAAACGAACGGATCGCGTCCTCCATGGAAAACCGCTGCGTCAGCGATTTGAGAGTTCGCAGCGACAACTTCAAATGCTTTGGGTCCATCCCGTTGCGGACGACGTACTCTCCCAAAGGAGCGAAAATGAAATCACCGAAATCGTCGTCGCTTCGACGAGGATCCAGAGGTGGCGGCAACGCTTGGGTGATCTGCTTCGCGGCCACTCGAAAATCGTCGGACAAGAATCGTTCGAGCGTCGTTGCGATTCGCACGATGCGCTCTTTCAGTTCGAGTTTCGAGAACCCTCGCATCGTCGTGCGAACGAATGCGGTCTGATCGAATTCGTGATCCTGCTCGTGGAACAATCTCGCGAGGTAGGTAACTCGCTCTCGATTGAAGAGTTGATCCTTCAGGCTGAATCCGGTTCCCGATGACGTGGTTGACATGAACTGCTTTCTATTGGCTTAACGCATTTCGAAATTGGACGTGTCCGATCCCGGTAGCAGGATTCGCGAGAATTCCGGACCCAAGTTTGGCGACATCGGCTACGTCATTTGCAAGAACGCTCTAACGTGATCCGCCGTTGGGATTCACGTCATAGGTCGATTGGACAAAACCGAACTCGTACGTTGTGGTGGAACGATGTGTCAACCATCGGTCTTCCACCGCTAAACCAAACAGCGGAATGCCTGACCCGATCACCACCGGAATCACTGTGATGATCATCTCATCGATCAGTCCTGCGTTGAGAAAACGGCAGATCGTCGCCCCACCATCGATGTATAACTTCTCGGCTCCCTCGTCGGAAAGTCGTTTGTGTAGCGTCTCTGGAGACTCCGACGAGTGCGACACGCAGGCCGGCATTTCCTCTGGAAACGAGATGTCCTTCCGGCTCAAAACAACGACGCGTTGATCACCATAAGGCCACTCTCCGAAAGTACGCACTTTCTCATAGGTTTTTCGTCCCATCACGAGAACGTCGACCGATCCCATGAACGCCTGATAGCCACAATCCTCGCCCTCAGGGACCATTGCATTTGCCTGATCGAGCCAATCCAATGATCCGTCGCTCCGCGCGATAAAACCGTCGAGACTCGTCGCGATAAATACAGAACACTTTGCCGGCATAGGAACTCACTCATTCGCGGAATTGACGACTGGCAGTACCGTGGACTTTGGCGAAGACCTCGCGCCAGTGATAGGGATTCGACAACGTTCTCCGCATCGAAGTTCGCCATAGATAGGCTTCTCACCTCGCTCTGAACCTATTTCCGGGTAGAGCATATTTCCGGTAAGAACTTAGTCCCGGTGAACGACTTTCTGCAGAACGATGAACCCGAGCAGCAGCATACCGATCGCGATCGTTGCCAGCGACGAACGGAGACTGGCAAAGAACGTGACCTGATAGATTGTCGCGTAGATCAGAAGCCCCAGCAATGTGCCTGCGACATATCCGACGCCGCCGGTCAATAACGTTCCCCCGATCACGACGACCGCGATGGCGTCCAATTCCAACGCGGTCGCATTGATCGGATTTCCCGAATCCATGTACAGAGTCATCGTGATCCCGGCCAACGCGGACAGAAAACCGTTGACGGTGTAGACCAGGATCTTGGTCTTGCCGACCGGCAATCCCATCAATACCGCCGACTCCTCGTCGCCACCGATCGCATAGACGTTACGTCCGAATCGAGTGTAATGAGCAACCACCAACGCAATCACAAACAGGCTCAGAAAAATCAGCGGCGGAATCCCTAACTCGGCACCGCCACCGATTGGGATCGCAACATCACCGAGACGGTCGTAGACAGGATGGTCGATTTGCACCGCCTCTGGTTTGACATGGAAAGCCATCCCACGCGCAAAGAAGAGACCGCCGAGGGTCACCAAAAACGCCGGCAAACGATACACGTGTATCAACGTCCCCATCGCGGCGCCGAGAGTGGTTCCGAGCGTCAGTGCGATCGCCCAAACGATCCACGGTGACATTCCATAATCTGTGATTAACGAGGCAACCAAAATCGAGGTGAAGCCGATTACCGAACCGACGGACAAGTCGATTCCGCCGGAGAGAATCACAAACGTCATCCCGATGGCGGTGATCCCCAAAAACGCATTCTCGGAAAAAAGGTCTGCGACGACATACATCGACGCGAATCCCTCGAACCGCATCGATGCGGACGCAAATAGGAGCACAAACACCACTGCGGTGACCAACAGTGGGATCCACTTCTTCGGGAGCAGACTGCCTCGCGTGTTCCCGCTGCCTTGGTTGGCATTGCTTTCGTTGCCGCTCACGCCGTCGCCCCCCGACCAACCAATCGTCGCGCCTTGGATCGAAACACAGGCGACTGCAAAAGACAAACTGCGATGATCACGAGCGACTTGGGAACCGGTGCGACGTCCGACGGCACGCCGTAGGTGTACAGCGTGGTCATCAATGTCTGCAGCAGGATCGCCCCGATGAGGGAACCGGTTAATGAAAATCGCCCGCCGGTCAGCGAAGTGCCACCGACCACGACGGCAAAGATCGCATCCAGTTCCGTGAAGACTCCCGCGTTCATCGTATCCGCTGCATTGATATTCGAACAATCAATCAGTCCAGCGATCACGGCACAGAAAGCAGCGAAAATGTAAACCGCGATCTTAATGCGACGATCGGCAATCCCGCTGGCTCGGCTCGCTGTTTCGTTTGCTCCCACAGACTCGATGAACAAACCTAAAGACGTCGCTCGGACGAGCAGGCACGTCAGCAAAAACAACACAGCAAAGAGAGTCACCGTGAAAGGCAGACCAAACAGATGCCCTTTCCCAATAAAATCAAAGTAGTAGTTATGCGATTCATCACCGATCGTGATGATCTTTTCCCCGGTAATGAACTTCGCGATTCCGCGTCCCGAAACCATCAAGATCAATGTGGCGATGATTGGTTGAATCTGGAGGTACGCGACCAGGACGCCGTTCATCAATCCTGCTAGCAACGCAACCAACAGGACCGAAGGCAACAACCCCCACATGCCCAAGTCGGTCTCGGTGAGAATCAAGGCGGCGACCGCTCCGGAGATTGCCATCACGGAACCGACCGACAAATCAACGCCCCCGGTGGCGATCACCAACGTCATTCCCAACGCGAGAATGATTCCGATCGAGCCACGATTGACCACATCGATCAGGCTGCCATAGAAGGCACCGTCTCGTACTTCGATCGTAAAGAACGAAGGAATGAAGATCGCGTTGAACACCAGCACAACGACGAGACTCACCAACGGCCACAAAATTCGACTGCCCATTACCTTGCCAAAGGCATTGGATGACGTGCGGTTCACCTCGGCATTCTGATTCGATTCAGTCATGACTGCGCGCGATCATTTCCATGATTCCTTGTTCGTTGACGTCGTCGCCGGCGAGCGTTCCTACCACCTTTTGATCGCGAAGAACCGCGACGCGTTGACACGTGCGTACGACCTCATCCAATTCCGATGAAACGAACACGACAGCCATCCCTTCACGTCGCAGCGACGCCACCAGTGTTTCAATTTCGGCTTTGGCTCCCACATCGATCCCTCGTGTCGGTTCGTCGAGAATAATCAATTTGGGATTCATCACCAGCCAACGGGCCAACAAGACTTTCTGCTGGTTGCCGCCCGATAATGTCCCGACGGCAGTCTCCGTTGACGGTGTTTTGATCTTCAATGCATCGATGTAGTGATTGGCCAACGCGACCTGTTTCTTCATCGGCAACGTTCGCAGAACCGAACGACTCGCTTGCATCGCCAAGACGATGTTTTCCCGCACCGACAACTCGGCAATCACGCCTTCCACCTTCCTGTCTTCGGGGCAGAACGCGATCCCGGCATCAATCGCTCGGCGAGGATTCCAGTTGGTTCTCTCCTCGGAGTCGACTTCCAACGTTCCCTCGGTCGGCGAATCGAGCCCAAAGAGCAGGCGAGCGATTTCGGTACGACCGCTTCCGAGCAAACCGGCGAGTCCGACGACCTCCCCTTTGCGTATCGAAAAATCGAACGGCTCAATCGCACCGCGGCGGCCATACTGTTTGGCACGAACAAAGGCAGTTTGCTCAGTATCGTTTCCATCGGCTATTGCGTCTTGATGATGCGCGGCAACCGTCGCCGCTTCCATCGATTCGATATCCGCAGTTTCTTTACCGAGCATCTTGGCGATCAACTCAATGCGCGGCAGGTCGGCGGTCACGTACTCTCCGACATGCTGTCCGTTTCGCAGTACCGTGATTCGGTCACAGATCCGATAGACCTGATCCAGAAAGTGCGTCACGAACACGATGCCCAAACCTTGGTCACGCAGTCGTTCCATGACCGAAAACAACTCCTCGACTTCTTTCTCATCAAGGCTCGAGGTCGGTTCATCGAGAACGAGCAGTTTGGCGTCGAGGTTGATGGCCCTGGCGATTGCGATCATTTGCTGAGTCGCGACCGAGTAAGAACTCAATTCGCGATCAACATCGATCGACAGACCGAGACGCTCGATCGCCGTCCGCGCCGATCGTTTCACTTCACGCCAGTTCACTAAACCGAATCGCCGAGGTTGCCGTCCCAGTGCGATGTTTTCGGCGACTGAGAGGCTGGGGATCAGATTCACTTCTTGGAACACCGTGCTGATTCCGAGCGACTCCGCCTCGGTGGGAGCCCGCGGGTGGATCACCTGACCATCGAGACGGACTTCGCCCGAGTCTCGATCGTGCACGCCATTGAGGACTTTGATCAACGTCGATTTGCCGGCGCCGTTCTCGCCCATGAGCGCGTGTACTTCGCCCCGACGCACGCGAAAATCGACCCCCGCGAGCGCCTTGACGCCCGGGAAACTCTTTTGCAACGCGTTGATTTCTAGTAGTGCCGGTTCAGACATGCCGTGTCCTAGTATTTGCGAGAATCGATTACCTCTTTGGCATTCTCGCGTTCATAGACTTCGTCCTTGATCATTTGTTTCTTCGGCATGTCTCCGATATCGCCCGAGAGGATTTTATCCATCGCTTCAAACGCCATCGGTCCCTGCAAAGGATTGCATTCAACGGTGCAGTTCAGTTTGCCTTCGACCATTGCCTCAAACGCGGCTCGCACGCCGTCAATCGAAACCAGAATGATGTCGTCGCCCGGTTTCTTGCCCGCGTCCTCGATCGCCTGAATCGCACCGATCGCCATGTCGTCGTTGTGGGCGTAGACGACATCGATCTCGTCGCCGTGCTTTTTCAAGAAGGCTTCCATGACCTCTTTTCCTTTGGACCGGCGAAAGTCACCACTTTGCGAAGCGATGATTTCGATGCCGGATTCTTCACCGATCACGTCCCGGAACCCGTTGTAGCGATTGATCGTCGGCGATGCGCCAGGCGTGCCCTGCAGTTCGACGACTTTGGCCTTTCCTCCCGTTTTCTCGATCAACCACTCTGCGGCGAGACGACCTTCGTTATACGTGTCCGCACCAATGTAGGTGACGAAAAGCGAGTCGTCCTTCACGTCCACTTGGCGGTCGAGAATCAACACTGGGATGTTTCGCTTTTTGGCCTTTTCGAGAACGTTGTCCCATCCGGTTTCAACGAGCGGTGCCAGGATGATTCCGTCAACACCCTGAGCAACGAATGAGCTCAACGCCTTGATTTGATTTTCCTGTTTCGCTTGGCCGTCGGCAAAACGCAGTTCGTATCCTGCCGCTTCGGCCGCTTCGCGAACTGAAACCGTGTGAGCCTTTCGCCAGTCACCTTCCGAGCCGGTCTGAACAAAACCGATCACCGGTTTGTCGTTCTCGCCCGAACTGCCGTCCGCGGAGCTACTATCGGATTTCGAACTGCAACCGATGATAGACAACATGATCATCGATCCAACAGCGAGCCATTGGCGGGTCATCCGAGAATGGGTACTCATTGATCTTCTCCAGAAAAGAATAGAGCGAAGCGAGAGGTTGGGGATCGGGAGTGTTCACGCACCCGCCTATGCAGCAACGCACAAGCGAACGTTCACTCACCGGGAGGGATTTCGCGCGGCCGCTTCGATGCGTTTGCGTTGCTTTTCCGTGAGACCAAATTTGAAGTTGATCTCCGGATCATTGAAGATATCACTTTCTTTCATCTCAATGTCATCAACATCAAGACTTAGGTCACAATCGAACCTGGCTAGCATGCTGTGGCTTTTGCCTTCGTCACGTTTCAGGTTGCGGAAGTGGCATAGACCCCACGTGATACCGCGACCGTCTTTTGTATCAGTGAACGCATCAGGCACGTACGCACCCGGCGCGATCGGCATCAGTCCGGTGATCGCAGCGATCTCGAAATTAACACCGTCGGGTGAGTATTGAATCGTGTTGTGTTCAAGACCATGGCGACTGACCAGGGCCGCCAATCCGCTGCGGAACGGGAACAGGGAGGTTTCGTGGCCGGAATTGATAACCGGGTTCAAAGGGTGTTTGCGAAACGGACCAAAAGGATGCTCGGCGATGGCCAAACCCTGAGCCCGAACAGGCAGCGGCTCTCCGCCCATTTCACCTTTGTAGTACAGATGGATTTTGCCGTCGCGGACGAGAGGGTACGGGTCATGGATGACGTATTGATCCCACGAGCCCGGCGGGCCGTTCTGCACGACGATTTTGTTTGACGGTGTCCATGGGCCATCGGGTGAATCGGCAACCGATGCCGACACCGGGCAGTCATCGCCGTTGGTGCCGCTGGACTCTCGGCTGCCGGGCATGAATAGATACGCCTGATAGTAGAGATAGTATTTGCCCTTCCATACCAAGATGTCCGGCGTGGACACTGAACGCCAACCGGCGAGCGGCTTCTTCATCCGCTCGATCGCGACGCCTTGTTCCTCCCACGTGAACCCGTCTTCACTCGTGGCGTACCAAATTTCCGATAGATCCCAGTCTCGCGATGGGATCGTCTCGTTGGCGCCTCCGTCGTAGTTGGGTGGAGTCGGGGTATGACGTTTCGTGTACCAAACGTAGTACTTTCCGTTGACGCGAATGATCTTGGTTGCATCACGTCGCGACACGGTGCCATCGTGACCGTGATAGTCGAAACCCTTCAGCGGTGTGTACTTGAACCGGCTGAACAACTCGTTGCTCGCGCAGTCCAGCCCTGTGTACGTTCCATCGTAGACACGCTTCATCGCTGCACTGAGCGGCACGTCGGGCTTTTCGGCAGGCACATTGCCGTAGGGGAAAACGGCTGCGTTGGCGGCGCCGCTATCGGGTTCGTCACCGAACGCCGGTGTTCCTGCCAAGCCAAATACGCTCACTGCGGCGAAGATACCTACCAAACTGAAGGTCGCACCGGATCGTGCCAAGACAAGTATTCGAGACGTCTGCCACGTGTTCATTGATTGCTCGCGTGAGATAGGAGGGCGGGAGGCAACCGCTTGCCGTTGCGGTCGCGACACGAACAGCGTCGCGACAGATGCGGTTGCCCGTGAAGCTAGTTCAAGGGGAGCTGATTCAGGCGGAGCTGATTCAGGGGGGGCGTCCATGATCTCATCGGTAGCACGCGTTGATTCGAACGCGTTCATCGAAACGCGCGCCAACATGGTGTTGGTGCAGGTTTTCGAACGCAATCGATCCATTCGCCATGCTTGCGGTTCGGATGCATCCATGCGGTTCCGAGCTCGCGTCTGCGAATCGCGATCGTTCTAAACTTGAGCCGACACCCCCGCGGGGCTAGCCGGCAGCGATTTCAGCCTTCATGCGTTTGCTGTTGACAAGTCTGGCGTTCAAACAGTGTGCCGGCTGCTTTACTCAGGCTCGCTTCCGATCATTCAAGCGATCAATCAATCGACGCCGAACGTGGCGTTCCACGTCGAATTTGGACCGATCAATAGGTTGGTGCCATCACGCACTCTTCCGAAAACGCCACGCGGTGAGCGGCGATCTTTTCCCAATCGATCTCGACACCGTGTCCCGGGCGATCCGACGCGTAGGCGTAGCCGTCGCGAATCTCGAGTTGGTGAACGAGGAAATCGTCGAGTCGGAATGCGTGTATTTCCAACAGCGATGCGTTCGGAATCGCCGCCAAACAACTGACGTGCATTTCCTGAATGCCGTGTGTGGTCAGATTTCGGTTATACGCCTCGGCAATGTGCGCGACCTTCATCAACGCGGTGATGCCGCCGAGGTTCGAGATGTCCGCATCGGGGAAAGAAACGCCGCCACGCGAAATCATCTCTTTGAATTCGTAGATCGAATGGAGGTTCTCGCCCGTTGCGACCGGAATCGGTCCTTCCGTTTCAATCCGGCGGTGCCCTTCGATATCATCTGGAATCGTAGGTTCTTCGATCCAGTACAGATCGTACTTCTCGAACGCGCGAACCGCGCGGAGTGCCTGCTCGACGCTCCACTTCATGTTCACGTCGACCATGAGTTTCTTGTCCGGGCCGATGAACTCGCGGATCGCTGCGATCCGTTCGCACTCCTGAGCGATCGACTCGCGACCGATTTTGATCTTGATCGCGCGAATTCCCGCATCCAGGAAGCCCTGAGTTTGATCGAGCAGTTGCGGGATCGTCATGTCGAAATCAATGCCGCCACCGTACGCTTCGGCTTTGTTATCGTGGCCACCCAAGAAACGCCACATTGGCTCGTTCGCCATGCGTGCCTTGAGATCCCACAACGCAGTGTCCACCGCCGAAAGCGCGAAGACGGCGATCCCGCTGCGCCCGACGTAGTGCAACGCCCACCACATTTTGTTCCACAACTGTTCGATGCGGCGAGGGTCTTCGCCGATCAATAGCGGAACAAGGTTGTCCTTGACGAGAGTCGCGATCGAAGTACCGCCGACCTTTCCGACGCTATAGGTGTACCCCATCCCCGTCGCACCATCGTCGGTCGTGATCTTCACGACGATCAGCGAAAACTCACGCTGAACACCGTGGATCGCGTCAACGACGGGTTTCGCCAGTGGAACGTGATAAAGCTCAGTTTCGACTTTTTCTATTTTCATCGGAGGTGATTGGGGTTAGCAGTGTATTGATTTGCGAATGGCGAAACGCACCGGTGATTATTCGGAGAAGTTGACATACATGGTTTTCTTTTCGAGATAATTGTCCATACCATATTTGCCATCTTCTCCTCCGGTGCCACTGAGTTTGTGTCCGTTGTGGAAGCCTTGTCGCTGTTCTCCCATAGGACGGTTAACGTAGATCTCACCGAACTCGAGCTCGAGTACAGCACGCTGGATTAAACGCATGTCACGGGTGAATAGAAACGCAGCCAATCCGAAATCACTATCGTTGGCTAACGTCAGTGCTTCGTCGTAATTGCTGACCCGTGCAATCGGACTGACGACACCGAAAACCTCATCCCTCATCACGGTCATTTCGTTGGTACATTCAGTAAGGACAGTTGGTTCATACCAATGTCCTTTTTGATACTGCTCGCCCTCTGGCCGTTTTCCACCAACGGCGACCTTGGCACCAGCTTCAATTGCCGCATTGACGACCTTTTCGAGCTCGTTCGTTTCGTGCGCGTTCACTTTGGGACCGATGTCGGTGCTTTCGTCCATGGGGTCACCAATCTTCAGCTTCGAAACGGCCTCGCAGTACTTCTCGAGGAATTCATCGTAGACCGCGTCGTGGATGTAGAACCGTTCGGGGCAGGTGCAAACCTGACCGCTGTTGAGGTGTCGCGACACCACAGCCGCCTCGACGGCTTTGTCAACGTCACCGTCGGCGAGCAAGATGAACGGTGCCTTGCCGCCCAGTTCCAAACGAACCGCCGTCAAACGGTCTGCCGCTTTACGGAAGATCTCTTGCCCCGTCGGTGTGGAGCCGGTCATGGTGACCAACCGGGTCATTTTGTTCGTTACCAATTCCTCGCCCATCGTGGACCCGCCACCGGTGACCAGGTTCAGTACTCCCGGCGGGATCCCTGCTTCCAAAGCCAATTCGCCCAGGGCGAGTACCGCAACGGGAGTCACCGAAGGTGGTTTGACGACCATCACGTTACCGGTCGTCAACGCCGGGCCGATTTTGCGACACGACAGCGCGAGGGGAAAATTCCACGCCGCGATTCCAACGGTCACGCCGTAAGGAACCTTGTGAATCATGATGTGTTCGTTGGGCAAATCCGACGGCAGGATATCACCCTCGAGTCGGCGTGCGGCCTGAGCAGGAAAGTTGATGAAGTCCGCCGACACATCGACTTCGCCCAACGCGAGACTGTAGGTTTTGCCCATCTCACGGACGAGAATTTTTGCCAGTCGCTCGCGATTTTGACGAATCAAATCGGCGAATTTCGCCAAGATCTCGCCCCGCTCTACCGCTGGCGTTGCTGCCCAGGCTTTCTGCGCCGCCTCTGCAGTCTTCAACGCCAACACGGCGTCTTCCGCGTTCCCTTTCGGGACGGTGTAGATCAACTCTTCGTTCGTCGGGTTCTCCACATTGATCGTTTCACCGGACACCGAGTCCTTGAACTCGCCGTTGATGAACATGCGATAGTGGTCGACGTCGCCGCTAGATGTCTTCATTGACAATGACATAATGGAGTGATCTCGATTGGAGGTGTGGGGAAACTAATTTGGGAGGGCTAACGTCCCATCCATCCGCCGTCGACCAGCAACGTGGCACCGTGCACGTAACTCGCAGCGTCGGAGGAAAGAAAAACGGCGGGGCCTTTGAAGTCGTCGGGATTGCCCCATCTTCCCGCAGGAATTCGTGCCAAAATTTGCTCGCTACGAACCGGATCGTCACGCAACGCTTCGGTGTTGTCGGTGGCGATGTAACCAGGGGCGATCGCGTTCACGTTGACGCCCTTGCCAGCCCATTCATTGGCGAGGGCCATCGTCAACTGACCGATACCGCCCTTGCTCGCTGCGTATCCGGGAACCGTGATGCCGCCTTGGAACGTCAACAGGGACGCGGTGAAGATCACCTTCCCGCTGCCACGAGCGATCATGTCCTTCCCGAACTCGCGAGACAAGACAAATTGAGCGTTCAGGTTGACCTCGATGACTTTGTCCCAATAGTCGTCGGGGTGCTCGGCCGCCGGTTTGCGAAGGATCGTTCCCGCGTTATTGATCAGAATGTCAATCGTTGGGTGTTCCGATTTGACCTGTTCGATGAAAGAGTAAACCGATTTGCGATCCGAGAAATCGCATTGATAACCGCGGAAGGAACGGCCGAGTGAGATGACTTCTTTCTCGACGGAACTGCCCTCTGTTTCCAAGGACGCCGACACACCGATGATGTCCGCGCCGGCTTCGGCGAGCCCGATAGCCATCGACATGCCGATGCCGCGTTTGCACCCGGTCACCAATGCCGTTTTTCCGGTCAGATCAAATTGTTGAAGAATGCTCATTGGGGGAAGTTATTCGTAGGAGTGAATGCGGAAAGTTAGCTGCACTGGATCAGGTATTTGATCCCATCAGGGTTGGCGTCGATGGATTCAAACACCTCCTGGACTTTCTCGAGCGGGCTGACTTGGGTGATCAGTTTGTCCAGATGCAATTTGCCGCTGGCGGCCAACTGAATCGCTTCGTCGAAATCTTGCTCTTCGTAAAGTCGCGCGCCGATCATCTTGATCTCTGACCAGAAGAACTTGAACAGGTTGACCGGTTTGGGCTGAGGGTGAATCGCAACCATCACGATTCGGCCGCGAACGTTGGGCAGTTCGGTCATCACCTCCACGCCGGGTGCCGATCCGGAAACTTCGAAAACGCAATCGGCCATCTTGCCATCGGTCATGCGGTTGACCGCTTCGGGCAAATTTTCGTTCAGCGGATTGACGCCTTCGATGCCGAGCGACGCGGCCAGATCCAAACGTGTTTGATTGACCTCCGAAAGAATGACCTTGGCCCCTTTCTCCAGTGCGACCAACGCTATCAACAACCCGATGGGGCCGCCGCCAATGACCACGCACGTTTCACCCGATTGGACGTCGCCCAATCGTACGTCGTGGCAGGCAACCGCGGCCGGTTCGATCATCGCACCGTGTTGTAGGTCCATCGACTCGGGAAGGTGGTGCAGTGTGTAGGCGGGCACCGTCCATGACGACTGCATCCCGCCGGGCATGTCGATGCCGATAAACTTCAGGTTTTTCCCAACGTGGGGATGACCCTTGTCGAAGCTCGCCGGTTCGCCAAAGAACAGCGGCCGAACCGCCACGCGGTCACCAACGGCAACGTTGGTAACGCCCTCTCCCACTTCGGCAACGACAGCCGATGCTTCGTGGCCGATGATCTGCGGCATGTCAACTCGTTGATCCATGGCCCCGTGGAAGATGTGAATGTCGGTGCCGCAGATACCGCAGTAGGCGACTTCCAAACGGGCTTCTCCCGCCGCTGGGGCGATTGCTTCGCTGACGCCGACATCGACGGTGCGGTCGCCTTTGTATTGTGCTGATTTCATGAAACTAGAGATAGGTAAAGTGTTGAGTTGTGTGTGGGGCGGTGACCGGATGTGAGGGCGGCCACCGGGGTCTTCGTCATGTGTTCGGCGTGATCTCATGACCGGCAGGCCGCAAAGGCGGAACGCAAACGGCCGTTCAATCGCTGGTGTCTAAACGCCTTCGGCATCCGCGGCCACGACCGCTTCGGCAACGGGTTCTGTCTCGGGGGCTTGGTCGAGTGTTTGACCAAAGGCCAACGTCAAAACGCCCGCGACCATGCAGAACAGTCCGGTGTAGAGCCAACGCCGCGCGGTCGGTGATGCCTTCGTCCACTCGCCGGTGAGGATACCGCTGACCACTGCAACGACGAGGCAGGTTGTGTTGAAAATCGCATAAACCACGACCGGCCCGTTGGCACCGAGTTTATCAGCAGCAAATGCGTACATCGCCGACGCCGCATAATGAAAAAATGCCATCACGAAAATTAGGACAAAGTTCTTGCCAAATGCCGGCGTTTTGAATTTGCCCCATGCCTTCTTCTGTGAAAGCTGATAGAGGAAGTAAAACGTCATCACCGCCCCGCCGCTGAGGAAAACCGGCAACATGACCGCCATCGCCGTCATCCATCCCGGGTTCCCGTTGGCAACGACCGCTTCACCGAGTGGCCCCGCGCCATAGGTGAACGCGACATTGAAACCTGTCGCCAACAAACCACCGACGACTGCGATCGTGATGCCTAAAGCGTACGACTTTGGCTTTGCTGATTCGCCGCCGTCTCCCTCGGCGTCTTCGGCCGATTTGATTGCGGCTTCATCGGCTTCTCGAGCTAGCCCCGCTTTGCCGTTGGAAAGAACACCGAGCAACACAATTGCGATCCCTGTCAAGATTGCAATCAATGCAGGTGTCGAAGGTAGCGGTTGCCCTTTTGAAATCGCAATCCCCAGCGGCAGGATACTGCCCACCAAGATCACCGTTCCGATGAATAGAGAAAAGCCGAGTGAAAGACCGATGTGGTCGATCGCCTTGCCCCACATCATCACGCCAACGCCCCAGAGGAAGCTCGACACAATCATTGTCAGCAGGATGCCCGAGTCGATTCCCGAGTAGACCGCGCCGACGCCCTTCATCAACGTGAGTGTTGCGCCCAAGGGGACAACAAACATTGTCAGGATGAAGAACAAGCTCCACTTGTTTTCTTCCTCAAAGTCCGTGGTGTACTTTCCTGGTAAAGCGTAGAGACCGAGCATCGTGCCCGCGACGAGCGCGGCGGCAATTCCAATGAACATGTACCGTATCCGGTTGAAAAATTGTGGGGAGGGTGTGAGCGTTGGTGACGCTAACGAATGTTTGCCTTGATCGCGGCAACGGTGGCTTTCGGATCCCCGTCTGCCAACGGCGTGAAGATTTCGAAATGCTCTCGGTAAGTTTGGGCGTAGTTGTCGTGACGCGTGTAGGTGAGCAACATGCGCGAACACAACTGCCGCCACGCGCCCAACATGTCTTCGCCACCGCACGCGACCAAAATCGCCTCGTGGAATTCAACATCCCGCAGGGCAATGTGGGTCGCCTTGCCCGTGTCACAGGCCGCCTTCAAACGATCCAGTGACACCTCGACAAGCTTCAGTTCGCCGGGGTCGACTGAGGCGGCACCGCGGGTCACCACGTGAGTCTCAATCTCGACACGCAGCGATGTGATAAACTTCCGGTCCTCTGGATTCGGCGGTTGCCGTACCATCACACCACGGTTGGCGTAGTAGGCGAGATATCCTTCGTGAGACAATTGAATGAATGCGTCACGAACGGGACCGCGACTGACGCCAAACCGGCTCGCCAATTCAATCTCACGCAGCATCGACCCGGCCTCGAAACGACCCGACAGGAGATCGTCGCGAAGTTGGTTGGTGACCTGTTCTCGTACCGTCTTCGGTTGAATGGACATGATTTCGACTCAGTTTTTTGCGCCAGGCACCTTACGAATGCCATCTGTTAATTGTTAACATCGTACAGCGTCGTGAATCCATATACAAGTGATTGCTTGCCGAGATTTTGCAGTAAACCCGCAATGGGAGAGAGAAATTGATAGACCAGATAGAAAGTTTGCGGATCGTCCCCGTCGTCGCGATTGACCGCGTGGAAGACGCGTCCGATTTAGCTGATGCCCTGACCGAGGGGGGGCTTCCGGTTGCCGAAATTACCCTGCGGACCGACGCCGGAGTCGCGGCCATCGAGTCGCTCGCCGATCGCCAAGGTTTCCTCGTCGGGGCCGGAACGGTGCACAGCGTTGACCAGGCCAAGCAGGTTGCAGACGCGGGGGCTCGATTCATCGTCTCGCCCGGGTTCAATCCGCGAACCGTTCAGTGGTGCTTGGACAACGAAATGCCGATCTTCCCGGGCGTCTCCAGCCCCACGGATCTCGAAACGGCCCTCGAATTCGGCTTGGAGGTGGTTAAGTTTTTTCCGGCGGAACAAATCGGCGGCGCGAAGATGCTCAAGGCGCTTCAAGGGCCCTACGGTTCGGTGCGGTTCATCCCAACGGGCGGTATCTCAACGAGCAACCTTCGCGACTACTTGTCCCTGCCTTCCGTCGTCGCCTGCGGTGGCAGTTGGATGGTGAAGGCCGATCTGATCCGCGATCAGAAGTTTGCCGAAATTGCTCAACTGACTCGCGACGCGGTCGAGTTGGCTAAGAGCTGATTTCCCCCACGTGCATTTCCTCGACTGTGTTTGTAGAGAATGTCCTGGCGTTTGTAGAGGATGTCCTGGGGTTTGTAGAGAATATCCAGGGGGTTGTAGAGAATAATCAGGGCGTTTGTAGAGAATATTCAGGGCTTGTCGAAGATGCTTGTGTTGGTCGGGTTCCTGTGTTTATCGCGTCGCCTGTGCTGGTCGCCTTCGCGCGTGCTGGCCTCCTTGTCCATCTTCGCCCGATGACGTGAACCGTTGCCGGGCAAATCGTTACACACATATTTTTATCTAATATCCCCACCATGAAGAACGCACTTAACGTCAAAAACGCAGACGATTGTCGCTTTGACCTTGTCTCACTCGGCGAAGTTATGATCCGGCTCGATCCCGGCGAAACCCGCATCCGCACCGCCCGGCAATTCAACGTTTGGGAAGGAGGCGGCGAGTACAACGTCGCTCGCGGCCTGCGGCGATGCTTTGGAATGCGAACGGCATTGGTCAGTGCGTTCGCGGACAACGAGATCGGACGACTCGCCGAAGATCTCATCCTTCAAGGTGGCGTCGACATGAGTTTCGTGAAATGGATGCCTTACGACGGACTCGGCAGAACGATCCGCAATGGGTTGAACTTCACCGAACGCGGGTTTGGTATCCGTGGGGCGGTGGGATGTCCCGATCGTGGTTTGACCGCCGCGAGTCAACTCAAACCGGGCGACATTGATTGGGAACACCTCTTCGGGAAACTCGGTGTCCGCTGGTTCCACACCGGTGGCATCTATGCGGCGCTGAGCGACACGACACCGGATGTTGTTATCGAAGCGGTTCAGTGCGCACGCAAACACGGCACGATCGTCAGCTACGACCTGAACTATCGCCCGTCGCTATGGAAAGGGATCGGCGGGCATGCCAAGGCGCAGGAAGTCAATCGCGAGATCGCGAAGTCAGTTGACGTGATGATCGGCAACGAGGAAGACTTCACCGCTTGTCTGGGATTGCATGTCGAAGGTGTCGACGAAAATCTCGCAAACATCGACGTTGAGAAGTTCAAACAGATGATCGAGAGAGCGGTCACCGAATTCCCGAACTTTCAAGCCACCGGCACGACGCTCCGTGAAGTCCATTCGGCAACCTCCAACGACTGGAGTGCGGTGGCATGGTGTGGCGGCGAGTTCTATGAGTCGCAGGCATTCCCCAAACTCGAGATTCTCGATCGAGTCGGCGGCGGAGATAGCTTTGCCAGCGGTTTGATCTACGGCTTCCTGACGACCGGCGATCCCGACAAGGCCGTTAATTATGGTGCCGCTCACGGTGCCCTCGCCATGACCACGCCCGGTGACACCACGATGGTCACCGTCCAGGAAGTCGAAAAGGTGATGGCCGGAGGCGGCGCAAGAGTCGTCCGCTAGTCGTTTCTATCAGCAATATCTTCAGGTAGTGGATCTTGTAAAAGATCCTGGTGCATGAGGATCCCTAACCAGATCCACCACGGCTTACCCAAGCCTATCCACCCCAAACCAGATCGGGCGAGCGTTCTCAGCACGCAGCGCATCCCAATGCTCATTTGTACGACGAGCGACCCACAATCGCCCATAACGTGGCAGGCAACGCCGTTATCCGGTTGACACCCGAGTTCGAGTCGTTATTTTGTTAACAATCTACATGTGACAAAATCGTGGTTCAGCCGGCACCGCGTCCGGCAATCACGCCCCCACCGCACTGAATACCAATGATTTGCCATTCGGGTTCTCCCACGTTCGCCAATCCTGCGAACGTTCTTCAGCAGGCCGCCGCTGCTTGCCGCTCTTCTTACGCTCCGCCGATTCGAGCCAAATCGACTCCCGTCGCGGCCGCGTTGACCCTATCGAGGTCGCCGTACTGCGTCGCGATCGTGTTGGGGATGTTGCTCGCGTCGCCGTCACCGGCACACGCCAGCGAGCCGGACTCACGTGAAATGCTGTTCCATTTTGAAGACGATGAGTCGATGGGACGAATCGAATCGCGTGGCATTGAAATCAGCCGCGTTGACGGTGCGTCTGGCTCGCGACTCATGCTTCATTCGCGCCACGATTTGGACTGGCCCGGCATCACGCTCAAACCCGAGTCGACCTTTTGGAATGGTGCCCCGTATCAACGTCTCGCACTCGACGTGCAGAACACAGGAGAGCACGCCTTCGAATTGGGACTGCGGATCGACAACCCGGGAGGAGACGGACAGAGCAATAGCGTTACAAAAATGACGTTCGTCAAACCAGGTGACTCGGTTACCGTTTCGGCGAACTTGTCTGACACACCGTGGCAATTTTCCAGCCCGTTGAAATTGGAAGGAATGCACGCGGCCCCCGGACAGCAATCGATCGATCCGGCGAAGATTAATGAGGTTATTCTGTTTCTGCGAACGCCGAGGGAAGACCACGAGTTCACAATCGATAACGTTCGATTCGAACAACCCGTCGAAGTTCTCGATCCAGAAACGTTCCTGCCGTTCATCGATGAGTACGGGCAATTCATCCACGGCGATTGGCCGGGCAAGATTCATTCGGACGCGCAGCTCCATCAGTACCGCGACGACGAAGCCAAAGTGTTGGCAGAGAGCACCGGGCCGACTTCGTTTAATCGATTCGGTGGATGGAAGGATGGTCCCCAACGCGATCGTGCGAAGTTCTTTCGCGTCGAGAAACATGATGGCGTTTGGTGGCTGATCGATCCTGACGGATGTCGATTTTGGTCACACGGCATCGACTCGGTTTCCACTCGCTTCGGTGGCACCGGAACGCAGCACCGCGAAACCTACTTCCGGAATCTCCCCTCCAAGGAATCACCGCTCGGTCAGTTTTACTTCCAGAGCACGTGGGCATTCGGGTTCTACGCGGACCGAATTCCTTTCGAGATGTACAACTTCTACGCGGCGAATTTGTTTCGCAAATACGGCGAGAATTGGAAGTCGGAATTCACAAAAACCGCTCATCAGCGTCTGCGCCATTGGGGCATGAATACGCTCGCGTCTTGGTCAGACTCGGAGGTGTATCTGCAGCACAAGACGCCCTATGTCGCCTTCTTCCGAGCCGAGAATTGCCCGACGTTGCAGGGCGCCGAAAAGCGATGGACTACGTTCGTGGATGTGTTTGATCCTCAGTTCCGCACGGCGGTGATCGAGGGGATCGATACGTGTCACGAATCACTCGGTGATCCATGGTGCATCGGATTCTATGTTGATAATGAGTTGTACTGGGGCAACAACGAATCTTTGGCCCTTTGGACTCTCGCCTGCCCACCTGAACAGGCCGCCAAGAAGGTGTTCATCGAGCAGCTTCGTGACAAATATGAAACTGTCGAAGAACTCAATGCGTCTTGGGGTACCGAGCACGAATCTTGGGACGCTCTCGCAACCGCGACCCAGACGCCGGATGTCGAAAATGCCTCCGAAGACTTGCTCGCATTTTCCAAACAGTTCGCGGACACGTATTTCGGAACCGTCAAAGGGGAACTCGCGAAGGCTGCACCCGGGCAACTGTACCTCGGTTGTCGATTCATCTGGTACTCGGATGTTGCGTTGCGGGCGGCGAGCAAATTCTGCGACGTCGTCAGTTTCAATCAATATCGCTACAGCGTCGCGGACCTCCAACTTCCCGAAGGCGAAGACAAACCGATCATCGTCGGCGAGTTCCACTTCGGTGCACTTGACCGTGGGCTTTTTCACCCGACCAAAGTCCCCGCGAAGAATCAAGAGCATCGAGCGGAGTGCTACAAGAACTTCTTGAACACCGCACTGAAAAACCCCCGTGTCGTCGGCACTCACTGGTTTCAGTACACGTCCGAACCGACTGCGGGGCGAGGCGATGGTGAGAACTATCAAGTCGGCTTTGTCGACAATTGTGACACGCCCTATCCCGAAACCATTGCCGCCGCCCAAGAGATCGGTGCGAACATGTACAAGGTCCGATCGAACAACCCGTAACTCATGTCCCCGTAGTCTGTCTCTGGCCGCCCGCAGCAAGTTCTGCGTTCTCGACGCATTCTACTCAGGTGCAACTCTCCACACCTTGGCATCACTCTACATGGTTCTCCAATGACAATCGCCAAACACTTCGTGCCTCTGATTCTTCTTTGCCTTGTCAGCAACGTATCAGCTCAGACAACGCCACACTTTGTCGACCATGAAGATCCTCGGCCCTCGGACAAAACATGGGAACTGGTCGATCTGATGTCCGACGATTTTGATGGAAACGAACTGGATGAATCGAAATGGGACAGCGATCCCAAATCAAGAGGCTGGGCATGGATCGGTCGCCCACCTGGATTGTTCCAACCCGAAAGTGTCGCGGTCAAAGAGGGCAACCTCTGCGTGACCGTCGGCGTCCTCGATTCACCGCAGACCATCAACGATCACGAGTACAAATACCACGGTGCGATCGTTCGCTCGATCCATCCCGGCCAAGTCGGATGGTATTACGAGTGTCGTATGAAAGCGAACCATACGGAAATGTCGTCCACATTTTGGTTGATGACGAAAGGTAACGTTCCCAAAAGACTCGAGTTCGATATTCAAGAATGCGTCGGCCGAACCACCGAACTGACACACGGTTGGGGACGCAATTGGAATCAGATCTTTCATTCCAACGCGATCGAGCGTCCCACGAAAGAGCGTCCTGAAAAGGTTCAAATTCAAGGTTCGGTCAAAACGGAAACCGAAAACTGGGAGCGATATTACGTCTACGGAGCGTGGTGGAAATCGCCTCGCGAGCTGCGTTTTTATCTCGACGGCAAATACGTCTACTCTCTCAAACCGGGAGTCGATTGGGATGTTCCCTCCTACTACCAAATGGCGATCGAAACCTATGACTGGAATCCGGTGCCCGAGGACGGCGGATATGTCGCCACCATGTCCGAAGACGAACGGACCACGCGTTACGACTGGATCCGCACATGGCGATTGAAATAGCCCGCTGTGTTACCGTCCTCGATTCCATCCTCGTTCTTTCGCGACTCGCTTAGCACCCCTGTTTTTCCCCACGTTTTACTCGCATCCGAATCGGCTCCATGAATTACGTACTGTCCCCGTCTCGAAAATGCTCGTTCGTTGTTGCACTCATCCTGTGCCTTCCATGTGCGGCGTTGGCCGATGAGTTCAAAGGACGTGTTGTTGACCGCGAATCACAATCCCCTCTGGCCGGGCTGACGGTCCGCCTCGTCGAAGACGAGTTGTCAACGAAGACAGACGACAATGGCACCTTCCAAATCGAAGCCAGTGATTCGGACGCCAAAACAATCAGGGTGGAGAGTGTCGGATACATGTTCGATGAAGAACAGAACGTGTCACCTAACGACGAGATTGAGTTCAAACTTCGAAAGCGGCACGAGAGCGCCGCCACCATCCGCGAGCAACATTACTTGGCCAATGGGTGCGAAGTCGACAATCCAGCGAAACCGGAATGGAACATCGCCTTCACCTCGTCGCTTCTCAAAGGCGATCTCGCTCCCGATCCGACCTACACCCGTCGAGATCCGAGTTCGGTCATTCTTGTCGATGGCACGTACTACGTTTGGTACTCGTATAGTCTCACACACGACACCAACAAGATCGCCCCGTGGGACCTCAACGATCTCTATTTAGCCACTTCCAAAGACGGCGAAACATGGAAGGAGCAAGGCGTCGCAGTTCCGCGAGGTGTCGAAGGTTCGTTCGACCACCGTTCGGTCTTCACCACTGAAATCTTTGTGCACGATGACGTCTACTACCTCATCTACCAAGCCGCTGCGGACGTCGACGGAATCTACAATCGAAACGTTGTCGGAATGGCGCACGCCCAGTCCCCTGATGGGCCATGGAAAAAGCTCGATGCTCCCGTGCTCACGCCGACCTACACAGAACAAATGTTCTTTGACAACCGAGCCGTCCATGATCCCTGTCTGATTCATTACCGCGACAAGTTCTATCTGTACTACAAGGGTGAGTGCAGTTGCCGCGACAACGAAAACTGTCGCCAGTGGTGCAACCCGCCATGCGGTCTTCGCAAGCAAGTCAAATGGGGCGTGGCGATCTCGGATTCACCCACCGGCCCATTCGAAAAGTCTCCGTACAACCCGATCACCAACACGGGCCATGAAGTCATGGTTTGGAAGTACGGAACCGGGATCGCAATTTTGCAACATCAAGACGGTCCTGAAGCCAAGACGATTCAATATGCCGAAGACGGGTTGAACTTCCAGGTCATGGGGACGGTGAAAAACATGCCTGAAGCCGCTGGGCTGTTCCGCCCCAACGAACCGGACGACACACCGCACTCTGGCGTTCAATGGGGACTGAGCCACGTTTTGAAATGGAACGCGGGCCCCAAAGGTTGGATGTACATTCAGAAATATCAGAAGGTCGAGTAGCAATCCGCGTGCGTCGCAGACTCGATGGGAGACCAAACGTTGGCTACTTCCACGGCGCGGCAACATCGTCAACGAGTTCACATCATGAAGATCCACGTCCGCCTCGCAATCTGTCTCGCGTTTTTACTGACTGCCCTACCTACCTCCCCGGCGGACTACGAACAACCGGGCCGAGTCGTGGACTTCAATGCCGGTTGGCGTTTTTCGCTCCACGCCGACGACGCGTACTCGCGCGATCACGATGACTCGAGCTGGCGAGAGTTGACGCTCCCTCACGACTGGAGCGTCGAATCGCCGTTCCAGGAAAACCTCGAAGGCTGCACAGGCTACTTGCCCGGCGGCATCGGTTGGTATCGAAAACACTTCTCGAAACCAGTCAACCAAGACGAACTCGTCTACCTGCATTTTGACGGCGTTTATAACCGCACCGAGGTTTGGCTTAACGGAACCCGGTTGGGGTTTCATCCTTATGGATACACTCCGTTCTCTTTCGACATTACGTCGCTGTTGAACACGTCCGGCGAAGACAATGTTCTCGCGGTGAAGGTCGACCACTCCCGCTACGCAGACAGTCGTTGGTATACAGGATCGGGCATCTACCGAGATGTCAAACTCATCACTACCAACACGCTGCATGTTCCCATCGATGGAACCTTTGTAACGACCTCGACAATTTCACAGAGTGAGGCATCGGCTGAGTTACAGATCGAAGTTCAAAACAAATGCGATGTCGCGAAGCAGTTTGATCTCACAACGACAATTTCCGACGAGTCAGGCGTGGTCGTGACGACGGAATCCTCGACCTGCGAAGTAGCCGCGTCTGACACGCAAACTTTTCGGCAAACCTTTTCCATCGAATCGCCGCGGTTCTGGTCGCTCGACACTCCTCATCTTTACACCGCGACAACATCGATCACGCAGCAAGCTGATGTTGTCGACCGATACCAAACCAGATTCGGCATTCGCCAAATTCGTTTCGACGCAAAGACCGGGTTCTATCTCAACGGGAAACGTACCGCGATCAAAGGCGTCTGTCTTCACCACGATGCCGGGCTCGTCGGGGCCGCGGTTCCCAAGGGAGTTTGGAAGCGGCGTTTAGCAAAGTTGAAATCCGCCGGCTGCAATGCGATTCGTACCGCGCACAATCCCGCCTCGAACGAGTTTCTAGACCTGTGTGATGAAATGGGATTGCTCGTCCAAGAAGAGTTCTACGACGAGTGGGACAATCCCAAAGACAAACGCCTCAACATGGTGGAACAGCACGACGACCAAATCACGCGAGGCCACGCGGAGTTCTTCCAGGAATATGCGGAGCGAGACTTGAAGGCCACGATGCGGCGAGACCGTAACCATCCGTGCATCTTCCAGTGGAGTATCGGGAACGAAATCGAATGGACCTATCCCCGCTACCGCCAAGCCTCCGGTTACTTCGACGCCGATGCGTCAGGGAATTACTTCTGGACGGCTCCGCATTTGATGCCGGAAGAGATCAAGGAACGCTACCAGGAGACGCCGGCCGGCAAATACGTTTTGGCGGAGACTGCTCAGAAACTGTCCCGGTGGACCAAGGACATGGACACGACTCGTCCGGTTGTCTCCAACTGCATCTTGCCTTCGGTTAGTCACGTTACCGGATACGCCGACTCCTTGGACGTTGTTGGCTACAGCTATCGTCGGGTGGTCTACGACTACGCCCGAAAGCATTTTCCCGACACGATCGTGATGGGCACCGAAAACGTTCCCCAGTGGCATGAGTGGAAAGCCGTGATGCAGCGGCCTTTTGTTGCCGGTCTGTTCCTTTGGACCGGCATTGATTACATGGGCGAATCACATGAAGACTGGCCTCGAAAGAGCGTACTGAGCGGCCTGCTCGATACGGCAGGCTTTGAAAAAAAATCTTTCCACATGATGAAAACACTGTGGTCGGATGACCCACACGTGTTTCTCTGCACCCAGCCGTTCGCGGATTCAAAGTATCGGATTGACCCAACGAGCGGCGATCTTGTCGGAAAGACCGATGGTGATTGGAAACGACGCACGTGGATTTGGCACGACGTCAACCGTCATTGGAACTACCAACCGGAGGAAGAGGTCGTCGTCGAGGTGATTGCCAACAGTGATCGCGTTGAACTCTTTCTCGACGACCGATCACTCGGGATCAAAAGCCTTTCGGACTTTCCCGATCGAATATTCAAATGGCTCGTTCCGTTCGCCCCGGGGACTCTCGAGGCCCGCTTCGTCGAGTGCGATGTGACACATTCCGATCGACTTTCAACCGCAGGAGAACCGACCGAGATCATTCTTTCGAGCGATAACGATCTCCTGCGATCCGATGGTACCGATGTCGCGCACATCGTCGCCCAATTGGTCGACGCCGATCAAAAACCGGTGCGGAATCAGGAACTCGAAATCACGTTCGAAATCGAAGGCAACGTCACAAAACTTGGTGTTGACAATGGCTCTGGGATTACTGTCGATGAGTATCAGTCCGATCGCGTCCCAACTCATCAAGGGCGATGTCTGACAATCATTCAGTCGCAACGCACACCGGCCCAAGCGGTTATCCGAGCACGAGCAGGAAAGCTCCGCAGCAAACCGATGACGATCGAAGTCAAATAGAAACGCCGAGCCGACCTGTTTGCGAGAACGAGTCGGAGAACCTCGGATTTCTCTTTCGCCATTACCACGCTCGCATCCTCAACGGACATTCAGTTCTACCGGTTTGCTTTCCAGTCCGGCTGCTCGCGCCCGTACGACACACTCACCTCGCGTGAAGCCCGATTGAATGATCGCCATCGCACGCCCGTGGTGCGACGTCACTGTCGGTCGGTAGTGAGGTTCGACGTTTTTCTCCCAACCGTTATCGACCGCGAGAAGCTTGGCCGCGCCCTGAACTTCGAAGTCGACGGAGACATCTTCGGTGCAGATCCGTTGCCCCGAGCGATCCACCAAGACGGCACGCACATGAGCGACATCGTAACCATCAGCCTCGAGACAACCGGTGTCAGAAACCAATTCTATGCCCGCCAGTTCGCCGGCTGTTGAAAGTGAGTAAGACCGAGTAGCACCGCTGTGATGAACCGCGGTCACTGACAGTTCGCCTTCTTCGAACGGCAACATCCATTTGATGATATTGTCATCGGGGAAATCTTCGAGACGTTGTTTTCCCAGGCTGCGTCCATTGAGAAACAGTTCCGCTTCCTCGCAGTTTGTATAAACCTGAACCACGATGCTTTCCCGCGAGCGGTAGTTCCAATGTTCGTTAACGGGATACCATTCCCACTTCCGCAAAGCACTCCAGTAGGGAGGTTCGTGCATCTGCATCTCGAACTGCCAACCGTCTTTTTCCGAATAGGTGTACTCGGATTTGGATGCGGGTGTGGTGACCATGTAGACCTTCGGTTCGTCTTTCCACAGACACTCAAAGAAGTGTCCCCGCGGAGTCTGGAATCCCGCGTAGTCGAAGAAGGAAAGGTTGAGTCCCTTGCGTGGCCAAGGACCGGCTTCTCCCAAATATGCAAAGCCGGTCCACGCGAACATGCCACTGACAAACTCGCGGTCGCGGACAGCTTTCCATTCTGAGTAGGCACCCCAGTTCTCGGAACCGATGATTTTCATTTGGGGATACGTTGCATGTGCGGCGTCATAGCATTCGGCTCGGTAATTGAATCCTGTGATATCAACCGCATCGAAGTATCCGCTCACCGCCGAAATGCTCGGACGCACGCTGCCGCAGGTCACCGGTCGGGTGATGTCCTCTTCTTTTACCCACCTGGACAGTCGCTGAGCGATGGTGGCGAGCGGGTCTTCACCTTCAGTGACTTCATCCAACGCTGGTTTGACAACCGCGGGATCAAACACCGGTACGGTCTCACCTTGCACCGATTCCGGATTCAGACGTGCAAATACTTGAGAGTAATGCGGGAAGGTCCATTCGATTTCGTTTCCGATACTCCACATGATTACTGATGGGTGATTGAAGTCTCTGCGTATCAGATCTTTGAGGTCACGTTCTGCCCACTCATCGAAGTAATTCGTGTAGCCGTTTGTGGCGTCCATCGTTTCATCCGGATGATCACCGAGATACCGGATGCTCTTTGCTTTCGGACGATCCCACTCGTCGAAGAACTCGTCCATCACGAGCATGCCCATCTCGTCACACAGGTCCAACAATTCGACCGAATGCGGGTTGTGCGACATTCGTATCGCGTTCACGCCGATCGACTTGAGTTTCGCAAGCCGATACCTCCAAACCGCTTTAGGGACGGCCGCTCCAATTGCCCCAGCGTCGTGATGAAGATTAACGCCTTTGATCTTTGTCGAGACATCGTTGAGAAAGAAGCCGCGATCCGCATCGAAACGAATCGTACGGATGCCAAACGTTGTTTCGACACGATCGAGCGTTTTTTCTGTGTCACGAACATTCACAACGAGCCGGTACAGGAAGGGCGATTCGGTGCTCCAACGTTTCGGATTCGGCAAGCCGACGTTCGCTCGATAGCCGTCGTCTTGTTTCGATGCCCGCACGATATCCGACACGCGGTCGTCACCTTCGAAGACACAAACCTCAACGATCGGTTCTCCCGCAGTCGTTGTTTGAGTCGAGGACTTCTCGATTTCGACCCGAACGTTGATTGCGGCGTGGTCTTCACGGACCAGTGGCGTTGTGACTCGCACGCCCCACTGAGGAATATGCGTCGGTGCCGTTTTGACCAATCGAACGTTGCGGTAGATCCCCGATCCCGTGTACCACCGCGAGTCAACATAGGCGGAGTGATCGACCTTGACGATGATTTCGTTTGTCGAATCTCCAAATCGTAGATGCGGCGTCAGGTCGTATGAGAAACTGCTATAGCCGTTCGGTCGAAAGCCGAGATGATGTCCGTTGATCCACACGTCTGACCGACAGTAAACACCGTCGAATTCGATGCGGATGTTTCGGCCGCGGTCTGATGCCGGCAATCGAAATGACTTGCGGTACCAGGCGACGCCTCCGGGCAGGAATCCCGTACTCGCTGCAGTGTTTTCCTGGCGATAGGATTCCCGGATGCTCCAGTCATGCGGCAGGTTGATCTTTTGAAACTTCAGATCCGCGTCAGGGATAACGGCAATAGAACCATCCGAGCGATCGCACTTCGCAAACAGCCAACCGAAGTTAAAGTCCTCGGTCACGCGAGGCGACGGGCTCTCGAAATCAGTGCCCAATTTGTGACCGCTGTGCACCGTGTGATCATTGCCTGTCGCGCGGTCTGAAATTGCCACAAAGGTCACCGCGATCAGAACCCCGATCAACCTGTTCATCACATTCTCAATTTTCTAGAGCTGTTTGAGTTTGGAAAAGATCTCTGCACTTTGGAAAGTCGCGTTTTGCCCCAACAAACGTTCGATACGCAGCACTTCATTCCACTTCACCATTCGCTCGCTACGTGCGAACGAACCTACTTTGAGTTGTCCGGCGTTGGTCGCGACAGCGAGGTGACAGATGAACGCGTCTTCGGTCTCTCCGCTGCGCGCCGACACGATCGGCAGCCAACCGGCCTGTTGAGTTAACTCGATGGCGTCGATCGTTTCGGTCACTGTTCCGATCTGATTTAGTTTGATCAGAACACTGTTGGCAGCCTTGCGTTCGATTCCTTCTTTGATCCGCTTTAGATTGGTCGTGAAAAGATCGTCGCCCACGATCTGAACGCGTTCGCCGACCGCTTGGTTGATTCGGTTCCACCCGTCCCAATCGGTATCGGCGGACGGGTCTTCAATCGAAATGATGGGATAACTTTCGCACCAATCGATCAACAATGCCGAGAACTCTTCGGAAGAGAAGCTTTTGTTTTCCAAACCGAATCGATAGGTCTGCGTTTCTTCGTCGTATAAATCGCTCGCCGCGATGTCGAGCGAAATGGATGCCTCTTTTCCAGGCGTGTAGCCCGCACGCTGCATCGCTTCGACGAGGACCTCCAACGCGTCTTCGTTGTTCTCAAACTCCGGCCAATAGCCACCTTCGTCCGCGAGACCGTAGTACTTGTTGCGTTCTCGCATCAAATCCCCAGCGGCGTGGTAGACGTTGAATGTAATTTCGAGCGTCTCCGCGTAGTTTCTTGCCCCGGTCGCGATGACCAAGTAATCCTGGACGTCGGTCCGCCAATTCGCGTGAGCACCGCCGCCGATAATTTGAATCTCAGGCAACGGTAGCTGTGTCCCTTTGCCGCCGCCAATTGACTCATAGAGCGGCACGCCACGTTCGATCGCCGCCGCATTGGCGACCGCCATCGACACACCCAAGATCGCGTTCGCACCCAATCGAGTTTTGTTCGGTGTGCCATCGAGTTGAATCATGGCCCGGTCGATGCCCGACTGATCGAAAACGTCATGCCCCGACAAAAGCGATGCGATCTCGGTGCGAACGTGTTCAACGGCTTTGAAAACCGATCTTCCGCGAAAAGACTTTGAGTCGCCGTCACGCATTTCGAGTGCCTCGAACTGCCCCGTCGACGCTCCACTCGGAACGAGCCCGTAGCCTTTTACTCCACTAGCCAAACGGACCTCGACTTCTACAGTCGGCATGCCACGCGAATCGTAGATCTGGTAGGCGTCAAGGGATTCAATCTTCATTCATTCACTAAGGGTTGGAGGTTTTGAAGCCACTGGCTGTGCGTTTGGTCGAGGTCGGTCGGTCCAGACGCGATTTGCGATCGGGCAAAGGTTCGGATGACGCTCTGCTTTTGCGAATCGAGGTACTCGACCGGGCTCTTCCCATCGACCCTCGCCAACATCAACATGGGCAGCAACGTGGCAACGTTGTCTTCCACTGCCGCCGAGTGCGAAGGATTCTTTTCGCGATAGCCCACGCGAACTTCTTCGATCATCGCGTCCAAAGGCAACCGCCGGGGAGCGTGGTAGAGTGACTTCAGGTACAAGTGGTTGATGAGGAACGCGAAGTCGAACGCGGCATCGGCGTAGCAAGCGACCTCGCAATCGAGCGGGACAACTCGGTTGTCTCGGTGCAAGATATTCTTGGGGCTATAGTCACCGTGGATCAGACACTGACGACTCTTGGTCAAACGCTCTGCTTCGTTGAGCAATTGTGGTCCGAGATCCGGATTTTTATCCGCCGCACCACGTAAATAGGGATCGATTCGGAGTTGATCAAAATTGGCAATGGTGTCGAATTGCTCGGCGACCTTGGGATCTCCCCACGTGGTTGCGTGAATCTCGCCGAGAAGTTCGCCGACGCTTCGAGCGAGCGACATGTCACACTCCCCGTCGAGCAGGTCCTGTTTCCAATTGCTGAAACCGTCGAGATACTCCATCGCGAACACACCACCCTCGGCATCACAACGGTAGATCTCTGGCATCGCATCGGGACGAAACCCGGCAACATACCGCATAAACGCCTGCTCGCTCTGATTGCGAGACGTGTCGGCGAACCAATCCTGCTGCACCTTGAGTTTTTCCAAGGCCCGTTTGACGACGAAACGTCGATCGCCATCGCGAACCAGATAAATTTCGCTCGAGACACCACCGGTCAACGGCGTCAGCGTCGGTGATTGCGATTGTAGAAAGCCGCGGTCACGCAGCATGTTCTCAAACGAAGTTGTCATCTCACGTCGCCTTTCATGCCTTGATGCCGTCGCGACGCGTTGTGCCTTTGCGATTCGCTAAAGCTCTGCAACATGTTTGGTCTTTACAAATTCCCGCACAGGCCCGTTCTTCCGATGACTGTAGTTTTTCGATCATCGGGCTAACGTGCATAACTGAGTTCGGTGGCGGTCAATTCGCTGTCGTGTTGAAGATCCCGCTTGGGGGCGATGGCGAGTTTTTGAAGATCGCCGTGGTACGCCTTGACCGCTTCTTCGGCAGTGATGTTTCCGTCGACGATCGCACGAAGATATTTCACCATCGATAGCGGGTGTTCGGCGTCTTTGATTTTGCGTCCATAAAGTGCCACGCGGGCGCCGTATTTCTGCGCTTCGGAGAGTTGCTTGAACGCGTCGTAGGTTGTCCCGCTGCCGCCACCGAGGATGCCGACAATCAAATCCGAATCGTAAGCCGCCAGTTCCTCCATTGGCTTGGGGCCAAAGTAAGGGATCTTCAAAAACTTTGGCCAGTGAGCACGTCCCACGCCCGCTAACGCTCGCACCAGGGAATCGTTGACGAACGCCGGGATGTTCTCCGGCGCGATGCTACAGTCTTCCACGTTCGGAGCGAAGACTTCTAGGAAGTATTCAAACCCACATGCAGCGGCGTCGGTTCGAAACTCCTTGAACGCAGTCAAACTGTTGTAGTCGGCATCGAGATCATTGTTGAACGTGATCGAATAGAGCCCCAAATTGACGACTGGTTCTCCATCGCTCGGTGCGGTCAGGCTGCCGTATTGAGCCTCGTGGAGATTGCTCGATCTGAACGGCCTCGATGGCAGATCGCGATAGTTGGCCGCGCGGCTGATCCAAACATCGGTCGTGTCGTTTGCCCGAATGGCCGGCGTGACCGGGCTGTCGGCAAACAGTTGGTCACGATGGGCGAGCACGCTCATCGCTGAATTGGACGCCAGCAGAATATCGATGTATCCACTCGCGACCATTTCCCGCATTTGATCGAGGAATTCAGGCATCGAGTAAAACCGATCTCGCCCGTCGTCGGGGTAAGGTCGCCCCGGTGCCGCGATTCCCCACGCCATGTCTGCGTCTTTAGCATCGGCGATGATGAAGTCATTCGCGTCAGGATTGCGACGCAAATTGTCGAGTTTTTTATCTAAGGTTTTCAAATGCCTGTTCCTATCTAGTTTTCAATCTCACCGATCGCCCAACGTCGTAGAAACTCGATGAGTTCCTGCCAGGACGCACTTTTGCCCTGACGCACTAAGAACCCCGAACTCGCACAACCGAGCCGCAACCGGTCCGCCACGTTCAGGTCCAACAACAATCCTGCGAGATAGCCAGCGTTGAATCGGTCGCCCGCGCCGACGCTTCGTTTGGGTTTCACGCAAAAGGGGCCACCAACCGTTTGTAACTCGTCGGGGGTCGCCGACGTTGCTGAATCAACGAGGTGGATACTCACTTCGCTGATACCGGCTTCTTCGCGGATGCGATTCGCCAACTGTTCCCAGGTCTCCGCACTCTGCCCGCCTTCGGGCCATCCGAACGCACGGCCGATTTGGTTCGCCTCGTTTCCGTTGACGCTGAGCGTGGCTCGGCCGACCGTTTCGAATCCTTCGAGTGAATGAACCATCTCGACGAGCGACTCCGTCGTCCGGCTCGCGGGATCGGCGAGGTCGAAAAAGAAATGCGGTCGGTGCGTCATTCCCGCAAACACTTCCTCGACGAGAAAGTTCCAACACTGCGTCATGTACGGATAAACGGACCAACTCGTAAACGCGATGCCACTGGCCCGTTCGCATGCGGCTCGAAAGACACCGTCGGCGAATTGTTCGCGCAGATAGTTGGGCGTGACATTGGCAAAGTGACTGACGGCGCAAAACATCAGCTTGCCGTCATCAAACTCCGTCACGATCGCCCGCCCCGGGTCCATTCCAAGAGAATAGACCACTTCGCATTTCTGCATGAAATCATGGAAGACCGAATGCGGTGGATTGCCGACGCCAGAGAACGCAACCAACGGGATTCCCATCGTGGCGATGCCATCGCCCATGTTCACTGTGCAACCGCCCGCCGTGACTTCCTCGCAGACGAATTCCCGTAGCCCACTCCGACCGGTCGCCGCGGCTGCCCAGGCACCGAAGTCGGCAATGGTCGGCATCGGTTGATAAGATTCCGGCGAGTGGCGTTGACCCACGATGCGAATGGATTCGTCAACGAAGGCATCAAACCCCATCACCACCGGCAAATCATGGAGCGTCGACTCTCTTTCGGCGAGAAAATCGGCCAATGTCTCGCACGCGTTGTAGTGTTCCTGATTCTTCATCTTTTAACGGCTCAATCCATAGTTGGCGTCGGATTGGCGAAGCGGCACTTCGGTGAGCGAACAGAAATGATTCAGCATTCGCAGTTCTTCATGCCAGTGCCCGTATCCGACGCTCCAGTGGTGATCGAGCCCGGCGTCGAAAATCGTTCCCATGATTTGCCCAATGTTGGCCTTGCTCGTCGGTTTCATCAAACCGTAAGTGCCGCGGTAGTCCAGTTCGGTATCCACGAATTCACCTTCAAAGGCAAACCATTTTGTCGCGTCAGGAGCCTGGTATCGCATTGCCGTGATCGGCCCGTTGGCCAACAAAAACTCGAGCATCAAACCGACCGCGGTTTTGGGATCGCCGTTTTCAAGAATCGAATGCCGAGTTGCTGAAAACTGAGTGCCAGGTTTTAACAGTCGAGTCGGGGATGCACCGCAGTGCCAAATCCCCAATCGATTTTCGGGCACCTTCCACAGCGACAAATCCATCATCGTTGGAACCGCGTCGCCGTTGGACAACAACCACAACGCGAGCGACGACAGCAGCCCGTTCATCTCGCCTTCTTCGGCGACGCAGAAGCCATAATCGTTCATCATCGAAACCGAACCGTCGATTGCGCATTGATAGCAATCAAACAACTCCGGCCAACTCTTCACCGTCGCACCGATGTATCCGTGTTCGGCGGCCAAATCGAGGATACCCAGACCAAACCGGTATGTTTGCAATATTTGTTCTTCAGGCACCTGCACCGCCGCGCATCCGGGGTGACCGATCAAAGCGTCTTTCAAACGGTTCACGTCCGCATCGGTGAACCGTTTGTTCGCATGTTGATAAACCGCCTCGAGGTCGATCCTGTCGAATCGACAACCGAGATTTCTCATCACGGCGAGTTCATCCACCTCGCCGTCATAGAACGCCGTCACCCGTGAACCACCGGCGTGCAGTAGCTTCGCGTGACGAAATTGATCTCGTGCAAACGTCGCTCGCGAGAATTTGCGTAGAGTCGGATGAGCCGACGGATCGATCTGTTCATGCAACCACGCGTAGGGCACGCCCATCTGCGTCCACATCTGCTGCAAGAAATTCTGACAGGTCAGACTATTGGCTTCGTTGGACGCACCGTTGCCCGGTTCCGGCCACGCCCAAGAAAGCAGCGGCACCTTGTGATCGAGCAACCATCGGCCGAGGTGCGATCCGATTTCACCGGCGGTGTATGCGGCGTGGAAAAACACGATCCCGGCCAGCCCCTTGTTCAGCTCTCGATCGAGCAGTTCGCAAAGAGCATCCGGATCCTCGAAAGGCTCGTCCGCTCGAACGATCTCCACCGGTAAGTCGGCGGTCGCCGAGCAGACTTCCGAGTACGCCGCGTCGTACCGCTGGCAGGCTTTGTCCCATGGGAAGTGAATCTTCACTCCACAGGCAACCACCAAGATTCGACTCGGCCGGAGCGTCCGGGGTGGCCGCACCAAATCGGAGAGAACGTCGTTCAGAATGCCTTTTTCGGGCAACGCATAGTTGGGTGTCGTGCTCATTCCGGGAGTATCACAGCAAATCCCGACGACCACTACGCTTACGCTCACTCAAACCTATACTATCTTCACCTGTTATCGAAAAAAAAGATCCGATGGCGTTACCGGAGGCGTCTCACATGCGAATGATCTACGAAAAAATCACCGCGGACGAGCAGGCTTCGTTTCGGTGCCTTGAGTGGATCGACAAAGACTTCGATTGCCCTCACCATTTCCACCCCGAAGTCGAGATCACGCACATCGTCGCCAGCCGCGGGGAGCGTTTGGTCGGCGACCGGTTCGACAACTACGAACCGGGCGACCTCGCCATGTTTGGCCCCCTGCTGCCTCACCGGTACAAGAACTGGAAATGCAAAAAGTCGCATTCTCGAGTCGTTCAGTTCCGGCTCGACGCACTCGGGCAGGGATTTTTCGAACTGCCCGAATGCCGAGCGATCCGGCAGTTGATTCATGACTCGTCGCGGGGTCTGTGTTTTTCTGACGCGGTTCGCAAGGACGGATGTCGTATGATGACGCGGTTGTTCAAAACGCCCGTGGGGCCACAGCGGATCAGTCGTCTCGTCGAGTTGATGGACATCCTGAGCAGCGATACCGAACGCGAGCAAATGGCCAGCCATGATTTTATGGCGACTGAGAATCTCGAGCCTGACAAACGGCTCGAGCGGATCCTCAGCTATATCGACGCCCACTGGAAGGAAACGATCCCACTGGCTGAAATCGCGAAAGTCGCCCGCCTTCATCCGCAATCGCTTAGTCGCTATTTTCGGAGACGACTCGGCCGGACGTTTCAAGAGTACGTCATCGAACTCCGACTCAGCCGGGCGGCCCGTGATCTGCTCGAGAGCAAACGCACGGTATCGGAAATCGCGTTCCACTGCGGGTTCAACAACCTCGCCAACTTCAATCGGCTCTTCCTGGCTCGCTATCAAATGTCGCCGCGTCAGTATCGTTCTCGATAGATGATCTCGACGCGAGCCCATCGATAAATGACAAGATAGCCGATCCGATTTCACGATCTCGTTCGCTTGCCTACCTTGTTCGACGTCCCATCACATCTCATGCACGCGTTCGGTGCGTGTCGTTTTCCAATTCGCTATCCGCGGTTGATTCTGTGCTCGACTACGTCAAACTACATTTTGTGATCCTATTGTGGGGGCTAACCGCCGTCCTCGGTAACTTGGTTGACCTCAGTTCAACGCAGTTGGTCTTCATTCGCAGCCTACTCGCGAGCCTATTGTTGGCGGCCTTGCTGCGCAAACACCTTGCGATTCGCCCACGGGTGGCCATCCTGTTGATCGGTAACGGGATGCTGCTCGGTGCGCATTGGATTTTGTTCTTCGTTGCCGTGAAGATCGCGTCTGTTTCGGTATGCATGATCGGGATGGCGACGGTCTCGTTTTGGACCGCGATTCTCGAACCGATGCTGGTCAGGCGTGTCCGCTTCAACGTCGTTAATCTGGTGCTCGGCGTCGTTGCCGCGGTCGGGGTGGTGGTGATCTACCAAAGTCACGCGCACTTTCAATCCGGTGTGGTGGTGGCCATTGTTGCCGCCGTTCTGGCGTGTTTGTTTTCGATCTTCAATGGCCAACTCTTTGGATGTGCCCCGCCGATTGTGATCGTCACCTATCAAATGGCGGGATCGACGGTGTTCTGCGCGGCGGCATTGTCGGTTTCGGCTGTGTTTGGGTGGAATCTCTCAACGGGCAGTTGGTCCCTTTCTACATTGCAGTGGATTTGGATACTGATCCTCGTGGCCGCGTGCACTATCTACGGCTACCACGTGTACATCCAACTGCTCGAACGGTTGAGCGTCTTTACAATCAACTTCGCCAATAACCTCGAACCCGTTTACGGCATCGCACTCGGATCGCTGGTCTTTCACGATCATCGCGATCTCAACACGAGTTTCTACGTCGGCGCCGTCGTGATTGCCCTTTCGGTTTTGGTCCAACCGTGGCTCAGCGAACTGCGGACGCCGCAGCGGAAACTGCGTGCGCAGTCGTAGACGCAATCAATAGCGTCAGCCCCGATCGACCGCAGGTTGGGTTATGCTGTTGCGAAAACGAAACTCTCTTGGAAAGCGTTCATTCATCATGCGATTGGTATTCACGGCGTTGGCGTGTGCTTTTCTGCTTCCTTGTTTCGCTTCCGCGGAACGGCCTAACTTTGTCCTCTTTATCGCGGACGATGTTTCACAGGAAGACATCGGTTGTTACGGCAATCCGCATATTCAGACCCCCAACATCGACGCCTTGGCCGGTGCCGGGCTGCGCTTTGACAATGCGTATCTGACAACGAGCAGTTGCAGCCCGAGTCGTTGCAGCATCATCACTGGTCGGTACCCGCACAACACCGGAGCACCGGAACTGCACACCGAATTGCCGGCCGGATCGGTGCTGTTTCCTGAATGTTTGAAGGATGATGGGTATTACACAGTGCTGTCCGGCAAACATCACATGGGGGCCAACGCGAATGCCGCGTTTTCGCAGATTTCGAGGGGCAAGGGTGTTGGCAAAGAAGAAGATTGGGTTGGGCTCCTACGCGATCGGCCAAAGGATCAGCCGTTCTTTTGTTGGTTCGCGTCCACGGACGCTCACCGTCCGTGGGGCGTGACTGCAAACACCCCCAACTACGGTCCCGATGATGTGCGAGTACCACCCTATTTGTTCGACGGTCCACAGACCCGCGTCGATTTCGCGAATTACTACCACGAGGTGAGTCGATTCGATTTTTTCATCGGCGAGGTCGTAGCTGAGCTGCGGCGTCAGGAAGTTTTCGACAACACGTACGTTATCGTGATGGCTGACAACGGAAGGCCGTTCCCACGCTGCAAAACAAGGCTGTATGACAGTGGCATCAAAACACCATTTGTCGTTCACGATCCCAGACGATCTGAGCCCGCCACGGTTGACGGACTGATCAGTTCGATTGACGTGTCGGCAACCATTCTCGACCTTGCCAACGTTGAGATCGACGAACGCATTCAGGGAGTCAGTTTCAAACCGATTCTCGATGATACGAATGAAGTAACTCGCGAGGTGGTTTTTGCCGAACACAACTGGCATGTCTTTCGAAACCACGAGCGTCTCGTCCGGTTCGGCGATTGGCTCTACATCCGCAATCAATATCCCGAGCAGCAGAATTTGTGTGTCGAAGCCTATCAGGGCGGTGCCGGCGTCGAATTGTGGGACGCCTACCGAAACGGCAAATTGAATTCCGAGCAGATGCCGCTGTTTCTCGAATCGTGCCCGGAAGAAGAACTATATCACGTGTCAAAAGATGCCAATCAACTGCAGAACCTCGCTGCCAATCCCGAGCAACAATCCGTGCTAGAGCGTACCCGAAACGCGCTCCAGGAATGGACCGAACAGACCGGTGACACGGTCCCGAGCAACCCGACTCCCGACCGCAACGCCCGCCCTTCCTTGTCTCAAAATGAGGGTGAGCCCAAGCCCGCGAACGGCAAAAAGAGCAATCGACGGACATTTCAACACCTCGAGATGCCCGGCGATGCCGCCAACGCGACAACGATTCATCATCCCGGCCCTTTGCGGTTGCCGTAATCTATCTGGTCGTGTGTCCATCACCGGGAAAATGAACACTGCCTGATGATTCGGCAGCACGAACGCAATCATCGCGTGTGGCGGTGACCTCTCGCGGTCTGTGGTGAGTCACAGAAAACATCGACTTTTTCTGTCGCCGGCTGTCGATTTCGATTCGTCCCGGTCGACTACTCTCCAAACTCAGTTTTCATGCTGTCGATTCCACCACGCCAATTCGATTGGAGAGGGAAAGAATGAAATTCATCTGCATGGGCTTCGTCGATGAATCGAAATGGGAAGGGCTATCGGAGCAGGAGGCACACATGAAGATGGAAGAGTGTCTTGCGTACGACGATGAACTCCGTCGTGGAGGTCATTTCATCGGTGGGGAAGCGTTGCAGTCGGCTCGCAACGCGGTGACGCTTCGCAAGAAAAACGGCTCGCTGGGGGTCTGCGATGGGCCTTTCACCGAGACCAAGGAAGTGTTGGGCGGCATTCTTTTCCTCGAGGCGAGAGACCTCAACCATGCGATCTCGTTGATGTCGCATCATCCGGGCGTATCGATCGGTCCGTTTGAAATTCGTCCCGCAGACGAAACAGTGAACGCGATGATTGCCACCCGTGAGGGAGAGTTTCAACAAACGCGAGATGAAGAGTCGAACGGAAGCTCGACTGCTCCCCCGAGCGGTCACCAAACGGAATCGGCAACCGGGCTTCCGCGAATCGTCTCTCGGCAAGAGTGGCACGCGGCGCTCGAGCGACTGCGTGAAAAAGAGAAGGAGCATACTCGCGACAAAGATGCATTGTCGGCCGAGCGTCGTCGCCTTCCGATGGTCAAGATCGAGAAGGAATACGTTTTCGAAGGAACCGAGGGGCCACGTCGCCTCGTCGACCTATTCGACGGGAGACGTCAACTCGCGATCTATCACTTCATGTTCGCGGAGGATGTCGGCGGATGGCCAGACGCAGGTTGCGTTGGTTGTTCGACGCTCGTTGACCATCTCGGGCCGCTCGCCCACCTTCACGCGCGAGGTTTGTCGTTGGCGTTGGTGTCTCGTGCCCCGCTGGCACATTTGAAACCCTACAAGCAGCGGATGGATTGGCAGTTCCCCTGGTATTCGTCATTGGGGACCACCTTCAACGAAGATTTCGGCGTTTCAACCTCTCAGGGCGAACACCACGGCCTCAGCATGTTCCTTCGCGATGGTGATGATATCTATCAAACATACTTTACGGAAAAACGCGGGTGTGAAACGCTGATGAGCCACTTCACGCTTCTGGATATGGCACCGTTTGGCCGTCAAGAAACATGGGAAGACTCTCCTCGCGGTTGGCCTCAAACGGAACCGTATTCATGGTGGCGAAGACGCGACGAGTATGATCACCTTTCTCTCACGCAAATCCAAAGCTAACCGTTCCTTCGTGGCGTGCTGAGTCACGAAAATCGATAACGCCTTTATACATCGGCGTGGATGCCGTTTTTGTAACTACTACCAACATTGGAAATGAAACATGCGAGTGATGGTGATCGTCAAAGCGAGCCCGAGTTCTGAGTCGGGGAAACTGCCTAGCGAGGATCAACTCGCCGAAATGGGACGGTTCAATGAAGAGCTGGCCAAGGCTGGCGTGATGCGATCCGGCGACGGTCTCAAACCCAGTTCCGAGGGCATCCGCGTTCACTTCTCCGGTCCCGATCGAATCGTTACCGATGGCCCGTTCACCGAAACCAAAGAATTGATCGCGGGATATTGGGTATGGGAAGTCGAAAACATGCAGGAGGCTGTCGCGTGGGTAAGGAAGTGTCCGAACCCGATGATCGAAGACTCCGACATCGAAATACGCCCGTTCTACGAAATGAGCGACTTCGCGGATTCGGATTCCTCTGGAGAAATCGCGGAGCAGGAAAGCCGACTCCGATGCAACGTGGCCGCCAAGGACGCCTTGCTGCAACCGTATTTATTCTTCGGCGGACGCTGCGAAGAAGCTCTCGAGTTCTATCAGTCGAACCTCGGTGCTGAAATTGTGATGCAGATGCGGTGGCAGGATTCGCCTGAACCGATGCCCGAGGGCACGCTCCCCGAAGGTTATGCCGAAAAAATTATGCATGCCACCTTTCAGGTCGGTCAGCAAACGCTATTTGCGTCGGACGGATGTGGCGAGCCGGCGCACTTCGACGGATTCCGTCTGAGTCTATCGGTTCCGACCGAGGAAGACGCCGAGCGTGTTTTCGATGCGCTCTCGAAGGATGGGAAAGTCGACATGCCTCTCACCCAAACGTTCTGGGCGACGAAATACGGAATGGCCACCGATCCATTCGGCGTCGGATGGATGGTGATGGTTCCCGGAGACCAGCAACTACCTACTCAATAGCAACTTCCTGCTCAAAACCAATAAGGTGATCCGATGAAATACATGCTGCTAATCTATGGCAATGAAGACTGCTGGACAGAAGAAGAACGCGAGTCGTGCATGATTGAATCGATGGCGATCAGCAAAGAACTCGAATCACAAGGCAAATGGTGTGCGGCCTCGCCCCTTCAGTCAATTTCGACCGCAACGAGTGTTCGAGTGCGTGACGGCAAACAACAGATCGTCGACGGACCGTTTGCCGAGACCACCGAACAACTCGGCGGCTACTACATTATCGATGTTGACGACCTCGATGAAGCAATCGCCATCGCGGCGCGGTTGCCACCGTCCAAAAAAGGCACGGTCGAAATCCGCCCGCTGGCCCCGTTGCCGGAGGTTGCGACTCCCGAGAAGGACACAACTGCGTCGATGGACTCCTAACCCGAAAAGCCACCGACGCCATGACATGGAGTATCGGGGTGAGCTGCCCGTTCTCGCACGCTCCGGTTTCTCGTTAATGTGCGGTCCGTTTTACCACCATTTTTGTTTACTCTCCACGATCTCTCGATGCTCTCATGAAGATCAAACAACGAATCACACCGTTTCTTTCATACTGCGATCGCGCCGAAGAGGCGGCGGACTTCTACGTCTCTGTCATTCCCGATTCCCACATCATTCGCAAGGTAGTCAACCCGAGTGATCAATCGGTGTTGACCGTTGAGTTTGAAATGTGCGGCATGAGAACAATCGCTCTCAATGCAGGTCAACAATGGGAATTTACCGAAGCGTTCTCGTTGGCAATTGTGTGTGACTCGCAAGAGGAAATCGACCGCCTTTGGGATGATTTGCTTGGCGATGGCGGGCAGGAACTCGCCTGCGGATGGCTTAAAGACCCGTTCGGGATGTGTTGGCAGGTATGGCCTTCTGTGATGGAAGATTGGTTCGCAGCCGATAGTCCGGCAGGACTTCAACGGATGTTCAAAGCACTCTGGCAAATGAAAAAACTCGACATCGCGGCGCTGACAAAAGCATACGCGGGCAACGAGTGACATCGCGAAAGAGTGTTGTGGTGCATCCAGACGAAATCGACCGAATCTATCGCAATGATTCACGCAAGGTGTACGCGACGTTGGTTCGGCTACTCGGCGATTTCGATCTCGCGGAAGAGGTGATGCACGACGCGTTCAGCGCCGCAGTACAGAAGTGGCCGGTCGAGGGGATTCCAGGCAATCCCGTGTCATGGTTGGTGTCGACGGCACGTTTTAAAGCTGTTGACATGATCCGTCGACGCAAACGTCTCGCCGAGTTACACCCTGAACTAACCCGTCGCGTTGCGGAGCTTGAATCGCTTAACGGTTCGCCGGCCGGTCTTGAGATTCAAGACGATCGATTGCGATTGATCTTCACATGCTGTCACCCGGCGATTGATCCCAAGGTTCAAGTTCCGTTGACGCTACGCGAAGTTTGTGGACTGTCAACGGAAGAGATTGCACGGGCGTTTCTAGTCCCTTCATCGACGATGGCCCAGCGAATCGTCCGCGGAAAGGCAAAGATCCGTAAGGCCGGAATCTCCTTTTCCATCCCGTCACTGACGGAGCTTCCCAATCGTCTCGACGCGGTACTCTCGGTCATCTATCTGGTTTTTAACGAAGGGTATTCGGCGTCGAGCGGTGAGACGTTGACGCGTTCTCATCTTTCAGACGAAGCGATTCGTTTGGCACGTCTACTCCTCGAACTTTTGCCGCACGCGGAAGTCTCTGGGCTGCTCGCCTTGATGTTGTTGCACGAATCGCGGCGTGACGCGCGTACCGATGATCAGGGCGACATCGTGCTGCTCGAAGATCAAGATCGTTCGCGTTGGAACCGAGGACACATTGCCGAGGGGCAGCAACTCGTTGAGCAATCACTTCGAACAGGACTCGCCGGAACGTACACGATCCAAGCAGCGATCTCTGCCATTCATGCCGAGGCCCCGACTTCAGAGGAAACCGATTGGGCGCAGATCGTCGCCCTCTACGACGTGTTGCTGCGGTTCGGCGAGAACCCGATCGTGGAACTCAATCGTGCCGTCGCAGTCGCAATGAGAGACGGCGTGGAGTTTGGCCTCGAGATTGTCGATCGATTGCTGCTGCAGGAAACGATCGAGCAGTACTATCTCGCGCACTCCGCACGTGGGGAATTCCTCCGCAGAATCGGACGACACGCCGAAGCCATCGAATCGTTTGAGAAGGCAGCGTCGTTGGCGAAACAAACGCCCGAAATACGATTCCTGCAAAAGAAGATTGCCGCAGTCCGGTCAATCAGCAAGCCGACGTAGAACCGAGCCGGAAACCTCGTGAACCGGTTTTTTGCAGCGTGTTTACGTCGGTCTCTTTCGATCATCCATTGACAATATCGTGCACGACCTTGGCTGGTTCGACTCCGGTCAATTTGAAGTCGAGGCCTTGGTGTCGATAGGTGAAACGCTCGTGATCGATTCCACACAGATGCAACAACGTCGCCTGTAAGTCGCGAATATGCACCGGGTTTTCTGCGACATGGAATGCGAACTCATCGCTCGCGCCGTGGATCGTTCCGGGTTTGATTCCACCGCCCGCTAACCACATCGTGAACGCTCGCGGGTGGTGGTCTCGTCCGTGAGCGTTCGGATTGTTGATGTCACCTTGGACGAAAGGGGTTCTGCCGAATTCACCGCCCCAGATTACGAGCGTGTCATCGAGCATGCCGCGTGCTTTCAAGTCTTTGACCAACGCCGCGCTCGGGGCGTCGGTATCTTCGCATTGAATCGGCAACTGCTTCGGAAGGTTGCCGTGTTGATCCCATCCGGCGTGCATCAATTGGATATAGCGGGTGCCGCGTTCGGCCAACCGACGTGCCATCAGACAGTTGTACGCGTAGCTTCCTTTGCGGTGAACGTCGGGACCGTACATGTCCAGAACGCTCTGCGGTTCGTCTGAAAAGTCGGTCAACTCAGGGACGCTCGCCTGCATTTGAAACGCCATCTCATACTGCGCGATGCGGGTTTCAATTTCAGGGTCGGCATAGCGTTGATGTGCGAAGTGATTCATTTGCGAAAGCCCGTCGAGCATTTCCCGCCGAGCTTCGCGAGAAACGCCCGCCGGGTTGCTCAAATACAACACCGGATCGCCCGCACCGCGAAACGGCACGCCCTGGTGTTTCCCGGGCAAGAATCCGGAACCCCAGTAGTAGTCAAAGAAGAGTTGCCCGCACGATCCCTGACGATCCTGCGAAGTCATGACGACAAAAGACGGCAAATCCTCCGCCATCGTACCGAGACCGTAGG